>JAEUTB010000090.1 GCA_016787995.1 Flavobacteriales bacterium | reverse complement strand
CTCGTTCTTCACGAAGAGACCTTCCAGGTCAGAGGGATAGCGCCGATACTCCGGAGCCGCTTGGGCATATACCTTGAAGAACCTGCCGAAGCGGATGAACCCTTGCTCGTAGGTGCTGCCGATAAGGATGTTCAGGTTCTCCACGGCCTTGCCGATGGACACCCCCTTTTGCATGGCCACCTTGTTGTCGATGATCATTTCGTACTGCGGATAGTTCGCCGCGTAGAAGGTGAAGAGACCGGAGAGTTCCTTTCGTTCACGAAGGGCATCCATGAACGTATTGTTGATACGCTCGAACTCGTGGTAGTCCGTTCCGTTGGTCTTGTCGATCATTCGCAGGGAGAAGCCATCAGAGCTTCCGAAACCCGGCACCGCAGGCGGCTCGAAGTACTCGATGATAGCACCGAGGTCCTTGGTCCGTTCCTCCAACTCCTCCATCACCTCTCGAACGCCTTTATCGCGATCATGCCAGGGCTTCAGGTCGATCAAGCAGGTACCGGCGTTCGAGCCACGACCTTCCGTCATGATCTCGTAACCCGCGAGCGAAGAGACCGACTCCACCTCCGGGATCCCCTTGCAGATGCGCTGAAGCTCACGGGCCACCTCATTGGTCGTCTCCAGTGTGGAACCCGGTGGTGTCTGGATGATCGCGTAGATCGTCCCCTGGTCCTCACTGGGGATGAAACCCGCCGGAAGCACACGATCGGTCACGTAAATGCCCACACAGAACAGGCCAAGCACGCCGAAGGTGACGACACGCCGAGCGACGGTCCGGTTCAAGATATCCACGTAGCGACCGGTGACCTTCTCGAAGCCGCGGTTGAACGAATCGATGAAGCGGTCCATCAACGACTTCTTCTTGAGGCCTGCACCATGCGGCTTCAGGATCATGGCGCAGAGCACCGGCGTGAGGGTGAGCGCCACGATCGCCGAGAGGATGATGGAGCCCGCCATGGTGATGGAGAACTGCCGGTAGAACACACCCACCGGACCGGTCATGAAGGAGATGGGGATGAACACCGACACCATCACCAGTGTGATGGCGATGATGGCCCCACCGATCTCGCCCATCACTTCCTTCACCGCCGCATAAGGCGTGAGCTCATGCCGTTCCTGCATCTTGGCATGCACGGCCTCCACCACCACGATCGCGTCGTCCACCACGATGCCGATGGCCAGGACGAGCGCGAAGAGCGTGATGAGGTTGATCGAAAGATCGAAGAGCTGCATGATGAAGAACGCCCCGATCAACGACACAGGCACGGCGATGATGGGGATCAAGGTCGACCGCCAATCACCGAGGAAAAGGAATACCACGAGCGCTACCAGGATGAAGGCGTCGCGCAGCGTGTGTAACACCTGTTCCATGGATGCATCAAGGAAGGTGGACACGTCGTAACTCACCTTGTATTCCACACCGGGAGGCATGAACTCCTCCAGTTCCTTCATCTTCTCCTTCACCTGTGCGATGACCTCACTGGCGTTGCTTCCCAGGGTCTGCTTCAGCACGATCGAAGCCGATGGCTTCCCATCCAGGTTGGAATAGATGTCGAAGAACTCGCTACCGAGTTCCACCTCCGCGATATCACGCAAGCGGATCATCTCGCCCTCCTCATTCGCGCGGATGATGATGTCCTTGTACTGCTCCGGCTCGTTGTACTGGCCTTGGTAGATCAGCACGTACTCCAAGGCCTGTGCGTTGATGCCGGAACTCTGACCCAAGCGTCCTGGCCGGGCGATCAGACTCTGTTCCTCCATGGCCTTCATCACCTCCTCGGCGGAGATGTTGTAGGCCCGCATGCGGTCGGGCTTCATCCAGATGCGCATGGCATACTTGCGACTCCCCAGGATCTGCGCTTGCGCGACGCCCGGTATCCGCTGGACCTCGGGAATGATCTGGGTGAACGAATAATTGTACAGGAAAAGCTCATCCGCATCCTCAGCGTTGCCATAGAGGTTGATGTACATGAGCATGCTGGGCTGCACCGGTGTGATGATCACCCCTTCGCGTTGCACCAGCAAAGGCAGATTGGGCATCACCTGGTCCACGCGTGTCTTCACACGCACCACGGCTTCGTTGGGGTCGGTGCCGGGCTCGAAGATCACCCGAATGGTGCCCTCGCCTGCGCTGGTGGCGTCGCTGGCGATGTAACGCATGCCTTGTACGCCGTTTATCGCGGTCTCCAATTGGATGATCGTGCTCTTCGTAAGCACGTCCGCGCTACTTCCCGGATATGCGATGAAGATGTTCACCGTGGTGGGGGCGATCTCCGGGAACTGTGCCGTGGGCAGGCTCCGTATCGAAAGCAGCCCCATGAACACGATGAGCACCGAGATGACGATGGCCAGTACCGGCCGTTGGATGAAGTTCCTGAACATGGTCAGCGATCTTTCAACCGATCACTCGGCATAGAGTTCAAGGTGTGTCACGACCGAATCCACCGGCACTTCGCGCACCTGCACCTTGCCGTTGTCCTTCACCTTGCGCAGTCCCTCGAGCAAGAAGCGATCCTCCTTGCGCAGACCCGCGGTGATCACGAACAGATGCTGCAGTTCGGGCCCCACCTCCACGCGCGTGGCTCGAGCGATACTGTCCGGACCAACGACATACACATAGCGATGATCAAGTACTTCGAACGTGGCCTTCTGCGGAATAAGCAGTACATCCTTCAAATGGGACTCCATCTGGATGTTGCCCGTCTGACCATGCCGTAATAGCCCGTGAGGATTCGGAAAGGTGGCACGGAAGGCGATGTTCCCGGTCTTGTTGTCGAAGTCACTCTCGATCGCCGTGATCTCACCGTCCTCTTCGAAGACCTCGGCATCAGCCAGCAGCAATTTCACCTTGGTACCCTGCCCAGCGCGTGCGCTCTTCTGATAGGCGAGGTACTCCGCCTCGGGCACATTGAAATACACCCACATGTTGCCATTGTCCGATAGTTCGGTCAGCAGGTCCCCGTCGTCCACCATACTGCCCTTTCGCACATGCAGGCGACCCAGAATACCACTGAATGGCGCTCGCACTTCGGTGAACCCCAAATGGGCCTGGGCCATGGAGAGCTTCGCTCGGGCTTTGGACAGATGCGCCTTGGCCATGGCCAGCTCGTTGGGCGAGACCACATTGCTATCCGCCAACGCCTTGGTGTTGTTGTACTCGATCTCCGCGAACTCCACCTCCGCGCGGGCCTTGTCCACCTCCGCCTGATAGAGCACCGGCTGTATCCTGAAGAGGAGTTGCCCCTCTTTCACGAATTGCCCTTCATCTACAAGGATGTCCTGCAAGTATCCCTCCTCCAATGCCCGCACCTCGATGTGCTGCTCCGAGTGGATCTGACACACGTATTCGCGTTGGACCACGGTATCCGTCATCAACGCCGTGGTTACCGGGTAGCGGCCCTGGGCGTGGCCTTCGTGAGCCTCCTCGTGGTGATCACCACAGGCGGCGAAGAAAGTCGCGACCAGAACGACGATCGCTGTCGTGGTCAAGTGGAACGGGCCATACGCACGGTGCGCACGGCGATGCTTCGATCCTTCGAATGGGAACATGCTTGCTGGAAATGATCAGGGATGAGGAACGATGTGCGTTCCGGACTACCGCAGGCAGGGCCGCGGACTGCTGGTGACCTCGCCTTGCGCCAAAGCGCACAGTGGACACCGGTGGCTCAAGTAGCCACTACACCCGGCACAAGGTCCGGGCGAAAAAAGATCAGGGAGCGCTGGGGAATAGCCCAGCAGTGGGGAGCAACGGATCGCTCACCCGGGTCGGCTCAACGAGCTGGTCGACAAACGAGTCGACCACTTCGGAACGGCAAAGCAGCGCGGTGATGGCCAACTCCAAGTGGAACACGTCATCCACCTCCACCTCGCACTCGGCATCCTTCACCCCCAGGCTGATCAGCTCAGCTACCGGGGCATGGTCGCCTGCACGCAGACCCACGGGACAGCAGAACTGGATGCCCAGCATGACCGCGCATGCGAGCAGGAGGTTCTTCATCCGTAGGCGTTCCATGGCTTCTTAACGGCTGCGAACGTAATTGGTTCCTCAGGCAACGGACCACCCATTAACAGAACTTTATGATGATCGGCACCCATGGCACCACGTCAAGATCCGGCCGGTACCACCTCCATTCGGAAGCATGCTCCGCCCTAACCTATTGACCTTCGGACCGATAAAGACGAAATTCGCATCCGCTTAACGCCATGGCAACACATCGCGCCTCCACTCTCCTAGGGGCATTCCTGTTCCTTTCCATCGCCAGCGCACAAGTGCGCATCAACGAAGGAAGCAGTCGCAATCTCCGGACGATCGCCGATGAGAATGGCGAATTCCACGATTGGATCGAGCTCTATAACCCGAGCTCCGAATGGGTGAACCTCCAGGGCTATTCCCTCACCGATGATGTGAACGACCCGGACCGGTGGACATTCCCAGCGATGGGTATCGCACCGCAAGGGCATCTGGTGGTGTTCTGTAGTGGTTATGATCGTCTTCCACGCGCCGGGCAGACCACCGTCGCAGCCATCCTTGGATATACTCCCGTCGTAGGCTGGAACACCCATCCTTTCGCAGCGCCGTTCACTTGGGATGGAACATCGAACGTACTGGTGGAGATCTGTGCTCTGAATTCCGCGGGAACCAGCTTGAACGCTTCGATGCAACAGACCAGCACAGCGTTCCCCTCGTGCACCTTCACCTACACGGATTCCGTGGCCCAAGCCTGCGGTCAACGCATCGGGAATGTCTCGCAAAAGCGTCCCGTTGTCCGCTTGAACGGTGTTACGATCGGCACGAACGACTGGGTGAACAACAACATCCAGTACCCTGCACCGTATGGCAGCTGGGCCGGTGGCTCGAAGCATGCCATGCTTTTCAAGGCGAGCGAACTCGCAGCAGCGGGCCTAACCGCAGGGGACATCACGAGCCTTGCGTTCAATGTGACGAACACCAACGGCAGCTCGTTCACCGAGTTGGACATCCGCATGGGCCATGTGATCGAGGACCACGTGACCGCGGATTTCATCCCGTGGTACGGCGCCTATCAATTCCACACGAACTTCGGTCTTAGCCGGGGTGGTGAAACGGTCTTCCTCTTCTCCCCCACCCAACAACTGCTCAGCGAACTCTACATCGAGCAGGAGATGCCCGACCATAGCAGTGGAGCATGGCCCGATGGATCGGACAATGCGTACCTCTTCGACACACCGACACCTGGGGCCTCCAACAACGGAAGCGAACCCTACGCCGAATACGCGCTCACTCCGGACCTGCTGACACCGTCGACCGTTTCGGCCACCGCCGTGAGCGTGGACATCACCAACCCCAACGGAGGCTCCAGCACCGTACGTTACACCTTGGATGGAAGCGAACCCACTACGACATCACCGCTCTTCGTTCAGCCCCTCACCATCAACAGCACCACGGTGCTGCGTGCACGAGCCTTCATGCTGGGCAAACTGCCGAGCAAGATCGCCACGGCCTCGTATCTGATCCAGCCGGAGCACCATTCGCCGATCATTTCGATCACCACGAATGATGAGGACCTCAACGGACCAGAAGGCATCTTCACCCGGTGGTGGCGCGATGACGAGATCGCCGCTTATGTGGACTATTTCGAGGAGGACGGTGAGCTGCTCTTCTCCCAGCGCACCGGCATGCAACTGGATGGGGGCTACGGAGGAAGCCGCACACAGCCCCAGCGCTCTTTCCGGTTGGAATTGGACAACGGCTCACTGGGAGCTGGCGCGGTGGATCTTCCGCTGATCCCGAGCCGCCCCGACCGCACCCGCTACAGCCGACTCTATCTCCGCAACGGTAGCAACCAACATCTGTTCCTTCCCCATAAGGATGCCGCCCAGGTGCGGATGATGGCCGGTGCCACCAACTCCTACTACTCAGCGTGGACCCCAGTCACCGTGTACATCAACGGCTCGTACTTCGGTCTGTACGAACTGCGTGAAAAGGTGGACGGCGAGTTCTTCGAAACACGCGATGGAGCGGACCCCGACTCGATGGACGTGCTCACAGTGAGCTCTTGGTCCGGACCCGCACTGAAAGCCAACGTAGGAAGCACCGATGGTTTCTGGGAGGATGTCACCACCATGCGTGCGCTCAACATCTCCGACCCGGGCTACTGGGATGCGTTGGATCAGCTCTTCGACCTCACGTGGTACACCGACTACATGATCGGCCAACAATGGATGGGGACCACGGATTGGCCGCTGAACAACATCAAAGTCTATCGCTCCAACACAACAGGCCAGCGCTGGCGTTTCTCCACCACCGACCTGGAGACCGCCATGGCACCGAACGGCCAGACAAGCCCCGAGTTCAATGCCCTGATCTACACGTCGAGCCAGGACCCCGAGGTGCCCTACACCAACATCTGGCAGCGCAGCTTGCTGAACCCGCGCTATCACGACTATTACATCAACCGGTTCGCCGATGTGATGAACAGCGCCTACCTGGACGAGCGTATCCAGGGCATCGCGCAGGAGTGCTATGACCTCACTCGTCCGGACATGGGTGATCAACTGCTGCGCTGGCGCGGTTCGGATACCACCGCCTTGCTGAACCAATTCGAGGCTTACAATGATGCGTTCATGACCGATCTGGCCCTGCGAACACCGGTGGTACGCGATGATATCCAACAGTTCTTCAGCCTTCCGCGACAGGTGGATGTGACGCTCAACGTCCATCCAGCCGGTGCCGGCAAGATCCGTATCAGCACGATCGAACCCGAAACCTATCCATGGGAAGGGGTGTACTTCGATGGTGTGCCCGTCGGGATCACCGCCGAGGCCGAACCCGGCTATGTCTTCCATCACTGGCAGCAGAACGGCCTCTTCGCCGATACGCTCTTGGCGGCCTTCCTCGACACCCTCACCACCGACGCCATCGCATTCGATGCGTTCTTCGAACCGGTCGAGATCGGTATAGCGGAGAACATCGTGCATGCTTACACGCTCTATCCGAATCCTGCGGCAGACGTGCTCCACCTGGTGGCCGATCGCACGTTCCCAGGGAACACCCGATTCGAGATCCATGACCCACGTGGCGAACTCGTGGCAAGCGGGGTGCTGCGGGACAATAGCGCGGATGGCATCATCGACATCGGTCCACTGGCCGAAGGCGCTTACCAGTTGCGCCTCTACAATGGCGACCATCGCGAAGCCTTGCGCTTCGTGAAGCTGTAGGGCGGACGCTGCTGGGCGGGACTGTCCGATCTTCGCCCCTTCGTTCCGAACGCCCGCATGCTCCAACAAGCCTACGTAACCCTTCTACTCGCCGTAGCGCTTCTCCCCGCTCCTGTATCCGCCCAACTCGTCATCAACGAAGCCAGCAGTCGTAATGCGCGCACCCTGCCCGATGCCGCAGGTGAGTACCACGACTGGATCGAGATCCACAACGCCGGCAACACCGCCGTGGACCTGGTCGGACATACGCTCAGTGACGACCCATTGGATCCAACGCGCTGGACATTCCCCGCCGTGAGCATCCCTGCCCAAGGGCAGCTCATCGTCTTCTGCAGCGGCGAAGACCGTGGACCCTGGGAAGGTATGACGCCCGTGGCGGCGTTCGACGACTTCGTGCCCGTGAACGGGTGGAACACCCACCAGCTCTCCGTACCACTGGAATGGGATGGCACATCGAACCTCCTGATCCAACTCTGCGCGCTGCGCGGCGAACTGGGCGGCTTCCTCAACGCGGTCTTCAACCAGACCACCACGACCTTCGCGTCCAGTGCCAACGTGTTCTCGCACGACCCATCGCGCACTTGCGGCATGGCCTTCGGCGACCTTTCGCACCGGCGCCCGGTGATGCGACTGAACGGGGCCACGATCGGCAACACGGATTGGCTCAACGCCTTCGTGCAATTGCCCGCGCCCTATGCCAACTGGCAGGGCGGCGCTAAACAAGCCTACCTCGTTCACGCCGATGAACTCACCGCTGCTGGCCTCACCGCCGGCCCTATCACCAGCATCGCGTTCGATGTGGTGGCCACCTACGGGGCCGCGTTGGAGGAGTTCGACATCCACATGGCACTGACTTCAGAGACCGAACTCTCGGCCACCTTCAAGCCCACCACCCCCAGCAACGAGCTCCACACGGACTTCAAACTGGGGCGCACGGGTGAGACCGTGTACCTCTACGCACCCGGCGCTGTGCTACTGGACAGCTTGTTCGTGCTGCAGAACGCACCGGACCATAGCAACGGGCGATCTACGGATGGGGGCACCGATGACCGCATCTTCACCGCGCCCACACCCGGCACCAGCAACAACGGATCGACCGCCTACACCGGGTACACGCAGGCTCCGATCATCGATGCCGCTTCCATACTGACTAGCGGACCGGTGGTGGTCACCATCTACGACACCAACCCACCTCCCAGTTCGGTGCGATTCACCCTCGATGGTACAGAACCCGACGAAAGCTCAGCATTGTACACCGGAGCACTCACCATCAGCGATGCATCGGTGTTGAAGGCACGCTCCTTCAGTCCGGGCAAAGCACCGAGCATCGTGGCCTCGGCTTCGTACCTCATCGGCGTACAACACACCACCGCGGTGATCTCCGTGATCACCCCACCCGATGGCCTCGATGGCCCGCAAGGGATCTTCACCAATTGGCAGCGCGATGATGAAGTGCGAGCACATGTGGACATCTTCCGACCCAGCGGACAGCTCGTGGTGTCGCAGGCCTCCGGCATGCAAGTGGATGGAGGCCTGGGTGGCAGTCGCGGCTTCCCACAACATTCTTTCCGGCTCGAGTTCGACAACGATGTGCTCGGTGATGGCCGTGTGAACGTACCGTTGATACCCGATCGACCGGCGCGAACTCGCTACAGCAGGATCTACCTCCGCAATGGAAGCAATCAATTCCAGATCCTCCCGCACAAGGACGCTGCACAGGTGAAGATGATGGCGGGCGAGACCAACAGCTACTACGCTGCATGGACACCGGCCTCCGTATACATCAACGGGGAATACTTCGGCCTTTACGAACTGCGCGAGAAGTTCGACGATGAGTACTTCCGCACCCTGGAGAACGCCGACGCCGATTCGGTGGACCTGCTCTCGTTGAGCGCTTGGAACGGCACCGTACTGCGCCCCACGGAGGGATCCGTGGATCCGTTCTGGCGGGACATTTCTGCCTTCTACCTGCTCGATCCGGCACAGGATGATTTCTGGGACCTTACCGATGCGCGCTTCGATCTGACGTGGTATACCGATCACATCATCGGTCAACAATGGATGGGCACGCGCGACTGGCCTGGGAACAACATCAAGGTGCAACGATCCAACGCCACGGACTTCAAATGGCGTTTCTGCACCATCGATCTGGAACTCGCACTTGCGCCCAACGGCCAGTCCGATGCCGCCTTCGATGCGGTGAGCTACACCGCCAACCAGCCTACCGACGTCCCCTATACACGCATCTGGCAGCGCGCCATCGAGAATCCCAGGTTCCATGATCACTACATCAACCGCTTCGCCGACGTGATGAACAGCGCCTATCTGAATGAACGCCTGCTAGGGATCGCCCAGGATGCGTACGAGCTGACCAGACCCGAAATGGGACGCCAATTCCAACGGTGGAGCGCAACGGACACCACTGCTTCCTTGGTACAATACGATGCGAACCACGCCGCCTTCATGAGCGACCTGGAACAACGCACCCCCTTCGTGCGCACGCACATCCAGGACTTCTTCGACCTGCCACGACAGGTGGATGTGACACTGGATGTGGTGCCTGCCGGTGCTGGCAGCATCCGCATCAGCACCTTGCATCCGGACAGCTACCCTTGGGACGGCGTGTACTTCGATGGTGTCCCCATCCGCATCGAAGCCGTGGCCAACCCCGGATACTTCTTCACACATTGGACACCCGAGCCACTGCTCACCAACATGATGGACCCCGTGTTCCTGGACACGCTCACCGCCAACTCGGCCTTGTTCCAAGCCAACTTCATGCCCGACCTGCCCACCGCGATGCACGCCATCGACGGGTCCCGGCTTCCGGTGGCACCCAACCCCACCGCCAGCGAACTCACCATCGATGCGGCGCAGCTCCATGATGGCGGAGTCCTCACTTATGTGGTGTTCGACGCACGCGGCCAGCGGGCGCAGGAAGGAACGCTGTCCAACGGCGGAAGGTCCGTCATCCAGGTCGACGGTCTGCTGGCGGGACCTTACCACATGCAAGTGACGAACGCATCGGGCCAGCGCGCCAGTGCTCGATTCGTGAAATGGTGAGCACGACAATGGAACGCACGTCCAAGACCGACCGCTACATCGACCTGAGCTTCCTGGCCGGTCCGCGATCACGATGGAAGGAATTCAAGAGCGCGGTGAGCATCGCCCGTGAGTTCATCTACGGCTTCCGCCGACTGCACTTCGTAGGCCCGTGTGTCACCTTCTTCGGGAGCGCACGCTTCAAGGAGGATCATCCCTACTACGAAGCCGCACGCGACCTCGCTCGGCGCGTGGGTCGGGTGGGCTTCACCATCATGACCGGTGGCGGGCCCGGTATCATGGAAGCCGCCAACCGCGGCGCGCGCGATGTGGGCGCCCGAAGCGTGGGCTGCAACATCGTGCTGCCCCATGAACAGTACGCCAACCCATACCTGGATGAGAGCCTGCTCTTCGATCGCTTCTTCGTCCGCAAGGTGCTCTTGGTCAAGTACAGTATCTGTTTCGTCGTGATGCCCGGTGGTGCCGGCACGGTCGACGAGCTTTTCGAGACCATCACCCTGATCCAGACCGGCAAGGTGAAGGACTTCCCCATCCTGCTCTATGGTCGCGATTACTGGGCGCCGACGTTGGCACAGATCGACCGCATGGTGCGCGAAGGCACCATCGGCCAGGAAGAACTCAAGTTCGTGACCGTGGTGGATTCGGTGGATGAAGCCACCTCCTTCCTCCAGGAAAAACTGGTGGACATGTGGCAGCGTTCTCAACGACGAAAAGACCGCCCATCGTGGTGGTTCCTCGAACGCTCTGTTAAGCCCACGTTATCGACCAAAGCCGGGTCAGTAACGGATCGTTAACACCTGATCAAGGGTCAAGTAACAGGCCCCAAGGACTTTTGCGGCGCGAACCGATCCATCGTTCGCCACCGCGATGTACCGCAACCTCCTCGTTCTTCCCTTCTTTCTTCTCGGCCTCCTCGCCCTCAACCCTACCGCGCGAGCGCAGAAAGGCACGGTGGCTGGTACCATCACGAGCAATGAAGGTGGCTCCGTGCAACCCTTGCCCTTCGTGAACGTGGTGTTGAAAGGCACCACCACAGGTGCTACGACGGACCTTGACGGCAAATTCAGCTTCCCTGCCGAGCCCGGTACGCACACCTTACAAGTGAGCTTCGTGGGGTACGAGCCAGCGGAGCGCACCATCCAGGTAGTGGCCGACCAGCGCACCATCGCCGATGTGGAGATGAAGACCCAGGGCATCGAAATGGCGGAATTCGAAGTGGTGCGGATCGCCGATCGCGAACGTGAAGGGGTGCTGGTGATGGAGCGGAAGGAGACCACGGCCCTGGTGCAGAAGATCGGCGCTCAGGAATTGAAGAAGAAGGGCGCAGGCGACGTGGCCGAAGGGGTGCAGAAACTCGTGGGCCTGAGCACCGTGGGCGGTCGTTATGTGGTGGTGCGTGGCCTCACCGATCGCTACAATTCAGCCTACCTCAACGGCATGCCATTGCCTTCGCCCGACCCCGATATGAAAGTGGCGCCATTGGACATCTTCCCCACGGATATCGTGGAGAGCATCTCCGTGACCAAGGCCTTCACCCCGGAACTGTACGGCGATTTCTCCGGAGGTGCCGTGGACATCGGCACCAAGCGCGCCACCGGGGAGAGCATCCTGAAAGTCTCCCTGGGTGGCGGTATGAACACCCAGAGCACCTTCCGCGATCACTGGTCCTACAATGGCGGTGGCAGTGACTTCTGGGGCCGCGATGATGGTACCCGATCCATCCCTGCCGGCGTACTTTCCCAAGGGGTGAACCTGAACGGTGAACGCCTGCCCTTCGCAGTGAATTTCAACCCGACCAGCAAGACCGCCGCACCCGATATGAACTTCGGGATCTACGGCGGCACGAGCTTCAAGCTGGGCAACGAGATCACCCTCAACGTGGTGGGCACCGGGAACTACCGCAACGAGAACCGCTATCGCAACGGGCAGTTGCGCATCATCAATACGAGCAACACGCCTCTGGTGGATTACACCATGGAATCGTGGCAGTTCAACACCCAGACATCGGCCTTGGGATCCGCCTCGCTCGATCTGGGCAAGCATCACCGCGTAGGTGTCACCAGCCTCTGGGTGAACATGAGCAGCGATGAGCACCGCATCAACTATGGTGAGCATTTCGACTACCAGGACAATGTCTACGCACGTCGCTACACCTATCGCCAGAACACCCTGCTCACCAACCAGGTCTTCGGTCGCCATGCCTTCGGCATGCAGGAACGCCTGCTCGTGGAATGGAGCGCTGCCATGAGCACCGCCGATGCCGCCGAACCCGATCGCCGCCAACTCGTGTACCTCTATACGCCGGGCGATGACGAGAGCGAGTACCGTTTCAACGCGATCGACCGGCTCGAGAACCACCGCTGGTTCAGCGCCCTTCAAGAAGAGGAGACCACGGCGCGCGCAGGCGTCAGCTACCGCCTGTTGCAGCGCGAGACCGCCGAAGGCTTCCAGCAGATCCTCGTGCTCCGCACCGGTGCACAATCCAAACAGAAATCGCGTGATTTCGGGTACGACATCTTCGCTTACAGTTTGCAGGAAGTGAACGCCCAGAACCCGAACGGTGTCGCCCTGAACAACCCGGACCAGTACCTCGACAACGAAGCCTACCAGGACCGCACCCTCACGATCGCGAAACTCACCGGCCCGGAAGCCAAACACACCATTGAACAATCCGTGAACGCCGCCTACTTCACCGCCGAGGTGGACGTAGTGCCGCAAAAGGTGAAACTGATGGCCGGTGCGCGCATGGAAGAAGGGGATCAACGCATCATCTACCGCAAGCAAAGCGACTCCTTCTACCAAGCCCGCCGGGTGGCGCGGATCCAAAGCACCGACCTGCTGCCGTTCGCCTCGGTGAAGTACGACATCAACAAAAAGGACATCGTGCGTGCCAGCTTCAGCAAGACCATCAGCCGGCCTGGCTTCAGGGAGATGGGGCCCTTCGAATACACCGAGTTCTTCGCCGGCACCAAGAACATCGGCAACCCCGACCTGAAGAACGGTGAGAACTACAACGCCGACCTGCGCTTCGAGCGTTTCTTCGGCGGCGGCGAGCTGATCGCCGTGGGCGCCTTCGGTAAGATCCTGGACAACACGATCGAGAAAGTGGCCCTTGCCACCGCCAGCGGTCAGCTGCAGTCCTTCCGCAACACGGGCCGTGCGGAGGTCCTTGGGGTGGAGTTCGAAGTGGTGAAGAACATCGGCGCGATCGTTGGCACGGATAGCATGTTCTGGAACGACCTCAGCGTGGGCATGAACGCCTCCCTGCTGCATTCGCAGCTGACGATCGCCGACGACCAAGCTACTGATGCCAATAGCGCTGAAGTGGTGCTGACCAACGAGGTGCGTCCCATGCAGGGAGCATCTCCCTACTTGATCAACTTCGACCTGAGCTACAGCCGTGACCTGTGCGAGAACGTGAAGGGAACGTTCACCGTGGCCTACAATGTCTTCGGCAAGCGTGTCTTCGCCGCTGGTGCGAACGGCCTCGGTGATCAGTACGAACTGCCGGTGAACACCCTCAATGTGGTTGCCCGTGCGGATATCGGGAAGAAATGGCAGGCCAACATCACCTGCCGCAACGTACTCGACGCGCGTTTCCAGGTCGAACAGGAAACGCCAGCGGGCACCTCGTTGATCAACGACTACCGCGTTGGTCCGAGCTTCAGCGCCGGCATCAGCTACCGCATCTTCTGATCCGATACGCCAACGTGAAGAAGGGCTCAGTTAACACTGGGCCCTTCTTCATTAACGGAAACGTAATCCATGTGGCATGACTCCTTAATGATGCCAATGGACTTTTGCGGCGTTCAACGAACGAAACCAGAACAGAACCCATGTCCATCAACCGAACGCTCGCCCGGCCCATGCTGCTGGGCACACTGGCCCTCGTAGCCGCCCTGTCCACGACTTCATGCAAGAAGAAGGAAGGCTGCACCGATCCGACCGCCACCAACTACGACCCCGATGCCGAGAAGGATTGCTGCTGCGAATTCCCCACTCCCGATGTGGAACAGACCACGACGATCAATGGAGAGACCTACTATGTGCTGAGCGGTACCATTAGTGAGGACAGGACCTTGTCCAGCGATCGTCGTCACCTGATCTCAGGCGGCGTGTTCGTGGCCAATGGCACCACATTGACCATCCAGGAAGGAACGCGCATCTACGCGGCCGATGATGCCACCACACCCTTCCTCAGCGTACAACGCGGTGGTCGGATCAACGCGGTGGGCACGGCATCCAACCCCATCGTATTCACCACCATCAGGACCATCACCGGCGGTGCCGATCGCGGTGCCTGGGGCGGTATCATCCTCAATGGCTATGCACCCATCAACATCTGCGGCTCATCCGATTGCACTGCGGAAGGCGAAGGGGGTAGCGGCGTGTACGGTGGCACCAACCCGAACGATGATAGCGGCGTGATGAAGTATGTGCGCGTGGAATATGCAGGAAAGATCCTCGGCACCGACAACGAATTGAACGGCTTCTCCTTCAACGGCGTGGGTAGCACCACCGTGCTCGAGCACCTGCAAGCTTACAAAGGCAGCGACGATGGATTCGAATTCTTCGGTGGCGACGTGAACCTGAAGTGGGCGGTGAGCACAGGCAACAGCGACGACAGCTTCGACTGGACACACGGCTGGCGCGGCAAAGGCCAGTTCTGGGTGGTGCACCAGGATGCCGTGACCGGCGACAACGGCATGGAGTGCGACAACTGGGAGACCGACTACACCGTAACGCCATTCAGCGAGCCTGCGATCAGCAATTTCACCCTGGTGGGCGCCGATGACGGAAGCCCGAACCACGGCATGCGGCTCCGCCACGGCACGAAAGGCAAATTGTGGAACGGCCTGGTCACTGGCTTCGCTCAGGGCATCCGCGTGGGCACCGAGTGCGACGCCTATGTGAACGATGGTTCGCTCTTCGTGAAGAACAGCGCCATCTGGAACAACACCACCAACTTCAACAACGCTGGCGCCATCGAAACGAACAGCGCCTACGGCAACACCACCGCAGGCCCGGTTCTGAACGGTTACATCGGCACGGAAGCCGCTGGCGCTGTGGACCCATCCAGCGTGGACAGCTGGTTCAGCAGCGTCACCTTCAAAGGAGCTGTAGAAGCCTCCAATGATTGGACGGCAGGTTGGACCGTCGGTCTCTGATCACCGCTGGAACGGCTTCGCGAAGGGCTCCCGAGGGAGCCCTTCGTTCGTTCAACCAGGCCATACCAGACCTGCCGCCCACAGGAGTACGGCATAGCGGGCCGCTTTGCCAGCCACCATGAACAGCGCAGTAGGAAGAAGTGCGGAGCGGCACAGTCCCAGAGCGATGGCGATCGGATCACCGATGACCGGAAGCCAGCACAGCAGTGCTGCCCACGAGCCCCGTCGTTGGACCATGGCCATCCACCGCCGGGCCTTGGAAGCATCGATCCGGGTCCATCGGATGAGCCGGTCCGTGGGGAGCCAACGGCCGATCCCATAGTTCGTGAAACCTCCCAAGGAATTGCCCGCAGTGGCCACGCCGAATAACAACAGCGTATCGCCTCCAGCCGCAACCATGGCCAACAACACGGCCTCCGAACTGAAGGGCAGCACGGTGGCCGCAAGGAACGAGGCCAGGAACAAACCCGGTAAACCCCATGCCATCCATTCAGGCCCCAATTCCATAGCGCTCACTGGTCATTCGTCCATTCGGTCGGCTGCGCGGAGCAAGATAGGCCGCTACCTTCGGCATGGACTTTGGAACCCGCCGTGTATGCTGCGCACCACCACCCTCTCCGTAGCCCTGGCCATGCTCTTCCCTGCAGCAGCCCAGGTGAACAACAATAACAACGACGGCTTCTGGAACGGGCGTTCCTCCACCCTGAGCGGCGGCTTGGAATTCGGCGTTCCACTTGGTGAATTCGACCACACCTGGGGCAGCACCATGGTGGGGCTCTCCGCCAACCTGGCCCTTCCCATGCGTACGCTTCCCCTGGAGTTCGGGTACGACTTTTCCTGGGCCCGCATGGGAAGCGAATATGACCTGATCCAACCGTCCGGCGGACTGCTCACCGCTATCCCTAGCCGTTCGGTGAGCGTGAAAAGCAATGTCTACGGCCACCATGGGCTCGTCCGTCTCAATCCGCTGAGGGGTGGTGTTCGCCCGTATGGTGAAGTGCTCCTCGGGGCCCGCAATTTCGTGACCCGCTCCACGGTGACCACGGACGAGGGCGTGACCGACGACGAACGGGACGGGGCCTGGGCCCAGAGCTATGGTTGGGCCGTGGGTCTGATGTACGCCATCGGTGACCAGGTCTTCGTGGAAGGCCGGGTGGAACGGCTCTACAGCGGAAAGGTGGACTATGTGGACCCCCGCACCATCGACATCGATCCCGCTGGCAAGGTCACCTACGAGAAAGCGAACAGCCGTACCGAAACCCTTCAGATCCAGTTGGGGATCGGCCTGCGATTCTGACCTCCCCGACACCCCAGGGCCGTTGTTGGTAACCTTTGCGTAACGCGGCTCGCGCTCACCCGCTGTCCGCTCGTTTTGCTCGTAAACTTGCCCCGGAATAGCCGGACCAGAACGTCCGCATCTCCCATTGGACGGGCAAAAACGCATCCATAGCGCTCTCGTATCCGTGTTCCACAAGGATGGGCTCGAACCCATCATCCGTGAA
>JAEUTB010000083.1 GCA_016787995.1 Flavobacteriales bacterium | reverse complement strand
CATGAACAGGGAACCCGTGGTGGAGAACACGTCGATGGATGCGTAGAACGGCAATACGTTGTTCACGGCACTACCCACAGGGCCCAGGTTCGTGTTCTCTTCGCTGATGTGCTCGAAGAGCAAGGTGCCGGTCGCATCAGTACCGTCGTAGATCCGCAGGCTGTCGCCGAAGCTGTTGCTGATCGTGCCTTGCAGGAAACGCAAACGAAGGGTTCCTGTACCTACGGAGGTGAAGAGCCAGTTCCGTTCATCATCCGGCTCCGGGCAGAAGTCGAAGTTGGTGGCTTCCACGCCGCAGTCGATAAGGAACGGACAGGTGGAACGGAAGTCGATCGGGTAAACACGGTTGCAGTCCTCATCGCTGTCATGGGCCAAGGTGATGATGGGGTTCACTGAGATCGGGAAGGGTCCCAGGACGATCTGGCCCAAGCCTTGATCCTCCAAGGTGGTCACGTCGCCGTCTTGGTCCACGAGCACGTCGAGGGCTGCTGCGTCACCCAACGAGGTGATGTCCAAGGTGATCGTGTACGATTGCAGGTCGCAATCCTCTGCGAACGTGAGCGTGGACGTCGAGGGGGCACATTCCAAGCGCTGCACGGTGGTCACCACACATTCATCCAGCAGGCCGCAGGCATCGTTGGTGTTCCAATGAACGAACAGATCATCCGCTGTCGCCGCCGTAGCGTAAACGGGCGAATAACCCTGCGCGAGAACCGTGCCGTCCACTGCGCCTTGGCGAATGGTGATATAGCCACCACTGGACAAGGTGAAGTCGTAGTACAGGCCAGCTTCGATCCCGGTGATCACCGAATGCTCCTGTTCAAAGCTGCACTCGGAGATGATGGTCACGACCCCTTCTGCTGACGGTGTGGTCGGGTCGAATGGATAGAGGTCTTCGTTCAGGCAATCCCCTTGTGCACTTACCGTGGTCCACTGGCCCATGGTAAGCAACAACAAGGCGGCAGCTAATGTGCGTCCGGGTCGTATCATGCTTGGTTGGTTTTGGCTGTTCTGGTCAGGGTGGCGAAGGTAACGATGGCTATGAGCCTGCTACATGGAAATCGGCTGGAGACCTGCTCATTTGGATCCCAAGGGTAATTCCGTCTGATTTTCCTGATATACAGTTGATTGCGAGTTATGATCGGAGTAAAAGTCTGATCATCCTGTCACGAGGCTGGTCGTAAAGCACGTATCCCCCGAGGCCTGTCCTATTGAAGTTCATCGCCTTCGCACCGGAGGGAGCAGGTCGTTCAAGGTTGTGCCCAAGCTGGTGGCCACGATCACCAAGGTGGTCAGTCGTGGGATCTTCTTTCCAGCTTCCATCCTACTGACCGTGGCCTGTGCGATGCGCGCGTTCTGGGCAAGTCTTGCTTGGCTCCAGCCGCGTTCCTCGCGCAGCATCCGGATGCGCTGGCCGATCCAACTGGCTACCTCCTGTTCCCGGGTCATGCTCCTCTTCCACCAGTGGATCTGTCAGAGGCTGCGACCTACTCGATCAATGATCCAGGTAGGATGTCCGACATGGATGCATCGAGTACTTCCATAAGGCGCATGAGTTGGGCGACATCAGGGGAATGATGTCCTGATTCCCAGTGGCTGATCGTGCTTTGATCCACTCCCACTCGGTCCGCCAGTTCTTCCTGGCTCATCCCTTTGGTCCGCCGAAGCATGAGGATACGGTCTCCGATACCCTTCAGATCCATTGCATACACAAGATAACCCGCTTGATGGGGTCATGCTATCGGGAGTGAAACTTATGGGGTTGGATCGATCCACGGGTCGATCATGCGAAAATGGATGATCGATCATCCATTCCTGCATGACGATCCCTTGGACATCGTCGCAAGCTTCAGGCACCGCTTCCTTGTTGGCGGCGGCGAAGACGGAACAACCAAAACCAAATGACATGAGATCGACGTTCTCTTTTGCCAGACCCGTGCTACTTGGCACGGGACTGGCCCTTTCCGTGATGGCTTGGAGCCAGACGGTCACGGTTCCAGCTAACGTGCGGGTAATGGTACCCGGTGTAGGTGGCACGGTCGGCTTGGGCGGTAATGTGGGCCATGGAGGGGTTATCTGTATGCCAGACCCTGAAAGCGCCCCACCAGCATCCACCTTCAATGGTGGCACGGTGATCTCTTGGACGCTGTTGGGGGATATCTCGATCCTTGCGAGCATCACCCCGCCCACTCCACCGATCCAAAGTGCGGGTGCCACACAGCAGGTGAAGATCATGAGCTACAACAAGAATCTCCGGCAAGGGTTCGAGAATAGCAATCCCTTCATCGCGCGTAGTAAAGGAGAGGTCACCGTGAACTACCAGTCGGGTGCGTGCAATCGTTTCATCACCTACCAGGTCCTCAAGAATTGGACCGCGCCCAACCCGCAGATCATCGGTCCCGATTGCTGGCAGCCGAACCAGCAATATGTCTATGCCGTCGATATCGCATCCGGTGACAACGTCTTGGACCAGATCGGTTTCGACCGGTACTACTGGCAGGTTGTCGATGGTAACGGGAACACCTTCGGGACCTTCTCGAACAACTCGGCGGAGAGTAGTTCGATCATCTTCACGACCCCAAGCTCCCTGCCCACTGGGCCGTATACCCTGAAGTGTTGCTATGGCCAATGCAACAATACCGCCCCCTGGCCCGGTCCCACCAATAATCTCGGTATCTCTTTGACGGAGGCCAGTACCATGACCAGTTGCATCACAAAGCAGGTTCAAGGTTTGCCGGTGGCCTCCACCCTCTTCCCGGCGTGCATACCCATCGGGACGACCTCTTGGCCCACCATCAACATCACCCCCATACCTGGTTACACGTATTCGTACACGGCCCCTTGTGCATGGATCCTCACGCCTTCAGGCACCCAGGGTGAGGACCTCACAATCACCGGCATCGACAATAACCCCTGCACGATCACGCAAACGATGTCCGGACCATGCGGAACGATCGTCTTCAACTATGTGGTCAATAGGAGCTTCGGTACGAATCAGCCTACACTTACCTTGTCCAGCAGTTGCGTGCTGGCGGGTGCGAACTTCACGGTGAGTTTCCCCAGCAATGCGGTGAACAATTGTGCGACCTGGGTGGTCCGGAACTCGCTGAACCAGGTACTCACCTGGAATGGTACTCCTGGCAACGGCACCAACTCCGTTCGCACTTTCACCATTCCCGCAGGTACACCAGCCGGGGCCTACACGGTCTGCGCGACGAATTGCTCGTGCACCGGTTCCAGCAGCTGCATCACGGTGAACGTGAGACCAACGACCCCCGTGATCACCGGTCCGACCTGCGTTGCTTTCGGCACTGTACAGAACCAACTTTACAGTTGCACGACCCCCAGTGGTGTAGGAACGAATTCGTTCGTCTGGAGCAACACCTTCAACCCGGCCTGGGTACCCGACCCGGCTTCCACGACAAATTCCATCAATCTGGATGCCTCCGGCAACAACAGTGGGCAAGTGCGCGTCATCGCCAATGGTACGAACGGCTGCAACAGCGCCCAAGCCACGCTCACGGTGAACAGGACGCCGACGACCCCGGCCGTCAATCAGCCCCTGTGCTACAACATCGGATACCCGACCACCGGCGTGGTGTTCACGGTTTCGAACCCACAGACCAGTGGGAATACCTATACCTGGAATTTCCCAACGGCATTCTCGCCAACCGGCAACACGACCGGCACCTCCGTTACGCGCAACTTGACGGGTACGCCAGGAACTTACAACTGCAGCGTGACCAACAGCAATGCCTGTGGAAGTGCCGTCTACAACTTCGTCATCACCATCACAGCGCCACCAGTTTTCCCGGTGAACAATGGACCGTTCAGCACCATAAGCACAACGGCGGTCCCCGGTGCTACTTACCGTCTGTGGGATTGTAACGCGTCCGCTTTCGTTGCCGGACCCCAAGCATCGAACGCTTTCTCCTTGAACAATCCGGGAGCCGGCAATTACGCCATCGAGGTAACGCTCTCGGCGTTGAACGGCGGCTGTCGCTGGTTGACCGCTTGCGTACCCACCGCCCATAGCAACATGCGTCCGGAGGATCCCGGCCCATTGACCCGCCCCATGAACGATATCCGTGTGAGTCCCAATCCCAGCGACGGACTGGTGCGGGTAGATCTGAACGGTGAGTTCTTGCTAGCGTCCATGGAGGTATTCGATACCAAGGGCTCTTCTGTCGGTGGTTCTTACCGCTTGAGCACCGGACAGAACAGCATTGATCTCAGTGGATTGGCCACTGGTACTTACCATCTCCGTTTCGAAGTGGATGGAAAGGTGGAGACCAAGGAGATCATCATACAACGGCACTAAGGCCAAAAAAACGTAGAACACGCCCCGCCGGTTCGGTGGGGCGTGTTCTTTTGCTCTATATTAACAGCAGTGTCAATTCGATGAACATCTACCGGCGAATACCCCTCATCGTTCTCTCGTTGTTGGCGCTTTCCGCAGGCGCACAGCCCCAGATCTGGGGCTACATCTACGGCGCCCAAGAACAAAGCCCGGGTTCTCCATTCCCGAACGGAAGTTTGTTCCGTGTCGATCTGGATGGCCTGGCACCGGAGTTCCTCTTCCCCTTCGATACGACCGGTATCCGATGGCCCTTGGGCGGGATGCTTCATGCGGCGAACGGCAAGCTGTATGGAGCGGTACCAAGTGGTTCTGCCACCATACCTGAACCTTCCAGTTACATCTGGGAATATGATCCCGTGGTGGATTCCATGCAGATCAAGTACCGCTTCCAGAACGTTCCTTTTTCTGAAACGGTCGCAGACGCCGCTTCGCGGTTGACTGAAGGACCCCAAGGGAGATTCTTCGGGATCGGTCGATGGTCCGCAGCATCGGACCCTATGTTCGGCAGCAGCCTACCGATCTACAGCTACGATACTAACACGAACACCATACAGATCGAGTCCTCGGTGCCCGGTTACTACTTCGCCACGTTCGGTCAGTGGTACACTAAATACTTGAACGGAGGGATCACCGCCCTTCCTGATGGAAGATTGATGCTCGCAGAATCGCGATCGCGCGTGCTAAGTGGCGCCATCGGGATAGCCGACCCCGCAACCGGCTCCTATGATCAGTCGTTCTTGTTCGATCAGTTCAATGCGCCGGATGGCCATGATCCGAACGGGGATTGGGTGGAGGTCGACGGTATATACTATTCAACCACCCAGCGTGGGGGCTATGGTTTTGAGAGCATCGATATCTTCCAAGAGAACGGATATGGTACGATCTATTCCTATGATGTCGCCTCCAATGCTTACATCAAACTCCACGAATTCACCGATCCCCTCACCGGATTCAAGCCGTTCTTAGGGATGGTGAAGGGGACTGATGATTATTTATATGGTCTGGCTTGGGGTGGCACACGTGCGAATGGCGGTGTGTACTATCCTGGGACCATCTATTCCTACGATCCCGAAGACGACCTGTTCCAGCACCGCGCCGATCTCGGCCTCACGCCCCTTGGAGACGCAGTGGTGGGAACCGGAACCAGTTGTCAACTTTTGGCGGCTTCTAACGGACGGATCTACGGGTCATTCGCGAAAGGTCTGTTCGAGTACGACCCTGTTTCGGATACTCTTCGCTACACCTCCGGGTTGAACGCGGGTTATGGCAGACAAGGCGCCAGCCAATTGATCGAGTTGTGCAGGAAACCCAACTATAAGCCGCGCCCGACAAGCAGTTTCATCGTATGCAACGGCAGCTACTTCGCCTACGATCTGCGCAACGTGAATGCTGCGCCGAACGGCGTGGTCTGGCGCCGCAATGGTATCGTGGTACCTGACCAGACCTCACAACGACTCGAGTTCGCCGCTATTTCCGCCGCTGACGCAGGTGTGTGGTCCTGCACCCTGAGCAACGAATGCGGAGTCACAGAGCCACCGCCGATCACCATCACGGTGAACCCCGGAACCGGCTTCACCCCGACGATCACAGGGCCTGAGGTGCTCTGCGGACCGAACGGGACCATCGTGCTCACCGGGAACACCAATGGTGGAACATGGCCTGACGGGACCAGCACCCCAACCTTAACGGTAACGGAACCTGGTCTCTATCAAGTCCATCAGACCAACACCTGCGGCAGCACCTTCAGCAACATCATCGAGGTGGAGCGACAACCCATCCCTGTGGCGCCGGAGATCACCGATGCCTACGACCAAGCGTTTCCTGTGGACTCCATCGTCTTGTGCACGGAGTTCCCCGTTCCTCTCCGTGGGAATGGCCCAGGCTGGTGGTATGATATACCTGTAGGGACATGGCAGGCCCCCGATGGTCATCTGAACGACGGTAGTACAAGCTCTAGCATAAATGCAGATGTCTACGGCGACTACTACATCACGCTCACCAATGCCTGTGGTACGGACACGAGCGCTCGCATCCGCGTGGTGCCGCCAGCTCCTTGGCCACAAGCGGAAGTGATCATCACCGACCAACTCGGGGCACCCGCCGATCTCCTCGTTTGTAGTGGAGATAGTGTGGTGGTCACCGTGAACTACCCGGATCCTATCTACTCTCTTTACAGCGATGAGGCTGGTTACGTCGCCAACGGGAACACGTTCACGATAGGTGATAGTCTCCACTACTTCATCACCGCTCCAGGCCCTTGCCAAGGTCAATCCAGTGAGCCCCTGGCCTTCCAGCTTCAGATCGACGAGGCTTGGCCTCCCCCTGCTAACATTCTGCCGGATGAAGTGGACGTGCTCCTCGGATGCGATCAGGATACCACCTACCTCGCCAGCCAGTACCCTAATGCGGTGTGGAGTTGGGTGGATACGGAAGGCCAGAGCCAGCAGGACACTTCGGATCAGTTGTTGGTGGACTGGAGCATTGGTGGTAATGGGGTTTACACGTTGATGAATTACAATGGCTGTGGAGAAAGCCAGGTCGATGTGATCCAAGTACAGGGTGTCCCAGCACCGGTTGTTCTATTCATCGAACAGACGGATAGTGTTTGTTTCGACGCTCCAGGCTTCGCGCTCGCCCCCGGCATCCCGGCGAATGGCGTCTACAACGGGCCCGGTGTGATGGGGGCTTCATTCGTGCCTGCCTTAGCCGGTGCGGGTGATCACATCATCACCTACAGCTATAGCGACGGCGAATGCACGGGTTTCGCACGGGATACCATCCATGTTGATCTGTGCTTGTCCATTCCCCCTGGATCCGGTCAGGATGGGGTTTACTTATTCCCGAATCCGAATGATGGTCGTTTCGAGCTCGTGATCGATCGCCCGTTCAAGCGTGGATGGATCAAGATATACTCGGCTGACGGGCGAACCGCATTGGAAGGCTTTCCCCTTCAGGTGGGCAGGAACACCATGATCGATCAGCATCTAAGCCTTGGAGTCTATTTCGCCTGGATGCGGATCGATGAAGCGGTAAAAGTCATCCGGTTCGAGGTGCTTTGAACCGCAGGTTTATGGCGCCGAATACAACCGCTTCACCACCTCGTACGCCGGCTTCGGGTTGCCTTCGTAGTCGATGATGCTCCAACTGGGCCCGGGCCAACAATCGTTCAGCTGCCACAACAAGGTGCCCATGCAATGTGGCTGGGCTGCCAAGTGCGCTTCAATGGCCATGCCGTAAGCCTTGGCCTGTGCGCGTTGGCTGGCTTCGATGAAACCGCCCAAGGTGGTGGGGCGCTCCTCCCCTAATTCCCGCCCGATGGCTTCCCAAATGGGCCGGTCGGTCTTGTAACTGCGCTGCAGCCGGGCCACGGCTGATGAGCCCAGGTAAAGGCTGTCCGGGTGGATGTACTTCGCCAGCAGGGCGCTATCCGGGTAGCTCTGGAAGCCCCATTCGCTCACGAAGCGGCCCACGTTGTTCTTGAAGGAGGAGAAGGTGCTGTCGCCGTGCCACACGCCCCAGTAGTGGAGGTCGCCTTCGGTGAGGCCTCTGGCGTTGCCCCAGTTGCTGAGGGGGGAGGTTGGGGTGTACATCCCTGGAGCGATCTGCCAAAGTTCTTTTGTCCAAAGCGCTTCATTGGTTTCAATTATGCGCCGTGCCTCTCCACCATTCAATCCATAGCGCTCCTGCCAGCCCCAATTCTGCCACGCCACGCGCAATTCATTGTTTCCGCAGTGAAGAGCAAGGCAAGGATGGTGCTTCATCCTGGATACGTGCTCATAAGCTTCGGCCTTAATGTTCTTCAAGAAATCCCCTTCTGCTGGAACTAAGTTCGCGATCATGAAGTCCTGCCAGACTAAGATCCCAGCTGTATCACATGCATAATAGAAGGCCTCTGGCGGATAAATACCCCCACTCCATACCCTGACCGTGTTCATTCCAGCAATCTGCATATGCCTAACCTGGGCCACCCACATGCTATCGGATATCATTGATGGGGTCAAACTTGGGGGGATCAGATTGCAGCCTTTCGCAAAAACCTTACGACCATTTATATAGAAACCGAAGCTGCTGCCTACGTCATCAACGAAACTGAGGGCATTGACATTTACCGAACCGAATGACCTGCTAAATGTCGAGAGCAGTTTTCTGTCTTCATAAACTTCAACCCTGATCTTGTATAGCGGCTGCTTACCGAAGCCAATTGGCCACCATCGATCAAGTACATTCTTTGAGATCACGATGTGATCCATTGCGTCCATTTCGCCATCATGGAAACGCCAGGAATGCAATAGGCTATCATTAAGAAAGACCTTCAGACCAGGTTTCCGCAAAGCATCGGAATCAAACATTAGGTTGAGCAATGCTTCACCTTCGTTGGAATCAATCTCGAACTCCATTTCAGCGTTCAATATCCGCGCTCCACTCCACGCCCTCAACTCCACCCCTTTCCAGATCCCGCTCGTCACCAACCGTGGGCAGAAATCCCAACCGAATTGGTAGGCCGCCTTACGGATATAAGGGCTTACGCCACTGGGGTCGTTATCATGCGGCAGTTGGATGCCATAAGCCTCGCGCAGTTTCGCGCCTTCCTTGATCGGGCTTCGGAATATCACCTTCAATTCGTTCTCCCCTTTCTTCAAGTGGCGCTTCACCTCCCACTCCCACGTGCGGAACATGTTGTCGGCCTTGCCGATCAGTGAGTCGTTGAGGTAGACCTCCGCGAAGGTGTCCAAGCCCTTGAAGACCAGATCCAGGTGGCCGTGGCGCAACAAGGTGTCCGCGACGAACAAGTTGCGCTTGTAGATCCAGTCCTCGTTCTCGATCCACTGCACGCTGTCGATGTTGCTGCCTTGCATGTAATCGGGGATCAACCCGTTGCGCAATAGATCGGTCTGCACCACGCCCGGAACTTCGGCCGGGTACCATCGCTCCTGCCCTACCTGGCAGAAACTCCACCCTTCGTTCAAGGGGATGTGCACTTCTTGTGCTTCCACCTGAATGGCAAGAAGGAACACCAGGGATATCAAGGGAGCCTTCATCGCAGACCCGCTTTCACCAAGGCGTTCATCACCGCTTCGATCTTGGCTACGTCCGGCTCGAAGGTGTACGAAATGCTTGGATGACTTGAACTGAGGGCGACCTTCTGTGCTGACCCGGGCACCGATCGCTGCGCGGCGAAATGCACTTCTGGCACACCGCTCCGTTCCACGATACCGACCACATTCTCGGCGTTGATGCCACCCGCCGCAGCGATCTGGCAGTTCCCTTCAGCCTTATCGACCAACCGTTTCAGGATGCTTACGCCCTCTTTGGCCAGAGGCGCGCCACCCGAAGTGAGCAGGCGGTCGATGCCGAGTGCGAGGCAGCCCTCCAGTATTTCCATTGGATCGGCGGCATGGTCCACTGCTCGGTGAAAGGTGATCTCGCTATCCGGTGCCAGTTGGGCGATCGATCGCATCAACTCGCGGTCCATGCTTCCATCCGGCTTCAATCCACCGGTGACCAGACCGATGGCCCCGCCACCGTAGATCTCGGCGTCGAGCAACAAGGCATGGATGGCAGCTGGGTCATGAACGAAACCGTCCGGTGTAGGACGCAACAGCACCCGAGCGGGTATGCGGACCGCGGTCCGGATGGCATCCACCAGACCGGAGCTGGGGGTAACACCACCACAGGCCAGCCACGTGCAGATCTCTACACTATCAGCACCGGCACTTTCGGCGGCCATGGCCTCGGCCACGCTCATGACACATATTTCCACGGCTACGCGCATGCCCCGAATGTAGGATGCTTGCCGTGCAACCGAATGCCCACACCACCGTATAACGCCGACGATGGGCTACAACCACCTCCTCTCTCCCGGTGTACTGGTCGTGCTCTGCAACCTGTTGTTCGGTGGCCTTGTCAATGCATCGGTGGCCGATGACAGCTTGCGGACCGCTGTTCACGATGCCGTTTCCGCCAACCAGCGGGCAGCTGCCCGGATCGCCCAGGCTTACCGTGCGCTTGATACGATGCCCGTCGATGCCCATCGCTATGCCACCCAAGCCGTGGCCTTTGCGGAGCAAGCCAACGACGCATTGGTGGAGCACAAGGCATTGGCCTGTTTACGTGCTGTCGAGGAACGGATGGGCTTATACGGGGATATGATGAAAACGGCCCTGCGGGCGGTCCAGCTTGCGCAAGGTCTAGGAGACCCCGCATCCATCGCGCTGGATCTACGCGATCTGGCACAAGCGTACACCCTGAATGGCATGTTAGAGAAGGCGGTGGAGGAAGCCCGTAATTCGATGGCCATGATGCTACCCACCAGGCCTGCGAACGAAGTGGATCAGGCGCGGTTGTTCTTGGTGAACACCTTGCTACGCGCGGGCCAGACCAAAGAGGCATATCAACTGGCGGAGCGTTCCTTGGAGCTGGCGCGCGAAAGGAAGGATACCCTCCAGGAGGCACGCGTCGCATGTGCCATCGGGGAAGTCCTCATCGCACAGGGCCGTTTCTCCGATGCGGTCATCTACCTTGCTCGCAGTGAACGGCATTTGGAGTCCATTGGCACACCCGCTGATCGGTCCACCGTTCAACGTGCTCTTGTCCGTGCCTACATCGGACTAGGCCGTACTGACGAGGCGGCCAGGGCTCTTCGGATCGCAGAAGGGATCACACAAGGTCCCATGGACTGGAACACCAGGACCAGCTTGCTCGACCTTCGTTATGCCCTTGCCATGGCCGAAGGTGAGTGGCGCGATGCGGTCGGGTTGCTGGAACGGATCAAACGGACATCGGATAGCGTGCTTCATGCACGGCTCGATATGCAGACCGTGCGACTTCAGATGATCTACCAACTGGACCGCAAGGAGAAAGCGAATGCGGAATTGCGCGTCGAGAACGCCAAAAGCGCCGAGCGTATAGCAGGTACATCCTTCAATAACCGGGTGCTCGTGGCCCTCTCCATCGTACTGAGCGGACTGGCGGCAGCGTTGTTCTTCACCGGGCGCTACAGCAGGCGATTAGCTCGCCGTATGCGGCTGAAGAACGCCGTGATCAAGCGGCAGCACGATGAGATCCACGCCAAGAACCTGGAGTTGCAGCGACAGAACCTCCGGCTTGCGGAGACCTTGATGAGCGAAGAGGAAAAGGAAATGATGATCAAGGAGATCCACCACCGGGTGAAGAACAACCTGCAAGTGGTGGACAGCCTGCTGCAGATCCAAGGGATGGATTCGAATGAGCCCAGTGTGGGACGCGTGTTGCGCGAGGCTCAAGGCCGGATCCGCTCCATGGCACTGGTGCATGAGCATATCTACAATAGCGCGAACGGCAATGTGGCCGACTTGCGGAGCCATTTGGAGAAGCTGGTACGGAACGTTCTTGTGGCCCACGGCGCTCATGACCGCATTTCTGTTTCGGTGGACACGAACTTGCCGGCCTTTTCCACGGAGACCTTGCTCCCATTGACTTTGGTGGTGAATGAACTGTTCACCAATGCCGTCAAGTACGCCTTCCCCGATGGGGCCACCGGGCGCGTTTCCATCGTCGTGAGACCTGCCGGGTCCGGATATGAGCTGCTGTTCAGCGACGATGGTGCTGGCATGGGAAAGGATGATGGCCATGTCCGCCAACGCTCCTTTGGCCTGGAACTGGTCCGGCAATTGGCCGATCAGCTCAATGGCGAAGTGCGTTTCCTGAAAGGTGCAGGTACGGCTGTTGCCCTGACCTTCAACCTTGAACAGGCACCCCTGCGGGTGGCGTCCTGAACGCCGGGCCGGACATCCGTATCTTCGGCACTTGTTCTGAAGAACGTGTCCGATACCATCCAAACCCCGATACCCGATTTCCATGCGCTAGGCCTCAGCACTGATCTGCTCGACGGCCTGGACCATATGAACATCCGGAAGCCCACACCCATCCAGCAACAAGCCATACCGGCCGTGCTCGATGGCAGGGACCTCATCGCCTGCGCCCAGACCGGCACGGGTAAGACCGCCGCTTTCCTCCTGCCGCTGATCGACGTGATCACGAGCTATCGACCAAAGGAAGAGGGCAGCATTCGCGGTCTTATCGTGGTGCCCACCCGGGAGCTGGCACTCCAGATCGACCAACAGCTCCAGGCGATCGCCTACTTCACCCCCATCACCTCCATTCCGCTCTATGGCGGTAGTGATGGCAGCACCTTCGATTCGCAGAAACAAGCGCTCACCAGCGGTGTGGAGGTCGTCATCGCTACGCCCGGTAAGTTGTTAAGCCACCTCAATCTCGGCTATGTGCCGCTGAAAGGGCTGGAAATGCTGATCCTGGACGAAGCGGACCGCATGATGGACATGGGCTTCGTAGATGACATCCGCCGCATCATCACCTTCCTCCCGAAAGAGCGGCAATCGTTGATGTTCAGTGCCACCATGCCGCCTGCGATCCGCGAGCTCACCAAGCAGATCCTGCATGATCCTGTGGAGATCACCATCGCCCTTAGCAAACCTGCCGAAGGCGTGGACCAGCAGGCCTACGTGGTTTTCGATATGCAGAAGGCCAACGCGTTGGAGCATATCCTCAATACCAACGAGGCCACCAGCATCGTGATCTTCGCTGGTCGCAAGGTCGAGGTGAAGAACCTGGCCCGACACCTGCAGAAGAAAGGCTTCAACGCCGCAGGCATGCACAGCGACCTGGAGCAGAGCGAACGCGAACAGGTCATGCTCAACTTCCGCAACCGTAAGCTGCGAGTGCTCGTGGCCACGGACGTGGTCAGCCGCGGGATCGATATCGACGACATCGACCTGGTGATCAACTACGATGTCCCCAATGATCCTGAGGACTACGTGCACCGCGTCGGTCGTACCGCCCGTGCTGCCCGCAAGGGAACGGCCATCACCTTCGTGAACGAGAAGCAGATGCGCGAATTCGGTCGCATCGAAGCCCTGATCGGTTACGACGTGAAGAAGATGCCCTTGCCCGAAGGAACCCAAGGGCCTGTTTACGATCCGAAGGCCCGTGCGAAAAGCAATGGCCCTGGAGGTAACCGACCCGGCGGTGGCCGCAGGCGTCCTGGCGGTGGTCGTAGCGGCGGAAGGCGCAACTGACCCGGACAGAAAAGCAGAACGGCGGATCCACTGGATCCGCCGTTCGCATTCTGTAAGACTGTCTCAGCGACGGCTCGGGCCGAACTTCGCCTTGTTCTCCTCCAGCACTTTCATGGCATCCCACGCTTTGGCGGCCTTGCCAACACGCTCGATCGTGACGCTCTCCATCACATCGTTCTGAGCGATGGCGTTCACTACTTCCTGGCCGCTCACCACATAGCCGAAGACCGCGTGCTTGCCATCCAACCAAGGGGTCTCTTTATGGGTGATGAAGAACTGGCTGCCGTTGGTAGCAGGTCCTGCGTTGGCCATGCTCAACGTACCGGCGCGGGTATGCTTCAGTTCAGGGTGGATCTCATCGGCGAAAGCGTATCCGGGGCCGCCCATACCGGTGCCCGTGGGGTCGCCACCTTGGATCATGAAGTCGGCGATCACGCGGTGGAACTTGATGCCATCGTAGTACGGCTGGCCTTCGCCTTTCGCCGTGTTCTTCATCTTGCCTTCGGCCAAGGCCACGAAGTTGGCCACGGTCATCGGGGCCTTCTCGAATTCGAGCTGGATACGGATCGTTCCCTTGTTGGTCTTGATGTTGGCGAAGAGGCCGTCTGTTGTGTTCTCCACGGGATCTGGGGTAGGTTGGGTTTCGGTTGGGCGTGCAGCCGATGCCACTCCCTCGGCACCTTCGGGTGCGGAGCTACAGGCGGCGAGCGAGAGGCTGAGCAGTGCGGGTAGTGCGAATGAGAACAGCATGGTCATGACTTGTTTTTCTTGAGGGGGCGAAGTTAGTTCTTCGGATTTTCCACGAGCGCTGTGGCGGCGTTCAATCCAGGAGCACCTCTTCGATGCTCTCCAGCTTCTCCTCCGTGAAGGCTCCCTGCTCCCGATGTACGATACGGCCCTCTGCGTCGAGCACGAAGAAGTAGGGGATGTCCTTATCGTTCAGCCCCAGCGCTTCCTTCAATGGCTCGATGTCGGCCTTCGAAAAGAGCACATGATCCACGATCTCGGGATCGGCGCTCTTGCGGAATTTGTTCAAGCTGCCTTCGTACGCTGCTTTGTTCACCCCCACGAACAGGGGGACGAAGAATACGTCCGCTTCGTACGATCCCGCCATCAACCCGTGCTTTGCAATGAAACGCAGGTATGCCGGTTCGTACCACTCCTCCAATAGCGGGCTGGCTTTTTGACTGTAGGCCAAGCCGATCACGGTCCACGGCTTTCCTTTCGTGGGCAAGGTGATCTTGGTACCGGCCGCCGTTTCTCCGCTTAGGGTCGGGAAGATGTTCTGGGCTTGGAGGGTGAAGGCCACGGTGAGTGCCGCGGCGGTGATCAGGCTACGCATGGGCTCGCTCTGTGCAATGTTCGTACCAACTAGCGCACGCCGTCCTCCGGATTCCGGCCCTTGTGCGGCCTGAACCAGTCCTTCATCCGCACGATATCGGCCTCCGGGTCGTTGGTCAACGGGAAAGGCGCGCTGAGGATGACCAGCTTTTGCGGATAGTCGAAGGTGACCAGGATGATCGGTACATCGGCCCCTTTCGCGATGCGGTGGAATCCGGTCTTCCAGTCGGGTTGGTACTTCCGTGTGCCTTCCGGTGTTAGGGCGATGCTCTTGATCTCGCCCCGA
>JAEUTB010000035.1 GCA_016787995.1 Flavobacteriales bacterium | reverse complement strand
CGGGCAGGGGGCTATGCCAGCTACCGTGTAGGTATACACGCCAGCGGTCATCGTCGCCGGATCGAACAAGCCACCAGCAACAGGACTTGGTCCACTCCAGCTTCCACCTGCATCCGGCGCACCACCGAGTTGCGCGAAGAGCGACACCGCTGCATCGCTGCTGCACAAGGTGATCGCACCATCCGTTCCGGGGTTCGGTGGTGTGTTGATCGTGACGGTCACAGTTGCACTTTCACTTGGGCATGGCGCAATGCCGACTACCGTGTAGGTATACACGCCAGCGGTCATCGCCACCGGATCGAACAAGCCGCCAGCCACTGCACTTGGTCCACTCCAGCTTCCACCTGTATCCGGCGCACCACCGAGTTGCGCGAAGAGCGACACCGCTGCATCGCTACTGCACAAGGTGATCGCACCGTCCGTTCCAGGGTTCGGCGGTGTGTTGATCGTGACCGTCACAGTTGCACTTTCACTGGGGCAAGGCGCTATGCCCGCAACTGTGTAGGTGTACACGCCAGCGGTCATCGTCGCCGGATCGAACAAGCCACCAGCCACAGCAATTGGTCCGCTCCAACTACCACCTGCATCCGGCGCACCACCGAGTTGCGCGAACAAGGCTGTCGGCGCATCGCTGCTACAAAGGGTCAAGAAACCATCCACGATGGTGTTCGGTGGCGTGTTCACCACGACATTCACCGAGGCGGTGGCATTCGGACATGGTGCGGATCCCACGACGGTATACGTATACGTCCCAGCGCTCATGGTACCAGGGTCGAACACGCTTCCAGGTACCGGGCTTGGGCCATTCCAAGTCCCACCAGCATCCGGTGTGCCACCTAGCGAGGCGGATAGATCTTGCGCGCCGGAAGTGCTGCAGATCGTCAACGAGCCGCTCGTTCCTGCATCAGCCAAGGTTGAGACCACCACTGTCACGGTCGACGTTTGCGGAGTTCCGCCACAGGCCGCCGATCCGATCACCGTGTAGGTATAAACTCCAGGTGTATCAGCTCCAGGCGTGAAGTTCCCGGAATGCGCACCACCGCCCGGAGCGGTCCATGTTCCACCCGCCGTGGGCGTTCCACCAAGTACAGGGAATAATCCGAACGCAGCACTGTTCTCGCATACCGTGATGGAACCGTTCGTTCCCGGATCCACACCGGTGTCCACCGTGATGGTCATGCAATCCGTGGCCGTACAGTTAGGGTAGGAGGGTTGTGCGGCCGTAACGCAGTATTCGGTCGTTACCGCCACGTTCGCCGTGGGGTTGGTGATGTTCGGATTGGAAAGCCCAGCGGCCGGTGTCCAAGTGAACGCGAACGGCTCGGGCGGGCATGCCGCCACGCCTGTCCAAGCGACACCGCTGGCCGGACCGGTTCCGGAGTTGTAGAGAATGGTACCTGCTGCGTCGCGCAGCACGAAACGGTTCTCATCGTTCCAGATCGTCCCAGCCTGATAGGTCAAGGTGATCACATCGCCATGCTGGACAGGTATGTTGAAGTCCTCCTGGTTCCCTGGAGGATCAGCTAACGTGAAAGTGGTTTCGATCCCATCAACCGAAACCGTCAGCTCAGCCCCGCCATCCCATCCATCACCGAAGGTGTCTATCAACCGCAACGAATACGTGCAAGCGCCGGGTAAACCACCGGACACCATCGTGGCATTGAGCGGAACCGGGGTTCCACAGATCACGGCATCCGCACCGGCATTCACCACGGGCGGAGCCACGATCGTGACCGTCAAGGTCGTGTCGTACGTGCAGCCGAAATTGTCCGTGGCGGAATAGATGTAACTGTAGCTGCCCGGTGCCGGTGGTGTCACGCAGATGTCATTCCCATTCGCGCTCGCGCTAGTGATGTGCGGACCGGACCACGAGCTGCTGTCCGCACCGGCACCGTAGATCGGGGTGAATTCGGTCAGGTCGGGGAACAAGGCCGGGTTGAAGTCGATGCTCCAATCACACAAGAACCCATTATCCGATCCCCAGAGATCGCAGATCTGCAAGCCCCAGGTGCCATTCAATTGCGAACCGACCAATCCGGATAAGGGATTCAGACTTTCATAAGTGCCGATAGGCAGTGTCCCTCCCGCATTGTCCACCCACGTACCATTCGTCGCTGTCGGACTCCAGCAGTACTGATAGCAGGTCCCTTGTGCATCCGGGTTACCGTCGTTGTCGATCGGTTCTCCGAGGAATGTCCCGCCACCGCCTTGCTGATGCATCGTCACCGCCTGCCCGGTCGGACTTATGATGTTGATCACTAGATCACCCATGAACGAGTGTTCCATGTTCGCACATATGGTGAGCAGGTCGTTCGCATTGTTCAATGTCTGCCCTGGCGCGAATTGGGTATAGGTGATCTCCGAATTGAAACAGGAGCCCACATCATCGGGTAGGAATACTCCTCCGCCGAGGTCGTTGCCAGGAAGCGCGTTCCACGTGGTCCCATTTACGACACCATCCAAACAAAGGGTCTGGCCTACGCAGCCCAGCAGATCGCCCTGGGTTCCCACGAAGTTCGGTTCAGTGCCCACCTGAACGGGAAGGTCCACGCGGTTCGCACTGGCACAACCGTTATCGTCGACCAGGTAGAGTTGCGTGATGAATTCACCGGCTTGTGTGTAGGTATGTGAGACGTTGGCCGCGGCGTTCGTCAATACGGTGCCATCGCCGAAGTCCCATGTGCGGGAGGCGATACTGAAGCCCGGCGCTGCGAAGGAAGCGGCGCCATTGAAGTTGACCGATTCTCCGATGCAGATCCTCACGGGGTCCGCTTGGCTCATGGTGGCGACCGCTGTCGGCCGCTGGCATGGCGTATAGCAACTGATGCTGGCTGCGAATACACCTGTGCCGGTGTCGTTCGAACGGAAGACGATCGTAAGACATCCCGTGTTGTTCAGCGGTGACGCCAGGACGGTCACCGTCTGTAGCCCTGTACCCGTGTAGGTGCCCAAGGTGGTGGCCGCCGTGCTATTGCCATCGTAGATCGTCATCTGATCCACTGGCGCATTCCCCGCCCCGCTCAGGTTGAAGGTGAGGAACGTCAACGATATCGCATCGTTCGGCGAATCGGGGCAGATCGTGTACGTGAAATTCTCGTTATTGGAATATCCGGTCGCGCCTTCACCACCACTGTCCAGGAACGCACCCGTGCAGGTGTTGTCCGTTCCGTTGAAGATGGGGTACGCTTGCCCGGAGACCTTCGAAGGCGCCATCACCAGGAACACGAACACAAGGCTCACCACTGCGAGCATGTGCTTAGACCAATGTCTAGGATGAAAGGTGTACGCGGGGTAACGTACGATCATGCGTGGTGGTTGGTGATGACCGACTTAGGCGATGGTAAAATACACCCAACCCATGAACTGGAGGGGCATTTCTTCACCTTTTGGATGAACACCCTTCTGGGTATGACCGATCAAGTCTTCAGACGGACGACCCTCGGCTTGCCCTAACGGATCAAGGTCACATGCCCCATAAGGATCCTCTTCTCCAGCGTCTGGAGCGAACGGGCTTTCAAGCGCCATACATACACTCCTTCCTGCGCTGCTACACCTCCGGGTAGTTGACCGTTCCAGCCCAGCCCGGGGTTGGTGCTGCTGAACACCACTTTGCCCCACCGGTCGAAGATGTTCAATTCGAACTCCTCATCCGAAAGGTCGTTCCCGAGGATCATGAATTCCTCATTGAGCGCATCGCCGTTCGGGGTGAACGTGTTCGGGATATGCGTCAGGAACGCATCATCCACTGATATCTCCCGCAACAAGGTGTCCGCACAACCGAGTTCGTTCCAGACCACGAGTTGGACGGGATACGAGCGCCCGATGTCATTCGGGAACGTGATCACGGGTTCCGGCTCCTCGGAGGTGCCGAATTCGAAGAAATCCCACGCATAACCGATCTCATTCGGTCCGGCCAACTCGAAGAAGCGCGCCTCCGGTTCGAAGATGGTGAGCGGCTCCGGTTTGTATCCGAATTCCGCTGTAGGCACTGGGATCACCTCGACCAGGTCGAACAAGGTGGTATCCGTGATGCAACCGTTCGGCCAGGTCACCGTCGCGTTCACATCGAATCGGGTGGAGAAGTCGTAGATGTGGGAGACCATCGCACCGGTGGCCGAGGTCACACCATCCCCGAAACTCCACAGCACGTTCGCACCACCTGTCGTATCGCGCAAGGTGAAGGCCACTTCGAACGGCCGGCAGCCCAAGGTGGTGTCCGCGGTCACCTCGAGTGGCGGCGTGTTGAGAACGGTGATGTCCGCGCAAGAAGTCACCAGAGGTGTTTCGCAACCGTCCGCAACGGTCACACAGTAGGTCGCATCCACCAGGATGGAGTCGGTCAACTCTGGCGTTGTCGTCCCGCCATCGCTCCACTGGTAGGCGTACGCACCATCCCCCCCGGACAAACTATCCACCAAGAGCGTGAACGGTACTCCACTGCATTGGTCGAAGTCTTCCAGGGGCGTGAAGCGGATCGTGTCGCGCACTCCGACGAGGAACGTGTGCGGTACGGTCATGCATCCATTCTCATCCTGGGCGAAGACCGTATATTCCGTACTGTCCAAGGGACTTACGATGTGCGGGCCGGAGCCTGTCAAGCCTTGGTCCCATATGAGGACGACCGGGGCTGTTCCTCCAAGGGTACTTGCCGCCAAGGTCGCTTCACCTGTGAAACAGATCAGCGTATCGGCAGGGACCTGGTCCCACTCCAACAGTGGTGGTTCTTCGATCACGGCGAACAGGGTGTCCGAGCAACCGTTGCCGTTCGGTCCTTCTTCCACTTCCACGCTGTAGGCCCCTGCGACAGCCTCCAATTGATCACCTTCGGAGAGCGGGGTCTGCTGGATCACATCACCATCGGCGTTGAACCATCGGTAATTCCATGGACCTCCAAGTCCGGTGGTCAATACCTCGATGGTGCCTGTGCCGCCATTGCAAAGCACATGGGTGATCGAACTATCGTTCTCGAGCACCGATGGGGGTTGTACCGTGATCGTGTCGTTCGTGGTACACCACGGCTGACCGTTGGGGTAGACCGTAATGGTGAAGAAGGTCGGGGCTGAAATGGTCGTGCTCGGGTCGGTAATGCCATTGGCAGAAACGCCAGCAGCGGGTGTCCAAATGAAAGTGATGGCATCCTCCCCGGCCGTACAATTCGATGTCCCGGTCCAGACCGTACCGGTCAACGGCCCAGTAGGGGAGGTGTAAAGCGCCACACCGTTAGGGTCAATGAACACGAACGAATTCTCACCGTTCCATGAAGTGCCTGCGGTATAAGACACATCGAAGGCGGTGCCGAAAGGGACCGAGAACGTTATCGTGGTGGTCTCGTCATCCGGTAAGGTGTAGTCCGTCTCGCTACCACCTATGTCAACGGTCACCTGTGCGCCACCACTCCAACCATCACCGAAGGTGTCGTTCAGGACCAACGTATACGTGCAGGGCTCCGGCGGTGGTGGGTTCGCCACGATCTCCGCGTTCAATTGGGCCTGCTCGGTACACACCCCTTGTATAGAAGTGACCTCGACCTCCGGCGGTGGGTAGGCCGTAATGGTGATCGTGGTATCAAACGTGCACCCGAAATCATTGATCGCCGTGTACACGTATTCGTTGGGCCCCACGTTCGTAGCGATGGCTGTTCCGTTGTCGGCACCGGCATCCAAGGTGCCCAAGCCCGGACCGGTCCAATACGTGGAGTCCGCGCCAGTCCCATACTTCGGTGTGAAGCTGATGATGTCAGGGTAGAGCAGGGGATTGAAATTGATGTACCATTCATAGATGAATCCATCATCGATGAAGGCATCGTCCAATATGGACAAGGTCCAAACGCCGTTCAGCTGTGTTCCGATGAAGCTATCGAACGACTCTTCCGATGTGTACGTTCCTGCGGGCATCGCATCGTCGGGCGGGTTCGTACCTGCGATCACCGTGTTGCCCGCTGAAGCTTCAGCCGCCAACGTACCCAGGACGGCCACGTCCTGAAAGCAGTAGAGCCATCCTTCACCGGGCGTCAGATCATCCAAGTTGTTCGCTGCGCCGAGGTAGATGGTACCGCCCGGATTCCCATTGAACAAAAGCACCTGTTGACCACCCGGTCCTTGGATGTTCGCCACCAGGTCACCCATGAAAGAATGCTCAAGAACGATACACACCGATGTGATATCATCGGCGTTCTCGACCGTTGTTCCAAAGGGAAATCCGCTCACAGTCAGTTCGGATTCGTATGTGACACCGCTGCCATCCGGCAATTCCGTCAAACCCTCGATGAAAGGCTCCGGCAGATTGGACCACGTGGGACTGTTCACAGCACCACTAAGCGTGAATTCACCACCTTGACAGATGGTCGATAGGGAGGCCGATGTGCCTACGAAGTCGGGCTCGGTGCCGACCCTCACCGGAACCACCATCTGAAAGACATTCTTACACCCGACATCATCGGTGACTTCCAGCTCCACTTGGTATTCACCGGGCTCAGCGAAGGCATGGGAGACCGTCGCTCCGTTCAATATGCTCCCATCCTTCATATCCCAGGAAAAATCCACCAAGGTTCGCCCTGGATAGGGTTGCGAGGAGGTTCCGTCGAAGGCCACGGTTTCATCGATGCAGACTTTCGCCGGGAGTACCTCGCCCACCACCACCGCATTCGCGTCGGGAGGCCAGCAGGGGTCATCACATTGGATGAAGGCGCTGAAGGTCCCCGTTCCGACCTCGTTCGATGTGAAATGGATCGTGATGCATCCAGAGATGTTGTCCGGGGTGGCCGCCACGACACTGCCGTTCAATTGCGACCCTGTGAAGGTGCCAAGCGTGGGCGATGCGATATCCGACCCATCATGGAAGGTCATCATGTCCTGTGGCGAGGATCCGGCCTCGCTCAAGTCGAATGAATTGAAGGTCAAAAAAATGGCTTGTCCAGGTATGTCAGGACATATGGTGATGGTATGGTCTTCATTGTTCGCATACTCCTCGCCATACGCTCCGGCACTGGTGCCGAGCAGGCCTGCACAGGCGACCACATCACCACCGTTGATCAAGTAGACGGTTTGCGCACATACGGGATCAATCGCCCCGCCGGCCAGCACGCAGCAAAGCGCGATGGCTCCATTCCGCAACTGAACGGGCGTATCCAACAACTGCTTCAACAGACCGATCTTCCGCAGGCGTAGCATCATTCCTTCACTCTTCCAAGGGTGCCACGTCGACGTATCACTTCATCAACGTCACATACCCCACCACTTCCTTCCGCGCCTCGGTGTCCCCGATACCATACAAAAGGCGGAAGGCGTACACGTCGCTCTTCAGGATCTCGCCACCGTTCTGGTAGCTGCCTTCCCACGGCATGTACGGGTCGGTAGTGTTGAACACCACCTGCCCCCAGCGGTCGAACACCAGCAACTCGTAATTGGTGCGCACCGGAATGTTCGCGCTCGGCCACCACACATCGTTCACGTCATCACCATCGGGCGTGAACGCATTGGGGATGTAAGTGAAGAGCACATCGTCGATCACCACGGTCTGGCAGATGGTATCGGAACATTCGTTGTAGTTGTATGCGGTCAGGCACACTTCGTACATGTCCGGTTCCTTGTTGTCGAAAGTGAACACGGTGTTCAGGTCCGTGGTGGAGAACAGATCAGCGACGTTCCAGAAATAATGATCGGATCCCGTGGAAGTGTTCGCGAATGTGATCGTCGGTGCGTCCACGTTGGCCGGTTGCGGCCCCCAATCGAAGGCGGCCACCACAGGGGGTGGCCCCATCACCTCGATCTGGTCTATCCCGATGCAACCGATCGCGTCCTTGATCCGCACTACCCATACACCTTCGCAGGAGGCTGGGCGAGTTGGATCAGTGGTCCATGTGGTACCATCATCGTAGCTGTATTCCACGGCTTCCGCATCGAAAACCTGCACGGTGCCATCGCAGTCTCCCGAACAGGTAACCGGCAACATGGCCATTGAATCGATCTCCAGCCGGATCGGTTGTCCCACCAGCACCTCCGTGGTTCCCGTGCACCCGTTGTCATCGGTCACCAGCAGTGAGTAGGTGCCTGCCAGCAGGTCCGTGATCGTGTTCTCCATGATGCCCTGCAACCCCGTTGACCATGAGAAGTCCAGACCGGCAGCGGCATTGCCTCCCGTCACATCCATCGTAATGGCACCATCACTATACCCGTAGCAGAGGGCATCCGTTACGGTGGGTGTGAATACATAGGCGTCGGTGAAGGTGATCCGCACGCTATCGATGAGGTCACAGAAGGCGCCGTCGTTCTCCACCCAATAGAAGGTGTGGGTACCGCCCATGCCAGGTTGCACCGTGACCGCAGTGACCGTGTTGAAGGGGTCGGCGAAGACAGCGCCGGCAGGACCTTGCCAATTGCCGACGCCGGTGTTCCCTCGTGTCGCGGAGAGTTCGATGGTAAGCCCGCACGTGAACGCATCAATGCCCGCATCAACCACCCCACAGCACGTGGGGTCATCAGCAGGTATCACGGTGATGTCCAACGTGCTCGTCGCAACGCATCCCGCAGCGCTCGTAACCGTGTAGGTATACACATCGGATGCACCGGTGATGGGCTCGAACGTGTTGCTTACCACACCCCCTGCCGAATTCGTCCATTCACCATCATCATCCGGGGTGCCACCCAAGGAGTCCGTGAGTTGGAAGGTGGGGTCGCTCGCACAGATGATCATGGTCGCTGGCTCTCCAGCGTCGATGGAAGGATCCGGACTTACCCATACACTATCCATCACCGCACATTCAGGATGCCCGGTCGGGTAGGTGCTCAAGTAGAAGAGCGTGGGTTCTGTTACGTAGACGTTCGTTTCGGGATCACTCGGGTCGTCCAAACCTGTCGTTGGTGTCCATTCGAAAACGAATGCGGTTTCACCACCACCACAAACCACCACGCCACTGTAAGCAAGCCCGGTGGAAGGTCCATTCACTGAAGCGAAGATCTCTGCCCCCGTATCATCGAACAAGGTGAACGAATTCTCCCCGTTAAAGACTGTTCCAGCAGTGTAGAACAGTTCAATGGTCTCGCCGGTCTCTACCACCAAAGGGACGGATAGTTCCTCTGGGCCGTTCGGCACCGAGTAGTTCGTGGTCACTCCATCATAGGTCACCGCCAGGTTCGCCCCTCCGTTCCAACTATCTCCGAACGATTCATAGAGCATCAACTCCCAGGTGCAGGTCGGTGGAGGGCCGTTCGCAACGATGGCACCAGCCATTGGCAATGGGTCGGAACACAGCACGATCGGTTCTCCGGCGTCAAGAACGGGCTGTTCGGGCACCGTAATAGTGATCGTCGTGTCATACTCGCAGCCATGATTGTCCGTAACGAAAAAGGAGTATTGGTAGTCACCAGGGGAACTTATGCTGGCACTGGCATTCAGTGGGTCAGCTGGATCAATAGCAAGGCCTGGTCCGGACCAGCCTGCTGAATCGAGTGTGGATGTGCCAAGTTCTGGAGTGAATTGGGTAGCCTCCGGAATGATAGCTGGATCGAAGTTGAGCGACCAGGAACATATCGAACCATTATCTGCCAACCAGTTGTCGACAGACATGAACGTCCATGCACCATTCAAAGGACAGCCAAGAAGTTGTGTGAACGGCTGTAGGGAAGAATAGGTGTCAGGAATGAGTGCTGTTCCTTGACTCGACGGCATCACATTCGGACTGGCACCGAATTGGGACGACTGCTCCCACGTACCTAATGTCGCTGTCGGGCTCCAGCAATAATCCCAACAAGTTCCCGGAACGATCACACCACCACCATCTCCATCATTCGCATCGCCAAGGAAAGTTCCGCCCCCACCTTGTTGATGCATTGTTATGGACTGACCATTCGGGCACGTGAGTGACAGGATGAGGTCTCCCATGAAGGAGTGTTCCATGCTCACACAGACCGATAGGAGATCATTGACGTCTTGAAGCGTTTGTCCTGCTTCGAATTGTGTGAACACCAGCTCTGTGGTGAATGGCAGCCCTACATCATCCGGAAGCAAGAGTTGACCTCCAAAATTAGACTCCGGTATACCGGTCCACGTGGTTGGTGTGACCTCGGCTGAAAGAGCAACTTCAGCGCCGACACAAGACCCGATATTCTCCATGGTTCCAGAGAACTCCGGAGTAGTACTTACAAGCACTTGAAGGTCGACGAAGTTGTTATTCACACAATTGTTGTCATCCGTTACGGTCAACTGGACGATATACTCACCAGGCTCATCGAACGAGTGTGATGCAGTGGGGCCAGTGGACGTTTCTCCGTCATCAAAGGACCATTGATAATTGGCTAACGCGAAGCCTGGAGCGGCATAGGAGCCTGAACCATCGAAGGTCAATACCTCATTGACACACACCAGGGCGGGAACCTGTTCACTCATCGTAGCTACCGCCGTAGGCCGATCACATGGTGTCTCACAAAGAATCGAGGCTGAAAAGTCTCCGACCCCGGTTCCATTCGAAATGAACTGAACAGTCAGACATCCGGTAGGGTTAGTCGTATTCGCTTGGACTTGTGCACCTCCCAAAGGATCGTTACCAGTGTAATCGCCAATGAGGTTCCCAGCAGTTGAATTGCCATCCCAGATCCTGATACGATCCCAACTCGCCTGCGGGCCTGCCGTGCTGACACTCCAGGCAGTCCATAAAAGCGTTATGACATCTCCCGGATTATCTGGACAAATGACCACGGTATAGTTCTCGTTGTCGCCGTAGGAGCTCGCAGGCCCTCCTGAATCTCCAAGTACACCGGTACACGTTGTGATAGTGCCATCAGCGATGGTGAATTGCTGGGCGTGCGAAGCTTGCGCTAGGAAAAGAGCCAAGGCTATTTGGAACGAGCGTAGGTAAACCTTGTTCTCCATGCTAGTCCGTTTTGTCTTTGCAAGTTGATGTTCGCTCCTATTCAAGTTAACTCCATGACCGTTCTTGGCGATTGGTCGTTGCCTATGTCCACAAAAATAGATCCCCTGATATGCTCAGGGGATCTGATAGCTGTAATGGCTCAGCAAAAATTACCGCACCAACCGGATGCTACCGTTATAGGGCCCACCCAGCTTATCCCCATCCTTCAGCTCCACCATCCAAACATAATCACCTTGGGGGCTTGCTTCACCCTTGTTGTTCACGCGCCCATTCCAGGGGCGGGTGGGGTCATTGGTCTCATACACGACCACCCCTGTTTTCGCCTCTAATACAGTCAGTTGGAACTTGACCCCCAGGGTCTTGAGCGCTTCTGGGATGAAGAGGTCATCGATCCCATCGCCGTTAGGTGAGAAGGCCTTTGGGGCCATGAGGTCGTAGTCCTCATCGATACGGACCGTCTTCTCCACGCGATCCTCGCAGCCTTTCCCGTTCACTACGGTCAAGCTCACCGTGTATACGCCGGCCTTCTTATACACATGGTCGGGGTGGGCCACCGCACTGGTGCTGCCATCGCCGAAATCCCAAGCATAAGTATGCCCACCGAGGCTGCGGTTCTCGAAGTGGACCGAGGGCACGGTATTGTCGTACTCCTGCTTCAACACGTTGAACGAGGCCTCGGGAGCCTCGTGGATGATGATCCGATCCGCCACCGCTTTGTTCCGGATACTGCCGCCACCCGAGGTGGAGTGGGAGAGCATGACCTCGAAACTGCCTGATTTCGAGAAGACGTGGCTGGGTTTGGGCTTGTTCGAGAAACTACCATCACCGAAGTTCCACAGGTACATGCCTTCGCTGCTGAGGTTCTCCGCTTCGAAATCGATCGCCGATCCTGGGCAGCCTTCGCTCACGCTCGGTCGTACCACAGGCTCGTTGCTCATGGGATGGGTTGGTGTGGCCCCGGTGCCTCCATTCAGTGTGGTGGGCACCACAATGGCGACTTCAGTAGCCGGTTTGGTCGAAACTTCCGACTTCTTTGAGGGGATAGCTGTCTCCGTAGGCTCGGCAGGGATGCTTGCAACGCCCGGTGTTCCCACGCTCTTGGGCGATGAGTAAGACGCCTCTTCCTCCACCGTGATCACCGGAGCCGTGGTGGCTTTCGCGAGCGCTGCAGGGGCTACGTCAGCAGGCGGCGTGGTGAGCACGAACAAGCTACTTGCAGCTGCCAGACCACCGCCAAGAAGCAAGGCATAGAGTCCTGAGCGGGAGACACGTGCCATATCGCCCCGGTTCTCCAAGGCCCGCTCCAACTGGCTCCAATCGGCCGAGTTGTACGGCACCTCGTAAGGCTCCAACGCTTCCTTCACTGCCTGCTCGAATCCGTTCAAACCGCTCATGTTCCGCGTCCGTTAGTGGAGCTTGTGCTCCTGCGTTAGGAATTTCTTCAAGTTGTGCTTGGCCTTGGCCAAGTTGCTCTTCGAGGTGCCGATGTTGATGCCCAGCATGTCCGCGATCTCCTTATGCGTCAGCTCCTCGAAGACGTACAGGTTGAACACCGTGCGGTAGGCAGGGGTCAACTTCTGCATGGCATTGATGATGTCCGCCGGCTTCAGGTCCAGGATGTCCTCACCGGTCTCATCGGCCAGCGTATCCTCCTCGTCCATATCCCCGAAATCCTCGATGCTGCGCTCCTCACCCAAGAGCAGGTAGGAGTTCTTCGTCCGTCTGAAGTGGTCAATGGCCGTGTTCACCATGATCCGACGGATCCATCCTTCGAATGAACCCGCCCGGTTGAACTTGTCCACACTTTTGAACACCTTGATGAAGCCGTCCTGCAAGATGTCCTTGGCCTGATCCGCGTTCTTGGTGTAACGCAGGCATACGGCCATCATCTTCCCGTAGAAAAGCTCATACACCCGTTGCTGCGCGCGACGATCTTCGCTCAGACAGCCATCGATCAGGGCCGAGTAGGCGGCTTCCTGTGACTGCACGGCAGGTTCTTGCACCAACCGCATCGAAGCGCGTTCCGCGGCAGGGGGGACTGTCGGTTGGCTTAGCATCGGTGCCGGTAAGGTAGCCATTTCTATCGAGATAGACGTGGGAGGTCCGGAAAGGATGCCTCGGGGTTGCCTCCGACCTTGGAACCCTGTCAACGATCACCGTGTTACCATGGCCCGGCGTGCTACTTTCGCCCCCGCTCCGTGGACTCACGGATCCATTACGAACAAACTACCCCTGAAGATGAAAGTCACCGTTGTGGGCGCCGGTAACGTGGGCGCCACTTGTGCCGATGCCATTGCTCGTTGGGAGCTGGCCAATGAAGTGGTGCTGCTGGATATCAAGGAAGGTTTCGCCGAAGGCAAGGCCTTGGACATCTGGCAGACCGCCCCGATCAGCCTTTTCGATTCGCGCATCACCGGAAGCACCAACGATTACGCCAAGACCGCCAATAGCGATGTGGTGGTGATCACCAGTGGCCTGCCCCGCAAACCGGGGATGAGCCGCGATGACCTCATCGCCACCAATGCGGCGATCGTGAAGAGCGTGACGGAGAACATCATCAAGCATTCGCCGAACACGATCATCATCGTGGTGAGCAACCCGCTCGATGTGATGACCTACTGCGCGTTCATCAACAGCAAGTTCCCCGCCAACCGCGTGTTCGGAATGGCCGGTATCCTGGATACGGCACGCTACCGCGCGTTCCTAGCCACCGAACTCAATGTGAGCCCCAAGGATATCCAAGCGGTGCTCATGGGCGGCCATGGTGATACGATGGTGCCGCTGCCGCGCTATACCACGGTGGGTGGTATCCCTGTTACCGAGTTGATCGCGAAGGACAAACTGGACGCCATCGTGGAGCGCACCAAGAAGGGCGGTGGAGAGATCGTGAACCTGCTCGGCACCAGCGCATGGTATGCCCCGGGTACTGCGGCTGCTCAGATGGTGGAGGCCATCGTGCGTGACCAGAAGCGGATCTTCCCATGCTGTGTGTGGCTGCAGGGTGAGTACGGCCTGAAGGATGTGTACATGGGTGCTCCCGTAGTGCTCGGTCGCAACGGGGTGGAGCGCATCATCGAGCTTCAACTGAACAAGGATGAACAAGCACTTTGCGATGCCAGCGCGAAAGCGGTGCGTGAAGTGATGGACGTGCTGGACAAGATGCAGGTGACCGCCTGATAGCGATCCGGTTGAATACGAGAACGGCGCCCATTGGGCGCCGTTCTCATTTCGTTGCGGCACTTAATGGTGCACCACGATCCGCGCCGGTGCCACGCGCGTGGCTTCACCTTCGAGTTGTACCGTATACACGCCGTTGGGCTGGTCGCCCAGGTCGAAGGACATCATGGAGCCGATGATCCGCGCCCGATGGACCTCCTGGCCCAAGGCATTGCGAACCACCAAGGCATTGTTCCGTTGCGCCATTGTTAGAGGGAGCACTACCTCGAATGCACCGGTGGTCGGGTTCGGACGGAGGGTTAGCACCTCGAAGGTGCCTGTGGAGCCATCGACTCCCGCGATCATTTCGCTCCGCCAGAACGAAACGCCTCCGCGGTAGTTGCCGATCACCAGGTCCAGTTCGCCGTCGCTGGTCAAGTCGTGCATGCATAGCGTGGAACGGTAACCCTCATCCAGGTCCATGAAGTTCGTGTCCGCCAGCGTCCACGTACCGGACAAATTCTCGTCGATGCCCGTGTAGTGCCACAACGAGCCGTTCTCGGAGCCTGCCAGAAGTTCGTAATCACCGTCCTCATTGGTGAAAATGAAGGGGACGGAATGCCCCAGCGTGTAAGCGGTGACCGTGCGCACTTTGCCAAGCGAGTCCGTGACCAAGGTCCAACTTGGTGCCGTGGTGGTCCCGACGTTCCGCACGAAGTTCAAATTCCCGTTCTGTTCACCTACGACCAGATCCATGCGGCCATCACGGTCAAGGTCCACGAACTGGGGGGTGATCTGTCTGCCCAGATCGATCTCCGTTCCGTTCTGATAGGTCACGTTCGGGGTCGCCAAGGTGAACTGGGCGATAGGGCCCGTTGCCACGTTCCGGTAGAAGTGCATCCGGCCTTGCAGGTCGCCGATGTACATGTCCTTGTCACCATCGCCATCGATGTCGGCGAACGCCGGATACATCGAGACCCCGATGCCACTGGTGCTCAGGTTCATGTAGTCGTCGGTGACCAGGTTGAACGCTGGCTCTTCGGCCGATCCGACGTTCTGTAACAGCGCCAATTTGCCCACATAGGTGCCGGTAGGGTCGTAGTACCCTTCGTTGGAGATGATCAGATCCATCAGTCCATCCCCGTTGTGGTCGAAGAACACGGGATTGGCGCCTTCTCCAACATCGAGCATGCGGCCTTGGAACAGGTCATCTTGCTGGAATTCGAAGTCCGGAGCGGCATCCGAGCCATTGTTCTGGTAGTACCACACCCCCTTGTAGTTCTGTGCCAAGCCCCTGGCCGCAGGGCAAACCAGCAGGTCCCGGTCCGAATCCCCATCCACATCCAGGTGAAAGGCCGCCGGGAATACCGGGATGTCCACGGCCACATCGGAGCTCGGGAATTGGTCGTCCACGGAGACCATGAGGGAGTTGTCCACCGTGCCTCCATTGGTCAACGCCACCAGGTTCGTGTAGGCGATGTCGCCCAACAGCAGGTCCTTTACCCCGTCGCCATTGAGGTCCAGCGGGGTGATGGTGCTGCCCGCATGCGCCTTGGCACGATCCGCCAAGTCTTGATGTAGGTCGGAACCGGGCTCACCGCCGATCTCAGGTGCCGGTACATTGAACTGGCAGTCCACATCGAGCGTGACCGCGTTGGTAGAGGAACTCTCCGCGAAGCGTCCCCAACACGCGTTGCGCCGCACGAAGGTGAGGCTATCGCAGGTGCCATAGGTCTCCACGCTCAGGTTCTTGTAATATTCAACAAAAGAGCCTAGCTGGCTGAAGGTCAGTACATCCAGATCGCCATCCCCGTCCACATCGGTCAGGCCTGGAAGGTCGTCCGAGGACACATAGAGGTTGGACCGCTGGGAGGTGCCATCCGTGAAAACGTAGTCACATTCCGAACGGTAGACAAGCTGCTCGAACGAAAGCTCACTGCTCGTCGATGTGTTCCGGAACACGGAGAATCCTGCGAGCGAATACGTGAAGATGTCTTCCTTGCCATCACAGTCATAGTCACGGAACAAGGCCCAATCATGCAGCTGCGAAAAGGGCCATACCGCGTCGAAAGCGCGGGTGAGCTCGTAGCGGCCAGTGCCTGCCCCACCCGTGTTCCGAAGGGTCACGAGCTTATCGCCCGACCGGTCGAAGTACACCAAGTCCTTCAAGCCATCCACGTCCAGGTCGATCTCGCTGAATTGGGCGAAATTGAGGCCCCCGGACCAAGCCAGGTCCAATTGCTGGGATCCGCGCTGTACGGCCACCGTTCCGTCGAACCGGAGGTCGAGTTGTGCCGTGGAATGGAGTCCCGCGAGCAGAACAAGCAACGAGAAGCAAGGGCGGAGCAGGGGTGTTCTGGAGCGCATCACGTACAAATGTGAGTGGTTGAGCTGGTTCGCGCGGGATCGGAATGTCACTGTTCGTGCAAACCTGAGTGTTCACAACCGGTTCTTCGACCGCCACGGAGGGATGATGCATGCACCCCTTTCCAAGCTGGTTAACAACGCTATATTTGCCGCCTCTTTAGAAAAACCATCGGTCATGCAGAATAGGGGCGCGCTTTGGATATTCACCATACTCCTGGCGCTTGCGTGTGTTTATCAGCTTTCCTTCTCCGTCTTCACATCCGGTGTGGAGAAGAAGGCGCGCGCTCAGGCCGAGCAGCAGGCCGATTCCATGCTCGCCGTGCCGGGCAACGAGAGTTTGGACCGCGAAGCGCTGGTCTACGGCTTCGAGAACGCTTACATCAATGGCCGCAGCGAAGAGAAGGTGTATCCGCTCTTGGGCTACACCTACCGCGAGTGCAAGGAGAAGGAGATCAACCTGGGTCTTGACCTGAAGGGTGGTATGGCGGTGACTTTGGAGGTCAGCATCCCCGAGTTGGTGGAGAACCTCAGCGAGAATAGCGAGGACCCGGCCTTCAAAACGGCCATGGCAGCAGCCCGGGAACGCCAGAAGAGCAGCAGCAAGGATTTCATCAGCCTGTTCGGGGAGGAGTACGCCAAAGTGCCCGGTCATGGCCCGCTCAGTGCCATTTTCTATAGCCCCGAGCGCAAGGACATGTTCAACCGTGAAGGCTCCGATGAGGAGTACTTGGCCGCTCTGCGCCGCGAAGCAGAGACCGCGCTGAACAACACCGAGAAGATCATGCGCACCCGTATCGACAAGTTCGGCGTGGCGCAACCCAGCATCCAGAAGCAACAGTTCTCCGGTCGGATCAACATCGAACTGCCTGGTGTGAAGGATAAGACCCGCGTGCGCAAGGTGCTGCAAAGCACGGCCAACCTCGAGTTCTGGGAGACCTATGATAACTCCGAGGTGTATCCATCCTTGGAGACCGCCAATACGCGTCTCCGGGCGCTCACTGCCGATACAACGACCGCGTCCAGCTCCACCGGTGAATTCACCCACGTGCTGAGCTCGGGTAAAGAGATCAAAGGAGCCACCTCCGGGGTGGAAAGCGGACTGGTCGGCTTCCTCACCAGCGGGAAGGCTGTGGACAAGGAGACCTGGTTCAACTTCGATCGGGTCACTTTCGCTACGGGCAGCGCAGAATTGGATATGGCGGGGTCAGAGGCCCAGTTGAACAACTTGGTCGAGATCCTGAACGCCTATCCCGCCGTTCGTCTCAAGATCGGAGGCTACACCGATAACACCGGCGACGAAGCGGCGAACCAGAAACTGTCCCAACAGCGTGCAGAGGCCGTCACTGCTGCGTTGGTCGCCAAGGGCATCGCTGCCGACCGCCTCGAATCCGAGGGCTATGGCTCCCAACACCCTGTGGCCAGCAACGACACGGAAGAAGGCCGCGCGCAGAACCGTCGTATGGCCCTGCGTGTATTGGCGACCGGTGCAGAGACCGCGGCAGTGGCCGATACCAATGCCGTGGCGAACGATACCCTCGCCGCTGCGGACAGCACTGCAGCTGACACGGCCCAGAAGGACTTCGCCAAAGAGAACCCGCTCTTCAATGTCCTGACCCCGAACGTGGTGGCTGGCCAAGGCGGTGGGTTCAACCTCGGCACAGGTTCCATCGTTGGTACGGCTCGCTTGGCGGATACGGCGCAAGTGAATCGTTTCTTGCGCACCCCGGCCGTGATGGGCGCTTTGCCCCAGGACCTCAAGCTCGCTTGGGCCGCCAAGCCTCAGGTCCGCACCCTGCAATCGGGTGATAACGTGAGCGTGGTGGACCTCTACGCCTTGAAAGTGCCGCGCGGGGGAGAGCCCAAGCTCGATGGCAGCTCCATCATCAACGCCGCCCAGGATTTCGACATGAAGGGTGATGTGGAGGTGATCATGCAGATGGACCCAGAAGGTGCACAGACCTGGAAGGTGATGACCGGCGATAACGTCGGCAAAGCCGTGGCCATCGTGCTCGATGACCTCGTGTACAGCGCGCCTATCGTGCAGAGCGAGATCTCCGGTGGTCGGTCGAGCATCAGCATGGGTGCCGGCGAGCTCAACAGCCAGATCCAGGAGGCGGAGGACCTTGCGAACATCTTGAAGGCGGGTGCGTTGCCAGCGCCTGCGCGCATCATCGACGAGACCGTCGTTGGTCCTTCCTTGGGAGAAGCGAACGTACAAAGCGGTCTGATCTCCTTCGTGGTATCCTTGATCGGTGTGCTCTTGGTGATGTGGCTGTACTACAACCGCGCGGGTTGGATCGCCGATATCGCCCTGCTCGCCAACGTATTCTTCCTCTTGGGTACCATGGCCTCCATGCAGGCCACATTGACCTTGGCCGGTATCGCCGGTATCGTGCTCACCATCGGTATGGCCGTGGATGCCAACGTGCTGATCAATGAACGTGTACGTGATGAGTTGAAACAAGGCCGAATGCTCAAGAGCGCGATCGAGTCCGCCTACAGCAACTCGGGTGCACTCTCTGCGATCATCGATTCCAACGTGACCACCCTGGCCACTGCGGTGATCCTTTACTTGTTCGGCTCAGGGCCCATCCGTGGTTTCGCTACTACGCTGGGTCTGGGTATCCTCACCTCCTTGTTCACCGCCATCTTCATCTCCCGGTTGGTGATGCTGTGGCGCTTGGAAAAAGGGAAAGACATCAGCTTCTGGCGTCCCTGGAATAAGAACCTGTTCGATGGGTCGAACATCGACTTCATGGGTAAGCGCAAGATGTTCTACGCGGTGTCCCTCACCATCATCGCCATCGGCTTGGTCTCTATGTTCACCCGTGGATTCAATTGGGGTGTGGACTTCACCGGTGGTCGCACCTTCGTGGTGGAATACGCCCAGCCCGTGGAGCCTGAGAACGTGCGCGAGACCTTATCGCCGATCGTGAAAGAAGGTGACCGCGAGTACACCCTCAGCGTGAAGACCTACGGCGGCGAGCGCCGCCTGAAGATCACCACCAACTACTTGATCGATGAGCCTGGTGCGGCGATGGACTCCGTGGTCCAAGCACGCATCGGTGAAGGCTTAGCTCAAGTGGGTGCCTTCGAATTCACAGAGGAGACCCGCAAAGTGGACCCCACCATCAGCGACGACATCAAGATCAAAGCCCTCACTGCGGTGAGCATCGCGCTGCTCTTCATGTTCATTTACATCGGAGTGCGATTCAACAGCTGGTACTACGGTATGGGAGCCATCCTGTCCTTGGTGCACGACGTGCTCGTGGTGTTGGGGCTGTACTCCTTGCTGTGGGGCTTCGTAGGCTTCTCCATGGAGATCGATGAAGCATTCATTGCCGTGATCCTTACCGTGGTGGGCTACTCGATCAACGACACCGTGGTCGTATTCGACCGTATCCGCGAATTCACCCGCGAGCACAAACGCGAACCGGTCGTGTCGTTGTTCAACAAATCGATCAACAGCACCTTGAGCCGCACCTTGAACACGGGTATCTGCACCATGCTCGTGCTGCTCATCATCTTCTTCTTCGGCGGTGTGGCCATCAAGGGCTTCGTTTTCGGCCTCTTCGTGGGTACCGTGGTAGGTACGTACTCCAGCATCTTCATCGCTTCCGCCTCCGCAGTGGACCTGCTCCTGCGCCGCAAGGCCGATGTGGCAGTGAAGGAGGCGGTCGCCTGATCGACAAGCTTCTGCATGGAAGTCCCGCCTCACCGGCGGGACTTCCTACTTTTGAGCCTGGCCATGGGCTTCCCCTTACTCTTCGACATCAGCGGCGGTGAGCTCATCGTCATCATGCTGTTCGCGCTGCTGTTCTTCGGCTCGAAGGGTATTCCGGATCTCGCCCGTACCCTGGGCCGCACCATGCGGCAGGTGCGTGATGCGAGCAATGAGGTCCAACGCGAGATCCAACGGGGCGCCAACGAGGTGACCCGTACCGTGAGTGAGCAGCGCCGGACCTTCCAGCAGACCTTGGAGGCCGAACAGGCGAAAACACCTGCTATTCCGCCACCACCAGGCAGCGTTGACCCCGATCCGAAGAAGCCTGACGAGCCGACCACCTGAGCCGATCCGCCCGAGTTTACCCCGAAAGCGCCGAGATCCGGCGCTTTTTTCGTGGGTGCCCCTCTTCGAATAGGGGGTGTTTCAACATTTGTTCACTTTTTCTGGACATACCCCCTTCCAGAAGTGATACCTTCGCTGCCGAAACACCATTCTCCGATGACCACCCCCCGTTTTCGTCAGCATGCCTTGGAAAATGTGCTGAGCCGAGCACCGAAAGCCGTGGAACTGCCCACCGCCAAGATCTCCGAGTACTTCGGAAGCAGCGTCTTCAACGAGGATGCCATGCGCATGTTCCTGACCGAAGACGCCTATTTCGCGGTGCGCCAAGCCATCCACCTGGGTTCGCGCATCGATCGGAAACTGGCCGACCAGGTCGCCAGCGGGATGAAGGAGTGGGCCTCGAGCAAGGGCGCCACCCACTACACCCACTGGTTCCAGCCCCTTACCGGCACCAGCGCGGAGAAGCACGATGCCTTCTTCGAGCCCATCGGTGGCGGTCGCAGCATTGAACGGTTCGATGGTAGCATGCTCGTGCAGCAGGAACCCGATGCCAGCAGCTTCCCGAACGGCGGCATCCGCAACACGTTCGAGGCGCGTGGCTACACGGCGTGGGATCCCAGCAGCCCAGCCTTCCTCATGGGGCGCACCTTGTGCATCCCCACCATCTTCATCAGCTACACGGGCGAGGCCTTGGACTACAAGATGCCACTGCTCCGGGCCATCAAGGCCGTGGATGAAGCGGCCACGGCGGTATGCCAGTATTTCGACAAGGAGGTGACCAAAGTGACCTGCACCCTAGGCTGGGAGCAGGAGTATTTCCTCATCGACGAAGCCCTGTTCTATGCCCGTCCGGACATCATGATGACGGGCCGGGCCCTCTTCGGCCACAGCCCGGCCAAAGGGCAGCAGCTCGAAGACCACTACTTCGGCAGTATCCCCGAGCGGGCCCAAGCGTTCATGCGCGAGTTCGAGACGGAGTCCTTGAAACTGGGCATTCCGGTGAAGACGCGCCACAACGAAGTGGCTCCCAACCAGTTCGAATGCGCCCCGGTGTTCGAGGAACTCAACCTGGCCGTGGACCACAACATGCTGTTGATGGACGTGATGGAAAAGACCGCGCGCAAGCATCACTTCCGCGTGCTCTTCCACGAGAAACCCTATGCTGGGGTGAACGGCAGTGGCAAGCACAACAACTGGAGCCTGGCCACCAACACCGGCAAGAACCTGCTGCGTCCGGCCAAGACCCCCAAGGAGAACATCCAGTTCCTGGCCTTCTTCGTGAATACCATCAAGGCCATCCACAACCACGCCGATGTGCTGCGAGCCAGCATCGCTTCCGCGAACAACGACCACCGGTTGGGCGCCAACGAGGCCCCACCGGCCATCATCAGCGTGTTCATCGGAGAGTACCTCACCAACCTGTTGGACGGATTGGAGAAGAACATCAAAGGTGCCATGTCGCCGGCCAGCAAGACCGAATTGAAGCTCGATATCGGGCGTATCCCCTCGGTGATGCTGGATAATACCGACCGCAACCGAACCAGCCCGTTCGCCTTCACCGGCAACAAATTCGAGTTCCGTGCGGTGGGCAGCAGCGCCAACTGCGCCGCGGCCATGACGGTGCTCAATACCATCGTGGCCTACCAGCTCAAGGCCTTCGCGAAGAGCGTGGATGCGTTGATCAAGAAGGGCGTGAAGAAGGATGAAGCGGTCCTTCGTGTGATCCGTGACCTGATCGTGGAAAGCAAGGCCATCCGCTTCGAAGGCAACGGCTACGGCGATGAGTGGAAGAAAGAGGCCGCCAAGCGCGGGTTGAGCAATATCGCCGACACCCCTCGCGCGCTGGACGTGTGGAGCCGGAAAGAGACGAAAGACCTCTTCGCCACCATGGGCGTGCTGTCCGCCGTGGAATTGGAGGCCCGCCACGAGATCGAACTGCACAGTTACGTGCTCAAGTTGCAGATCGAAGGAAGGGTATGCGGTGATCTGGCCCAGAACCATATCGTACCCACGGCCATCGCCTACCAGAACCGCCTGTTGGAGAACGTGCGGGGATTGCGCGAGGTGCTCGGTGCTGAAAAGGCCAAAAAGGCCGCGGCCACCCAGGTCAGGCTCATCGAGGAGATCAGTGAGCACATCAACATGATCGTGTCGTTGGTGGAGGAAATGACCGAAGCGCGTAAGAAGGCCAACGCCTTGGACGATACCCGGGACAAGGCCATCGCATACTGCGACAAGGTGAAGCCCTTCTTTGACCGCATCCGTTACCACAGCGATAAGCTGGAGCTTCTGGTGGACGATGAGCTTTGGCCGCTGCCCAAGATGCGCGAGTTGATGTTCACCCGGTAGGGTACCAAGCGAGCCCGGCGACGGATCGCACCTTTCGGACCAAACTGCTTGTCATTTCCGGATCTGCTTATCTTCGCCCGGAACCGGAAAACCCGACTCTCACCCACACGCACGAGATGACCACAAGGAAACTCCTTGCCAGCCTGTTCGTTAGCATCGTTTTCGTGACCACGGCCGCAGCCCAAGGGAAGCTCGCGGAAGAGGCCGATGATGCGTTCAAGAAAGGCTTCTACTTCAACGCCATTGAACTGTACAAGAAGGCGTACACCGTCGAGAAGAAGGCCAGCACCAAGGCTGAGCTCATCTTCAAAGTGGGTGAGGCGTACAGGGCCCTGGGTGATGCCCAGCAAGCGGCAGTTTGGTACGAGAAGGCGAACAAAGCGCAGTACACCGATCCCATCACCTACTTGTACATCGGCGATATGCTGAAGCAGGACGGTAAATACGCCGAAGCCATCGCAGCGTATAACCGCTTCAAGGAGAAGAAACCCGGGGATGCACGTGCCGACGCTAGCGTGGCCGAGTGCCAGCAGGCACAGGCTTGGAAGGATTCACCAACGCGGTACAGCGTGGATCCCGAGGTGTTGTTGAACACGCCGCAGTACGACTTCACGCCTGCTTTCGCGGACAAGAAGAACGAAATGGTGGTCTTCACCAGCACCCGAGCTGGCGCGACCGGAACGGAGACCGACCAGATCATCGGGGAGAGCTTCAGCGACCTGTTCACCAGCAGCCGCGATCGCCTTGGCAAATGGAGCGAGCCCACGAAGCTGCCCATCACGATCAATACCCCTGGAAACGAAGGTGCCCCCACCTTCAACGCCAAGCGTACCATGATGTATTTCACCCGGTGCCCCATGGAGAAGAAGAAGGTGTTCGGGTGCGATATCTGGGTGAGCAAGAAGGTGGGTAACAACTACGCCGAACCGGTGAAGTTGAACCTGCGTCCTGAGAAGAACGACACCATCACCATCGGCCACCCCACCTTGGATAAGGACGAGACGATGATGGTCTTCGCCAGTGATATGAAGTGGCCCGGCCACAAGGGCGGCAAGGACCTGTACATGGTGAAGCTCGATAAGGATGGTATGCCCACTGGCGCCCCGGTCAACCTGGGCGAGGTGAACACCCCGAAAGACGAGATGTTCCCCTTCATCCGGCACGATGGAAGTCTTTACTTCTCCTCCAACGGACGTGCGGGCATGGGTGGGATGGACATCTTCCACGCCGAAAAGTCGGGCGAAAGCTGGACGGCCGTGGATAATGTGAAATCGCCGATCAACAGTTCTTCGGATGACTTCGGGATCGTGTTCGAAGGCGAGGAGGAGCGCGGCTTCTTCACCAGCAATCGCCCCGGTGGAAAAGGCCAGGACGATATCTGGCGTTTCTACCTGCCTGACCTGGTCTTCGGGTTGCAGGGTACGGCGTATGACAAAGCCTCCAACCAACCATTGGCTGGCGCCAAGGTCAGTGTGGTGGGTACCAACGGCAGCAATTTCAGCGCGATCACCGATGATAACGGTGGTTTCACCTTCATCGAGAACGGTAAGGACCGCTACATCAAGGAGAACACCACGTACAGTGTGCTGGTGGAGAAGGAAGGGTATCTCGTAGTGAAAGACCAAGTGACGACGGTTGGTATCCAAGAGAGCACCACTTTCGTGAAGGAGTATTTCCTGCAACCGACCATCGTAGAGGGTAAATCGGTCACCATCAAGCTGCCAGAGGTACAATACGACCTCGGCAAATTCGACCTGCGCCCTGAAGGGAAGGATTCGCTGGAAACCCTTTATCAGACGCTCATTGACAACCCCACCATCATCATCGAGCTCGCGGCGCACACGGACACACGTGACTCCGACGCACGCAACTTGACCCTCTCCCAGAACCGTGCGCAGAGTTGTGTGAACTACTTGGTCACCAAAGGCATCGACCCAGTGCGTATGGTGGCGAAAGGGTATGGCGAAACCCAGCCGCGCATCAGCGATGCACAGATCAAAGCTATGAAGACGGAAGAGGAGCGTGAGGCGGCTCACCAATCGAACCGCCGCACTGAATTCCGCGTGTTGAGCTACGACTACGTGCCCAAAGCCAATTAGCTAAGACCTTGAATGGAAGAGCATCCGCCGCCTGGTGGATGCTCTTCTTCGTTTACACCCACCGCCAACGCTCGCCCGAAAGGCGTTCCACCATGAGTTCCGATCGTTACGCCCAACGTGGGGTCTCTTCCGGAAAGGAGGATGTGCACAAGGCCATCGCACACCTCGACAAGGGGCTCTTCCCGAAAGCGTTCTGCAAGGTGGTGGCCGATGAGCTCACCGGTAGCGCTGACCACTGCATCGTGATGCATGCCGATGGTGCCGGAACCAAGAGCTCATTGGCCTACGCGTATTGGAAGAAGACCGGTGATCTCAGCGTATGGCACGGGATCGCACAGGATGCCATCGTGATGAATCTGGACGACCTGCTTTGTGTGGGCGCCACGGACAACATCCTCTTGAGCAGCACCATCGGTAGGAACAAACGACTCATCCCGGGGGAAGTGGTCGCGGCGTTGATCGAAGGGACCGAAGCCTTCCTGCAGCACATGCGCGAGCTCGGCATCGGCATTGCCAGCACAGGAGGCGAGACGGCCGATGTCGGTGATCTGGTGCGCACCGTGATCGTGGATAGCACCGTGGTGTGCCGTATGCGTCGGGATCAGGTGATCGACAATGCGCGGATCCAAGCCGGTGATGTGGTCGTGGCCTTGGAGAGTTGTGGCCGGGCCACATATGAGGACGGCTATAACGCTGGCATGGGCAGCAACGGCCTCACCAGCGCACGCCATGATGTGTTCGCCAAGGAACTGGCCACGGAATTCCCGGAGACCTTCGACCCCGGAACACCGAGCGAACTCGTCTACAGCGGCCAAGCCCGGTTGACCGACCCGCTCCCTGGTACTCCGCTTGACTTCGGAAAAGCCGTGCTCTCACCCACCCGCACTTACGCCCCCGTGGTGAACGAGGTCTTCAAGGCCTTGCGCTCGCAGATCCACGGAATGGTGCATTGCAGTGGCGGCGCGCAGACCAAGGTGCTCCATTTCGTGGAAGGCCTGCGGATCATCAAGGATGACCTGCTTCCCGTTCCACCGTTGTTCGAGGCCATTCAACGCATGAGTGGCACGGATTGGAAGGAGATGTACAAGGTCTTCAACATGGGCCACCGCTTGGAGTTCTACCTTCCTGCGACCTGTGCAAGGGATGTCATCGCCATTTCGAAGTCCTTCGGGATCGAAGCCAAGGTGATCGGTCGGGTCGAAGCCCTGCCTACCGGCCAGGCAGGCGCACCAACGAAAGAGGTCGTCCTCACCAGCCCGCACGGGACCTACACCTACCACTGATCAACGCCACGCCTTCGTGCGTATTCCGCCACCGAGCGGTCACTCCCATGTCAGACCTTCTATCGAAACTCTCAGCCCTTTTCGACCGTCGCGAAGAGATCGGAAAACAGCTGGCGGACCCGAGCGTGATCGCGGATCAGAAACGCTTCGTCGAGCTCAACCGCAGCTACCGTGATCTGGAGCCCATCACCGTGGCGTTCCAGCGGTTCAAGAAGTTGCACGACGACCTGGCCGGGGCCGAGGAGATCATTCGGACCGAAAAGGATCCGGAAATGCTCGACATGGCCCGCTTGGAGCGCGAGGAGAGCAAGGCCGCCATTGAAGCCATGGAGGAGGAGGTGCGCCTGATGCTGGTGCCCAAGGATCCGAACGATGCGCGCAATTGCACCGTGGAGGTGCGTGCTGGCACGGGTGGTGATGAGGCCAGCCTCTTCGCAGGAGACCTCTATCGGATGTACACCCGCTATTGTGAAGGCCTGGGTTGGAAGATCGAGGTGGCCGACGTGAGCGAAGGCACAGTAGGCGGTTATAAGGAGGTGGTCTTCAACGTGATCGGCGAAGGGGCTTATGGCGTGATGAAGTTCGAAGCGGGTGTTCATCGTGTGCAGCGCGTTCCCTCCACCGAGGCCAGCGGGCGCATCCATACGAGCGCTGCCACAGTGAATGTGCTGCCCGAAGCAGAGGAAACGGACGTGGACCTGAAGGAAAGCGACGTGAAGATGGAGACCGCCCGCAGCGGTGGTGCCGGCGGCCAGAACGTGAACAAGGTGGAGACCAAGGTGCGCCTCACTCACATTCCTACTGGTCTCGTGGTGATGTGCCAGACCGAACGCAGCCAGCTCGGCAACCGCATGAAGGCGATGACCATGTTGCGTACTAAGCTTTACGAGGACAAGGTGCGCGCCCAGGAAGCCGCGGTGGCTGCGCAGCGTAAGAGCCAGGTGAGCAGTGGGGATCGTAGCGCCAAGATCCGCACCTACAACTTCCCGCAAAGCCGCGTCACCGACCACCGGATCGAATTCACCGTACACAACCTGCCGCAGGTGATCAATGGCGATCTGCAAGAGATCATCGATGCCCTCCAACTCGCTGAGCGCACCGAAAAGCTGAAGGCCGAAGCCGGCATCTAGGGTGATCTGAAGATCAGAGAACGAGATGCCCAGCCCCAACTAAGGGCGCTGTGAACTCACTTGCACCCTTGCACACCCTCAAGAGTCCTGCGCACTCCATTTTCTGACCCTACGATCGCCTGATCATCTGATCTTTGCCCCGTGACCCGCGCCGACCTCGTCTCCGCCATCCGCCGCAAGAAAAGCCTGCTCTGCGTGGGATTGGATACCGAAGAGCATTTGGTGCCCGACCACTTCCGCGAGGAAAGCCACCCGGTCCGGGCTTTCAACGAGGCCATCGTGGAGGTCACCCATCCGTTCGCAGTGGCCTACAAGTTGAACCTGGCATTTTACGAAGCCCTCGGCGACCAAGGCTGGTTGGACCTGGAAGCCACCATCAGCTACATCCGGAGCAAAGGCGATCTCCTCATCATCGCCGATGCCAAACGGGGTGATATCGGCAACACGGCACGGAAATATGCCGAGGCGTTCTTCGACCGGTTGGATGTGGATGCCATCACGCTTTCGCCCTACATGGGCCGCGACAGCATCGCGCCATTCGTTGGCCACACCGGCAAGTGGGCCATCGTGCTCGGTGTCACCAGTAATGCGGGCGCGGAGGACGTGCAGTTCATCCGTACCGAGAATGGACGACCACTCTACGAGACGGTTCTGCAGAGCACCGCTCAATGGGGCAGCCCTGATGACCTCATGTTCGTCGTTGGCGCTACCCGTCCTGAGATCCTGGGGCAGGTAAGGGCCCTGCTACCCGATCATTTTTTCCTCGTACCCGGTGTGGGTGCTCAAGGGGGCGACCTCGATGCCGTCCTCGACGCCGGACTCATCGCCGATGGCGGTCTGCTGATCAACAGCAGCCGTGGGGTGTTGTATGCCGGTGCCGGCGAACAAGCCATCCCCGCCGCGCGGGTCGCTGCACAAGCCCTGCAAGCAGCCATGCGTCGGTCCATGGAGAGTAAAGGTCTGCTCTAGGGATCGAGACCTCGATTCACTAATGTTATATTATGCGTCCATGACCTGACGTAAATATCGTCAGATCCTGATCATATGAACACGGCTGAGCGTTACCCGATGTGGACAGATAGTGGGGATGGTGACCGCACGATGCGCGTAGTGCGTACCATTCCTTCCCGACCATTGTTGTTGGAGCCGGGCTTCCCCTATGGCGAAGACCTGCTGCAATTCATCTGGGCCTCCCGGCTGTTCGAACATCACGCCCTGCGGACCACCGATGGCCGCTCGGTGGAGGTGCTGAAGCCAGGCCGAATCCAACGCAACAGCGGTCCTGACCTGCTCGATGCGCAGGTACGGATCGATGGTCAGGTATGGGCTGGCACGGTGGAGGTGCACTTGCGCAGCAGTGAGTGGAACGCGCACGGCCATCAGTTCGACCCTGCGTACGAGAACGTGGTCCTGCATGTGGTCTACGAACACGACGCCGAGGTAAGGACCCTACAGGGCAACACGCTACCCACCGTCGAACTACTTCCGCGGATCTCCTCGGAGAGCATCGCGTTGCACTACAACCTCATGCGCGATCAAGGCTTCGTTCCCTGTGCCAACAAGCTGGGCCGCGTGGATAAGGACCACCTTAGCCCTTGGTTGGAACGGGTGCTCGTAGAGCGTTTGGAGCGGAAGACCGCCGAGGTGGAACGCCTTTACCAAGGCCTCCACGGCGATGCTGCCGAGACCTTGTACCACATGCTCGGGCGGGCATTCGGTCTCAAGGTGAACGCAGAACCGTTCAGTATGCTCGCCCACGCACTCCCCTTGCGAACGGTGCTCAAGTACCGCGATGATGCCCTGCGAACGGAGGCGCTGCTCTTCGGGCAGGCCGGGCTGTTGCAAGTGGACTTCGTGGACGAGTATCCGCGGGCGTTGCAGCAGGAGCATGCCGTGCTGGCACGCCTGCACCATTTGAGACCCGCTCCGGTCGCGGCGTGGAAATTCGGCCGCATGCGACCGGTGAACTTCCCGACCATTCGCATCGCACAGCTCGCCCAGGTGCTCATACTGTGCGAGGGAGGCGTGCCCGAGATGCTTCAGGTGGATCGGGTGGAAGACCTGCACCGAATACTCGATGTTTCTGCCAGTCCCTATTGGAACACGCATTATGCCTTCGACTCGCCATCAGCGTCCAAACCCAAGCGACTGGGCCGGGTGGGAGCGGACCACATCATCATCAACGCTGTCGTGCCCACCCTTTTCGCCTTGGGTCGGCTCCGAGGTGATCAGCGCATGGCCGAACGAGCCATGGACCTGCTGGAACAACTCCCACCGGAGCGCAACACCGTGCTCGATGGGTGGGCTGCGCTGGGCTTGGTGTCCGATTCCGCCGCTCGGGGGCAGGCGCTCCTGGAATTGAAGAACATGTACTGCTCGGCCCGCCGATGCTTATCTTGCGGCGTCGGCAACCAATTGCTCCGTGCCAGCGTCCAAGGAGGGCAGGACCGGTGACCGACCTCGCGATGATCGATAGCATCAAGACATACTTCGAGCGCCAAGCCTTTGGCGTTTGTGAATGGTGGGCCCACAAGCTCAACATCAAGTTGGAGCAGGTGCGCCTTTCCTTCATCTACCTCAGCTTCATCACCGCCGGTGTTCACTTGGTGGTGTATTTGGTGATGGCCTTCGTGCTTCAGCACAAGGAGCACATCAAGAAGCCCTTCGGGAAGCGGAGCACCGTCTGGGAGCTGTAGGGCCGGCCCCCACTATCCTCCACCGGGATCGTAGTTTCGGCCCATGCGCATCCTCATCACTGGTTCCAACGGACTCCTTGGCCAGAAACTCGTTGCCGCCCTCCGCGTCGACCCGGAAGTGGACCTGCTGGCCACCAGCCGCGGAGCTGATCGAACCCCGGATCCACTTGGATCGCACTATCGGTCGGTGGATATCACCGCGGCCGAGGAGGTGAATGCTGCTTTCCAAGCCTTCAAGCCGGAAGTGGTGATCCACACTGCGGCCATGACCAATGTGGACGCCTGTGAACTGGATCCGGTCGCCTGTGAACTACAGAACGTTACGGCAACAGAAAACCTGGTCCGGGCTTCTGAAAAGCACCAAGCACACTTCATCCATCTAAGCACGGACTTCATCTTCGACGGGAAGAAAGGCCCGTACCGCGAAGAGGATGAGCCAGCCCCCTTGAGCGTCTACGGCCACAGCAAGCTGGATGCCGAACGGATCGTGATCAACAGCCGGTTATCAAAGTGGGCCATCGCACGCACCATCATCGTCTATGGCATCGCCGAAGGCCTGAGCCGCAGCAACGTGGTGCTCTGGGCCAAGACCGCCTTGGAGAAGGGCCAGCCCATCAAGGTGGTGGACGACCAATGGCGCATGCCCACCCTCGCCGAGGATCTGGCCGATGGTTGCATCCGCATCGCCAAGCGCGGTGCAACCGGCATCTACAACTTGAGCGGTCCCGATGGCATGAGCATTCTGGAACTGGTGAATAGGGTGGGGGCCTTCTTCGACCTGGATACCTCCGTGGTCTCCCCAGTGAAGAGCGATACCCTTGGTCAGCCCGCTAAACGACCGCCCAGGACGGGCTTCGTTCTGGACAAGGCGCGGAGGGATCTGGCTTATTCTCCCCGAGGCTTCGAAGCAGGTTTGGCTGTGCTGCGCGATCAACTCGCTGGTTAACAAGCGGCGATCCCAATGTGCTTCCAGTTTTTTCCGATCGACCGGATCAAGTAGAATTGCAGTGGCGTCGGCTTGACCTCTCCCGCAGGTCGCATGCTGGTTCGGACATTCGTCATCAACCCGCCCAACGCCTCTCCCCGCTAGGCACAACCGCAGTGCGCAAGCCCCGGTCTTTCCAGGCGCTGGCCGCTCGCCGTTCTCATGGGGAGTCAGCGACAAAGCACGTCGATCAAGGAGCGGATAAAGGATCTGCTCGATCTGCATCGCGAGGAGCGGCGAGGAACGCTTTGGCTCATGGGTGTCCTGCTGCTTCTCGCAGGCTGGGTGGTTTATGAGCAATGGCTTAGGCCGCCAAAGGAGTTCGATCTGGCGCAACAACGCGCGCGGATAGAAGCGTGGGTGGCATCACGATCAGGAACTCAGGTGGATAGCGTGCCACAGAAGCTCTTTCCCTTCGATCCTAATTCCATCGGCCGCGAAGAGTGGCGTGCCTTGGGCTTGACCGACCGACAGATCGATGGGGTGGAGCGCTACCAGAACAAAGGTGGCCGTTTCCGGACCAAGAAGGACCTCGGGCGCATGTACAGCATACGGCCAGAGCAATACACCGCGCTGGAGCCCTACATCCTTTTGCCGGATTCGATCGTTCGTGGGAACACGGTCAAGAAGGAGCGGGAACAGCAGTGGGCGGATCAAGGATCACGCGAAGATCGAGCGTCAACGATCCGGGAACGAACCAGTTATGCGCCGCGTGCGGTACGATCGGTGGGGGTGAACACCGCCGATACCACCGCCTTGATCGGGTTGCCCGGGATCGGTCCGGCCTTCGCACGGGGCATCGTGAAGTACCGTGACCTGTTGGGCGGATTCGTTTCGTTGGACCAGCTGGGCGAGGTGTTCGTACTGAGGGACAAGCCCGATGCCGTCTTGAAGTTGAAGGAATTCCTGATCCTCGATACCCTCGCCGTACGGCGGATCCCGATCAATACCTGCTCGGCGGAGGAACTTGCCGCACACCCCTATGTGCGGTGGAAGATCGCCAAGCCATTGATCGCGTATCGCCAACAACATGGTCCGTTCCGGTCGGTGGCGGATATCAAAGGTTGTGCGGCGGTGGGTGAAGAGGTCTTCCGTAAACTTGCACCCTACCTCTCCGTGGAGTGACCGAACTCGAGAACAAGCTGAAGGCCACCATCCGTGCCGTTCCGGATTTCCCGAAACCCGGTATCCTGTTCCGCGACATCACCCCGGTGTTGGAGGATGCCAGCTTGTGCAATGCCGCATTGGATGGCTTCCGCTTGGCCTTGGCCGATCGGCGCATCGATGCCATCGCCGGTATCGAGAGCCGTGGCTTCCTCTTCGGCATGCCCTTGGCCATGGCCCTGAACATCCCTTTCGTCACCGTGCGGAAGAAGGGAAAACTGCCTTGGAAGACCGTGAGCCACAAATACGACCTCGAATACGGCAGCGCCGAGGTGGAGATGCACGTGGACAGTGTGAAGCCGGGCATGCGCGTGATGGTGCACGACGACCTGCTCGCGACCGGAGGTACCGCAGCGGCAGCCGCTGAACTGATCCAAAAGCAAGGCGGCACGGTGGCCGCTTTCAGTTTCCTCATCGAACTTTCCTTCCTCAACGGCATGGACCGCCTGAAGCCCTATGGCGCGGAGGTGGTCCGCCTTGTCACCTACTGACCGAACCATAGACGCCATCCGGCGTTCACTCCACGATGGAATTCACCCGTACCGAGAACCAAACGATGATCGCGCAAAGCGTGCGCGACCTGTGCGAACGCGAAGTGCGCCCCAACGTGATGGAGTGGGACGAAAGCCAGCATTTCCCCAAGGAGCTCTTCACCAAGCATTTCGGTCCGGCCGGTATGCTGGGTGTTTTTGTTCCAGAGGAATACGGCGGATCGGGCTTAGGCTACCATGAATATGTGGAGACCATCGTGGAGGTGGCCCGCATCTGTGGAAGCATCGGCCTGAGCGTTGCCGCGCACAACAGCCTTTGTACCGGGCACATCAACTACTTCGGCAACCACGAGCAGAAGACCAAGTGGCTCACCAAATTGGCCACCGGTGAATGGCTCGGCGCCTGGGCGCTGACAGAGCCCAACACGGGAAGCGACGCCATGCGCATGAAGTGCACGGCCCGCAAGGAAGGGGCGGCGTGGGTGCTGAACGGCACCAAGTGCTGGATAACCCATGGCAAGAGCAGCGACGTGGTGGTGGCCATCGTGCGCACCGGCGAGTTGGGCGATAGCAAAGGCATGACCGCCTTCGTGATCGAGCGTGGCACACCGGGCATGAAAGCTGGCAAGAAGGAGAACAAACTGGGCATGCGTGCCAGCGAGACCGCCGAGGTGATCTTCGAGGATTGCCGCATTCCCGAGGAGAACGTCCTAGGCAACGTAGGCGAAGGGTTCCAGCAGGCCATGAAGATCCTGGACGGTGGCCGCATCAGCATCGCTGCCCTCAGCCTCGGTATCGCCAAAGGTGCCTACGACGCCAGCGTGAAGTACGCCAAAGAGCGCGAGCAGTTCGGACAGCCCATCGCCAACTTCCAGGCCATCGCCTTCAAACTGGCGGATATGGCCACGCGGATCGAAGCGTCTGAACTCCTGATCCAACAGGCCAGCCACTTCAAGAACACGGGCCAGAACAAGAAGGTGACCACCATCGGCGCCATGGCCAAGTACTACGCCAGCGAGACCTGCGTATGGGCCAGCAACGAGGCCGTGCAGATCTTCGGTGGCTACGGCTACACGAAGGATTTCCCCGTGGAAAAGTTCTACCGCGACAGCAAGCTCTGCACCATCGGCGAGGGTACAAGCGAGATCCAGAAGCTGGTGATCAGCAGGAATGTGCTGAAAGGCTGATCGCCCTTGCACGGATCGAATCCACCACTATATTTGCACCCCCTAAGCGAAAAGGACAAACGACCATGCTGATCATCCCGGTCAAAGAAGGCGAGAGCATCGATAAGGCGCTCAAGAAGTTCAAGAAGAAGTTCGAGCGCACCCAGACCATGCGTCAACTTCGTAAGCGTCAGAGCTTTACGAAACCTTCTGTCGCTCGTCG
>JAEUTB010000024.1 GCA_016787995.1 Flavobacteriales bacterium | reverse complement strand
CTTCCGCAAGCTGATCAAGAACGGCCAGTACGACGAGGCCGTGAGCGTGGCCCGCCAGCAGGTGGAGAACGGCGCGCAGGTGATCGACGTGAACATGGACGAGGGCATGATCGATGGCGTGCAGGCCATGACGCGCTTCCTCAACCTCATCGCCGCCGAGCCCGACATCGCCCGCGTGCCGGTGATGGTGGACTCCTCGAAGTTCAGCGTGATCGAGGCGGGCCTGAAATGCCTGCAGGGCAAGGGCATCGCCAACAGCATCAGCCTGAAGGAAGGGGAGGCCGAGTTCCTGCGGCAGGCCAGGATCATCCACCGCCTCGGCGCCGCCACCGTGGTGATGTGCTTCGACGAGCAGGGCCAGGCCGACAATTACGAGCGCCGCATCGCCATCGCGCAGCGGAGCTACGACCTGCTGACGAAGAAGGCCGGCTTCGCGCCGCACGACATCATCATCGACGCCAACATCCTCACCGTGGCCACCGGAATGGCCGAGCACGACCGCTATGCCATCGACTTCATCGAGGCCGTGCGCTGGATCAAGCAGAACCTGCCCGGTGCCCTCACCAGCGGCGGCGTCAGCAACGTCAGCTTCAGCTTCCGCGGCAACGAACCCGTGCGCGAGGCCATCCACACCGCCTTCCTCTACCACGCGATCAAGGCGGGCCTCGACATGGGCATCGTCAACGCCGGGCAGATCGGTGTGTACGACGACATTCCGAAGGACCTGCTCGAACACGTCGAGGATGTGCTGCTGGCGCGTCGCTCCGATGCCACCGAACGGATGGTGGCCTTCGCGGAGCAGTTCAAGGGTGCGCCCTCAGCCGAGGTGGTGGCCGCGCAAGCCGCTTGGCGCGAAGGTTCCGTGGAAGAGCGCTTGAAACACGCCTTGGTCCATGGCGTAACGGACTTCATCGACATTGACGTGGAGGAGGCCCGCGTGAAATATGTGGACCCCGTACTGGTGATCGAAGGTCCGCTGATGGCCGGCATGAACGTGGTGGGCGACCTCTTCGGCAGCGGCAAGATGTTCCTGCCGCAAGTGGTGAAGAGCGCCCGGGTGATGAAGCGCGCCGTGGCCTACCTCGAGCCCTTCCTGCAGGAGAAGAAGGCCGCGCAGGTGATCGGCACGCAGAAGGAAGGCGCGAAGAAGGTGCTCCTCGCCACCGTGAAGGGCGACGTGCACGACATCGGCAAGAACATCGTGGGTGTGATCCTCGCCTGCAACGGATGGCAGGTGATCGACCTGGGTGTGATGGTGCAGAGCGCCACCATCCTCAAGACCGCCCGCGAGATGAAGGTGGACATCATCGGCCTCAGCGGCCTGATCACGCCGTCGCTGGACGAAATGGTGCACGTGGCGAAGGAGATGGAGCGCGAGGGCTTCGAGACCCCGCTCTTGATCGGTGGCGCCACCACCAGCCGCGTGCACACCGCCGTGAAGATCGCGCCGTACTACAGCAAGCCCGTGGTGCACGTGATCGATGCCAGCCGCAGCGTGCCCGTGGTGAGCAACCTGCTCAGCGACAACGAGCGCGACCGCTTCGCCGCCGAGGTGCTGGAGGAGTACGCCAAGGTGCGTTCACAGTACGAAGGCAGTCAGCGCGAGAAGGAGTACGTGCCGTTGGAGGAGACCCGCGCGAAGAAGTTCGCCATCGACTTTGCGGCCGAGCCCCCCGTGGCACCGAAGAGCACGGGCATCTTCACCTACCGCAACTACCCGCTGGCCGAGCTGGTGCCCTACATCGACTGGACGCCCTTCTTCATGGCCTGGGAGCTGGCCGGCAAGTTCCCGCGCATCCTGGAGGACGAGGTGGTGGGCAAGCAGGCCACGCAGCTCTATGCCGATGCGCAGAAGATGCTGGACCGCATCGTGAAGGAGCAGTGGATACAAGCGCATGGTGTCGCCGCGATCTGGCCTGCCAACACGATCTCCGATGATGACATCGAGCTGTATGGCGATGGTGCCCGCACCAACCTCATCGGCCGCTTCCACACGCTCCGCCAGCAGAGCAAGAAGGCGCCGGGCGTGCCCTACATCGCCCTCGCAGACTTCATCGCCCCACAAGGTACCCCCGATTTCCTCGGCGGCTTCGCGGTGAGCGCAGGCCACGGTGTGGAGGAGCGCGTGAAACGATTCGAGGCCGCGCACGACGACTACAGCGCGATCCTTCTGAAGGCCCTTGCCGACCGCTTGGCCGAGGCCTTCGCCGAGAAGCTGCACGAAGTGGTGCGCCAGGAGCTCTGGGGCTACGAGAGCACCCGCCTCAGCAACGAGCAGCTGATCAAAGAGGAGTACCAGGGCATCCGTCCGGCGCCGGGCTACCCCGCCTGTCCTGACCACACCGAGAAGCCCGAGCTCTTCCGTCTGCTCGATGCCACGAAGCACACCGGTATCACCCTCACCGAGGGCCTGGCCATGAGCCCTGCCGCCGCGGTGAGCGGCTGGTACTTCGCGCATCCCAAGAGCAAGTACTTCGGCGTGGGTCGTGTGGCCAAGGACCAGATCGTGGACCTAGCCCAGCGCAAGGGCGAGAGCGTGGAGTGGATGGAGCGGTGGCTGGGCAGTAACCTGGGCTACTGAACCTTCGGGCCGCACTTTGCGTATGCACGGGCCGATATGGACCGTTCACTGCTCTCCCTGGCAGCGGTTGTTCTCTGCGGAACCGTGTGGGCCCAAGCGCCCGGACGCTTCACCCAGGACAATGGTGACTGTACAGGAGCCATCATGATCACCGACTCCGTGTACCGCACGGAACAGGCCGTTCGTGGCTTCGGAAATAAGCTGGAGATCAAAGAGAACTCCTCCGACCACAAGCAGTGGTTCGAGCGCGAGCACCACACCACGTGGTACAAGTTCCGGGTTCCAGTGAAGTGCAACCTCACCATGGACATCACCCCGAACAACACGTCGGACGACATCGACTTCATCATTTTCGAAGGCGCCATCCCAGGCATCTGCGACAAGATCGCCACCAAGCAGGTGGAGCCCATCCGTTCCAACATCTCGCGCAACGATCCGGCCCTGGCCTCGCGCTGCGGCTTGAGCAAGGACGCGCCCGACGACTTCGTGCGTTCCGGTGTGGGGGCCAGCTACAGTCGCTCCATGGAAGTGGAGGCCGGCCAGCTCTTCTACCTGGTCATCGACCACCAGAACCCACCGCGCGGCGGCTACGAGATCCGTTTCCATTACGACCCACCGCCCCCGCCACCCGAACCACTGGAGGAGGAGAAGAAGCAACAGAAGCAGCATGTGGTGGTGAACATCACCGATGCCAAGAGCGGCAAACCCGTGCCGGCCACTGTCACTATCGACGGCATGGAGTTCGACAAGGTGGTGGAAGCGAAGGGCAAGAGCACTTACGAATACGACATGGCCATGTACCGCAACCTGAAGATCGGTTGCACCCACAAAGGCTACATGTTCACCACTGTGCGCGTAAAGGGCAACACCGATCCTGTGGTCAATGTGGACATCAAGTTGACGCCCATCAGTGCCGGCGAAAAGGTGGTGCTGGACGATATCCGCTTCGTGGGCAATGAAGACAAGGTGATGCGCCAATCCGAAGCCTCACTACTGCTGCTGCTCCGCTTCCTGCAGGAGAATCCCGGCGTGAAGATCGAAGTGCAGGGGCACGTGAACGGACCCACCTTCAAGAACAAGAAGGAGTTCATCGACCTGAGCACGGCGCGCGCGAAGACCGTCTATGACTTCCTGCTGGTGAACGATGTGGACCCCGACCGCATCTCGTACCAGGGCCTCGGCAACAGCCAGATGATCTACCCCGAGCCCAAGAACAAGGAGCAGAGCGAGGCCAACCGCCGCGTGGAAGTGAAGGTGCTCGGTACCTGAGCCCGCACCTTTCGCCCCGCCCGACCACCGTTCGTCATAACCGCCCGT
>JAEUTB010000070.1 GCA_016787995.1 Flavobacteriales bacterium | reverse complement strand
GGCTGGCACTGATGATGCCTTTGCCCAGGCTGGAGGTCACGCCTCCGGTCACGAAAATGTACTTGGTGGATCCCGTCATCACGCTGCGATCCGCCCCTGAATGGGCGTGGTGATCACGGGGTGTAAAGGTAAGGTGATCGAGGCCTCCCCGGTGCGGTGTGGAAAAAGGCTTAGAACTCGAACGACCGTGCAACGTCGCCTGTTCGCCTGTGCAAGGCTCCTGATCTCCTCCTCCAGCACCGAACCTGCGATCGGGAAAGGGCGAACTCCCCGATCCGACCCCGTTCGTTCCTAGAACTTGTAGCTCACTCCGAAGCTCGGCAGCAACGGCAGCTGGTCCACGCGCTCGAAGCGCACGCGGTCGAAGTAGAAGATGTTCTGGCGGTCGTAGGCGTTCGTCAGGCTGAAGTCGAGCTCCACCTGCTGGTTCTCATCCAGGCGCCACGTCTTGGTCACCCCAAGGTCCAACCGGTGGTAGGTGGGCAACCTGCCGTCGTTCAACGGGCCGAAGACGATGGCCAGGTCGGCATTGCTGGTGGTGTAGTCGTAGTTCACATCGCCGTTGTAGGCGGTGCTGCCGTAGTAACCCTGGGTGCGGGTGAAGGGGAAGCCCGACCCAAAGTTCCAGCGGGCGTTCACTTTCCACGCGTCGAATTTGCCGAAGGCGTAGCTGGCCACCAGGTTCACGTTGTTGCGGCGGTCCCACACGGGATTGTAACTCCGCGTGCCATCCCAACGGTCCACGAACGTGTAGCTGTACACCGCCCAGAAGTAGTAGTTGTTCTTCTCGTACTTCAACAGCAGGTCCGCTCCGTAGGCTTTGCCGGTCTCGATGATGTAGTCCTTCTTCAGCTCATCGGGCTTGTCGGCGAACTCCTCGGTGTCGTTGAACAGCTTGTTGCGGTTCAAGTTGGTCACCTGGCGGAAGTCCTTCAGGTACACTTCGAAGTTGGCCGAGAACTCGTCCGTGATGTCATATTCGATGCCGGCTACGTAATGGTTCGCCCGCTGCAACGGGTCCTTCACCTCGCGCACGTCGCCGTTCTCCTCCGTGAACGAGTTGGGCAGGTTGTCCGGGGCCGACAAGAAGCCATAGAACAGGTTCACCACATCGCGGTCGCTGTTGGCGGCCACCAGGTTCTGGCTGTAACGCCCCGCTGCTGCTTTGAAACGCAGGTCGTCGGTGATGTTCCACTTGAAGCCCAGCCGTGGTTCCGGACTGGGTACCGAGAGCGATGCGTAATAGTGCAAACGGAAGCCGGGCTCGAGGATCACCTTCTTCCACACCTTCTTGTAGGAGAAGTACCCCGCGATCTCCGAGGTGTTCTGCTCCTGTTCATACTCACGCCCCAAGCTGTTGAAGAACGCGAAGTTGGTGCGGAAGCCCAGGAATTCCACCCCGTAGCGGATCTCGTCCTCGCGGTTGAAGACCTTGAAGTTCATGGCCCCGTTGAAGCCTGCGATCTCGCTCGTACGCGGCGGCAGATCGCCCTCCGTCAACGAGATGGTGTAGTTCGATGCGCTGAAGGTGCCGTCGATCAGCACGGCGGAGCCTGCCGGCACGAGGACGAAGTTGGTGCCCGCGCCCCAGTTGTTCCAATTCAGGTCGCTCACCAGTCGGTACTTCACCCCATCGCTGAAGTTGAAGCCGAACAGGTTGAATTTGCTGCCGTTCGCGCCATTGAAGCTGAGTTTGCCGTAGGCATCGGTGAAGGTGAAGGGCAGGCCATCCTGCTGCACGTTCTCGTAGAAGATCTTGCTGCTGCGGTCCAGATAGCTATGGCGCAGGTTCATAAGGAACGAGCTGGAGCTGCCGCCGTCCTCTTTCTGCTTCTTCAACGGACCTTCCAACAACACCTTTCCCGTGAACGTGCTCGCCGCCACGCGACCGCTCAGGCGCTTTTTGTTGCCGTCCCGTGTGGTGATGTCCATGATGGAGCTGATGCGCCCCCCATGCTCGGCGTTGAATCCGGCCGAGTAGATATCCGCATTGCGGATGATGTCGTTGTCGAACACACTGAACAGGCCGATGCTGTGGAAGGGGTTGTACAACACCATGCCATCGAGCATGGATTTGTTCATGATGGGTGAGCCCCCCCGGATGTAGAGCTGTCCACCCTGATCACCCGTGAAGATCACGCCGGGCACCACCTGCAGGTACTGGGCCAGGTCGGCTTCTCCACCGATCGCCGGCATGCGTTCGATCTGGCGCGGGGTGAGTTTCGTGACCCCCATGCGCACCTGCGTACGCGCCTCCTGCTTCTCGCCGCTCACCTCGAATTCCTTGATCTGGATGGCGCTCTTGCTCAGGTAGAGCTTCTCGGTGATGATCTGGTCGCGGGCCACCGACACCACTTTCTGGGCCGTATCGTAGCCCAGGAAGGTGACCTGCAAGGTGTAGCTCCCTGGCGTCACTTTGCTGATGGAGTAGTACCCGTTCACGTCCGTGGCCGCACCGATGGTGGTGCCCTTGAGGATCACGTTGGTGAAGATGATGGGCTCGCCCGTCTGCTTGTCATAAACGAAGCCCCGTATGGTGCCGGTCTGGGCTACCAAGAGGGTCGGTAGGAAGGCGAGGAGGAGGAGAAGGGATCGAAGGTTCCAGGACATGGTTTCCGTGCAGGGCGGCTAAGGTAGCCGAACCGTTCCGTTACCCGCGCAGCCGTTCTATGGGCGGTAACCGCCGTTGGTGGATGCGTGATGCACCTTTCGTCCCACGATCACTTACGCCATCACCTTGGCGAGCAACTCACGCAGCAATTCACCTTGGTCGCTGCCGTCGCCGCCCAGGCCTTTGCTGCGCAGGTCGAATTGACGCAGGTGGCGCTGGACTTCCACGAGTTTCCCAAGGGGATAGTTCTTGGCCTGCTGCACATAGTCCTTCACGAAATAGGGGTTCACCTTGAGCTCCGAAGCGAGTTCGGCCTGGCTCTTCCCCGCGCAGGCATGCACCACCGCCAATTTGCCGAAGTAGGTGTTCAGGAAACCCAGGGTCACCACCAACGGGTTCTCCTTCGGGTCGGCCGCGAAGTGGTTGGCGATCTGCTGGGCCTTCAGCGCATTGCGGTTGCCGATGGCGTTCTGCAGTTCAAAGACGTTGTAGTCCTTGCTGATGCCCACGAACCGCTGGATGATGTCGCTGGTGATGGAACCGCCCTCTTCCGTCACCAAGCAGAGCTTTTCCACCTCCTTGATGGCTTTGGAAAGGTCCGTACCGAGGTGGTTCGCCAACAGCGTGGCCTCCGCGCTGCCCAACCGGCGTTTCTGGTTCTTGGCGAAGGTGATCAGCAGGTCGGGCAGCTTGTCCTCGCGCACCTTATCGCTCAGGAACACCTGACCGCCTCCTTTCTGCGCCGACTTGAGGATGCTCTTCCGCCCATCGATCTTCTTGTGCTTGTAACACAGCACTAATACCGTGGTCGGCGTGGGTTTCAGCAGGTAGTTCTCCAATTTTTCCACCTGATCGATCCGCCAGTTCTGCAACTCGCGCACCACCACCAACTGCCGCTCGGCCATCATGGGGAAGCGCAAGCACGTGTCCTTCACCGCATCGGGGTCGCAATCCCGGCCATACAGGATGGTCTGGTTGAAGTCGCGCTCGTGCTCTTCCAGCGCGAGCCGTTCCACTTCGGAGGCGATACGGTCGATGAAGAAGCCCTCTTCGCCATGCAGCACGTACACGGGCTTGAATTTACCGCCCCGCAGGTCGGTCATGATCTTCTTGTAGTCGTCCAGCGTGCTCATTCGAAGCGCAAGTGCTTCACCGAACGGCCTTCGTTGATGATCTCGCGCAACGCATCGATGCCGAGCCGCACATGCATCTCCACGAAGGAGCCCGTCACCTTGGCATCGCTGGCGCTGGTCTTCACCCCCTCGGGCACCATGGGCTGGTCGCTTACCAGCAACAGCGCCCCCGTGGGGATCTCGTTGGCGAAACCGGTCATGAACAAGGTGGCCGTTTCCATGTCGATGGCCATGGCACGCACCTGCTGTAATCGCTCCTTGAACGGCTCATCGTGCTCCCAAACCCGGCGGTTGGTGGTGTACACCGTGCCGGTCCAGTAGTCCAGATCGCGGTCGCGCACCGCTCCGCTCACCGCCCGTTGGATCATGAAGCTCGGCAGCGCAGGCACTTCCGGTGGGAAATAATCCGTGCTCGTCCCTTCTCCCCTGATGGCCGCGATGGGGAGCACCAGGTCGCCAAGCTGGTTCTTCCGCTTCAAGCCGCCGCATTTCCCCAGGAATAACACGGCTTTCGGACCGATCGCGCTCAGCAGGTCCATGGTGGTGGCCGCCATGGGGCTGCCCATGCCGAAGTTGATCATCACCATGTCCTCGGCCACCGCCACCTTCATGGCCTTGTCGCGTACCGGTATGGTGGCACCCGTCTGTTGACAGAAGATGTCGAGGTAGTTGTCGAAGTTGGTGAGCAGCACATGGGACTTGAAGCTCTCCAAGGGCAGTCCGGTGTAACGCGGAAGCCAGTTGCTGACGATCTCTTGTTTCGTGCGCACTTTTGTGTGGTGAAGTCCCTTTCAATGCAAGCGCTCGACTTGCCGGACCATGGTGTCAAAACTAAGCATGGGGCCGCTGGTACCAGCGTGTTCGATCCGGTACGCCGCCGGTGGGTGGCCCTTACCCCCGAGGAGTGGGTGCGCCAGCATGTGATCAATCACCTCGTGCACGACCTCGGTTGCCCGGCCAGCCTGATCGCCGTGGAGACCAAATTGGTCCTGAACGGGATGACGAAACGCGCGGATATCGTGGTCTACGATCGGGGCGGCGTGCCCTTGGCCTTGGTGGAGTGCAAGGCGCCCGGCGTTCCCGTGGGGCAGGCCACCTTTGAACAAGCCGCGCGTTACAATGTTATCTTCAAAGTGCGTTACCTCCTCGTTACCAACGGCTCTAGGCATTATTGCTGCGTGGTGGACCATCAACGCGGCGCCGTGGATTTCTTGACCGCTCTGCCCCCCTTCGCGCTGATGGAGGCCGGTGCAACACCCTAATTTTGAGGACATGATGAAACGGTACCTGATCGTGGTCCTGATGCTCACCGGCATCACCACCGGTTTCGCCCAGTACAAGGAGAAGATGGACCTGCAACTGCAGCATTTCCTCAAACACGGCTCCGAAGGTGTTGGTGAAGTGAGCTTGTTCATCCACGGCGATGCGGCGGCAGTGGCCGATGCGGTGCGCTTGCACGGTGGGCGTGTCACCAACCAACGCGCCCGGCTGGTATCCGCCCGGGTCCCGGTCACCTCGATCCGTGCGTTGGCCGACGAGCCAGCCGTACATCACTTCGAATTCAGCCTGTCCACCGGCACCTTGATGAACGACTCCATGCGTGTTAAGGCACGCGTCAACCAAGTGCATGCGGGGGTTAGCCCCTTGCCGCAGGGGTATGACGGCACCGGTGTGGTCTTCGGCATCATCGATACCGGGTTCGACATCACCCATCCGGATTTCCGCGATGAGAACGACCAGACGCGTGTGTATCGGTACTGGGATCAACTACCCGCTGGCAGCGGCTCTTCTCCGGTTCCCTATGGCTATGGCCGCGAATACACGCAGGAGGAGTTGAACGCCGGTGGCCCGGATCTGCCGGTGGACCCACAAGGCCACGGAACGGCGGTGGCTGGGACCGCCTGTGGGAACGGGCTCGGTAATGGGAAGCATATGGGTGTGGCCCCGAAGACGGACATCATCGTGGTCGCAAGTCCGTTGGGACAGGCCAACTGGGCGGCTACGGTGGCCGACGGTGTGAAGTACATCTTCGAACAGGCCGAGGCGCTCGGGAAACCGGCCGTGGTGAACATCAGTATGGGTTCGTATACCGGTTCACACGATGGCAAGGACGCCGCTGCACTGTTGATCCAGGATCTCCTTCAGGAACAGAACGGCCGGGCCTTGACCGCTGCAGCAGGGAATTCCCACGGCACTTTCCCATATCATGTACACACCGAGGTGGATGCGGATACCAGCTTCACTTGGTTCCAAACGAACACCTTCCCCCAGTCCTTCAACATCTTCAACTATCCGAACGTCTTTTTCGAGGTATGGGCTGATGCGGTGGACATGGAGAACGTGCAGTTCGCCATCGGGGCCGATCGTACCACGCCTGTGCTCAACTTCAGGGGACGCACGCCTTTCCATACCGTGGGTGATGTTATCGGCCAAGTGGTCTCGGAACCGCTCGTGAGCGCAAGCGGCAACACGCTCGGTACCGTGCAGTACTATGCCCAGGAACGCGGCGAACAGGTGCTGCTGCAAGTGCTCATCGCTTCACCGGATAGCGCCGATTGCCTCTGGCGCTTCATGTCCACGGGCAGCGGGGCGTTCGATCTCTGGACACTGACCACCTACACCCGCACCTCCAACGTCCTGGGTCCGCTGCTCGCGGCTGCCTGGTCGCCACCCATTCCCTTCCCGACACCGGTCGAGTATCCCGCGATGGCCCACTATGTGGAACCCGATTTCCTACAACACATCGTGGATTCCTGGGCCTGTCTGCCGGATGCGATCACCGTTGCCAACTATTGCAATGAGACCACCTACATCGACTATTTCGGTGTGGAACGCTCGGTCAGCGGCACCGAGGAGGACATCGCGCCCACGAGCAGCAATGGCCCGACGCGCGATGGTCGCCAAAAGCCCGACGTAGCGGCCACCGGCGATATCGTGTTCACGCCTGCTCCCTTGGAAGCGATCCAATGGATCATCGACAATCAAGTAGGCTTCAAAGTGGACCCCGGTGGGTTGCACATCCGCGATGGCGGAACGTCGCAAGCCGCACCGGTCGTGGCTGGCGCCGCTGCCCTCTACCTCCAGAAATGCCCCGATGCCAGCGCTGCGGAGATACGCTCAGCGATCCAGAAAAGCGCACGGTCCGATAGCTTCACCGGAGCTGTACCCAACCCGCGTTGGGGTATGGGCAAGGTCGATGTCTTCAGTGCGATGATCAACCGCACCCGACTCGAGGCCGAGACGACCTCCATTTGTGCCGGTGATGGTGTGGAGGTGGAGTACATCGGTGGTCACGGTGACCTGGAATGGAGCAACGGGGCTTCCGGCAACCCGATCCAGGTTTCGGTGCCCGGCACAGTGAGCGCTACGTCCGTGACACCTTCGGGCTGCATCGCTTACACGGACACACTTTCGTTCACGGTGCTTCCTGCACCCCCTCAACCCACGATCTCGGCCAGTGGTAGCGTGTTGACCAGCTCCACGGCCCTTGGGTATCAGTGGTTGGAGAACGGACAGCCCATCCCAGAAGCCACGGCCCAGGAATGGACCGCTTACTGGCCCGGTTCCTATCAGGTACAGATCACAGATGCCAATGGTTGCACGTCCATCAGCGCCCCGGTCCAAGTGCTTACGGTCGGCGTGGACGACGTGGTATCGGATGGGCTCCTTGTCTGGCCGAGCCCGGTGCGTGACCGGATGTTCATCCGCATGCCCGCGACATCAGGAAGTGCGATCGACCTTGAGGTACGGACCAGCGATGGCAAGTTGGTGCTGCAAGAACGCCGAGCAGCGACCACCGGAACCTTGGAAGTAAGCGTTGCGGATCTTGCTGCCGGGACCTACTTGCTCAGTATCGGATCCGCCGAAGGACGGTGGAACCACCGCTTCGTGAAAGGGAACTGAATGCGAAGGGGCCTCGGATCACGAGGCCCCTTCGTTCTTCTCGCCCCGGAAAACTCAGTGTACCACGACCAACCGCGTGCTGCGAGCACCTGCTTGTAGGTGGTAGGTGCCATTGGCCCAGTTGCCGGTGTTGAGTACATGGTTCGCACCGATACGGCCTACCCAGATGATCCGTTGTAGCGCATCTCGCACGATCAGCTCGGTCGGTTCTTCCACTTGGATCGTCACGTCGTTCGCTGTCGGGTTCGGATAGACATTGAAGCCTTGTTCTTCCATGGACGAGATCGAGGTGTTCAACTCGTTGTTCGCCGCGAAGGTGGCCGCTTGTTGAACGAAGGGCCCATAGCCGTTCGGGATGCGGGCCAGCGCGAGGTTGGCGCTTTGTGCACCATAGACCACATGATCCAACACGAGACCCGATGGAGCCGATAGCCACACATCTTCACCACTCGCCGATAGCTTGAAGTTGGCGTGTAGCGGACCTTCAACGCCGTCCTCATCGGCCCAGATGATCAGGTAGCCGTCCGGGCTGATCACCGTGTTGTCCGGGATGCGCCACTTGTACACGTTATTCCCATCGTCGCTGAGCCATCCACCGCTCAGATCGAACGCTTCGGTACCGTTGTTGTGGAGTTCGATCCAATCTTCGTATTGACCGTTCTCATCCAATGCTCCGGCGGTGTTCTGGGCCATGATCTCGTTGATCCGCACGGGTGGGTCCACCGCGAACTCCACTTGTACCAGGTAGGTGAACACGTCGTGCTCCGCACCCGGAGGGAAGAAGGAGACGCTTTGCGCCGTGTTATTCGCTGTGGCCATCACGTAGTAGCGCACGCGGGTCATGGATGGTGCAGCCGGAATGGTGCCGCCGAACACACCATCCCCAGCTCCATCATCATCGTGTGCGCCATCATCGAAGAGCTGGGTCTTGGTGAAGTTGCCGTAGGTGCCGAGGGAGTAGAAGAGGTCCGCACGCGCTGGTGAACCGGCTATCGTCGCGCGCACGTTCACGCTCTCGCTCGTCACTGGATCCGCCCATTCCACGCCGTTCACCGCATGGGTCACTCCGCTGATGACCGGCGCCACTTGCGCCACTTCGGTATTGTTCAACAAGGTGTTGCGGCGGTTAGTGATGAAATTCTGCAACACCGTGAGCTCCGTGTTGAAGGCGGCATAGGTGTACAGCTTCTTCGGATCGGCCTGCACTTCGGCATCGATCATGCTGGAATAGCTCGCGAGTAGCGCGTTGAACGAGGAGGACTGCATCTTCTCCTGGATCAAGGTGCGGAGATGTGCCAGGTAGCGTTGACGCAACGCAGGCACAGCGAGCAACCGGTTCAACAAGGGGTAGTTCGCATTGTCCGCATGGTAGAAGGCGCCCCAGCTGGCGGCGTTGTTCTTCATCACGCTGTTGCCGTCGAATTCCAAGGGTGTCATCCGCTCCGTCTCCGGGTCGAAGTAGAGGTAGTAGTCCATCTTGCCCTTGTACACGTACCCATCATCATCGCCGAACGCGATCTCACTGGCCAGGAACCACAACGTGCGGTCGATGTCGAGGTGGTTCTTCAAGGTGTCTTCCAGAACGGCCAGCGGCGTTTGCTCCAGTTTCTGGCACACGCGCACCAGATCATCCCACGGGTTCGCCTGCTCGGTGCGCTTCAGGGTGTAGTACTGCTGATAACTGCTGGTGTCGCTGCCAAGGTCGTTCAGCGCTGCGGTGCCATCGCCCCAGTTCGGTCCACCACCAGGGCCACCGCCTGTGCCCGAAGGCGCATCGGCCCTCCAGAGCGTCCCGTTGTTGCTGAAGTACCACTCCTTCACATAGTCGTTGTTCAGCTGTTGAACGTTCGGATAGATCCCCCAACTCTCACCGTTGATGTTCAGGTGAACGAAGTTGGCTTTCGCCGCTGGGATGTGGTCGCGGATGAGGTCGAGGTACACCACTTCGCGCAGGAACGACGCGTCCTGGAAGGCGTTGTTCAGGTTCAAGGTCTGGTAGCCCATCAGGTCCTGCCCGTCGATGGCATGGTCCATCGTAAGGTTGAACGACTTCTTCTGTGAAGACGGCGGCAGCTGCATGTAGCTGGTCTGTCCCTTGAAGCGAACCCCCACACTATCGTACGTCACACCGTCCACCGTCAACGTCGCAGGAATGTCCGTCTGGCTGGTGTAGTTCTGCGTCATCAAGGTCCAGTAGTTGGGCTGCGCGAACTGCAGGTCCAACGTGTGGATGGTCTCCTTGGCGTAGAGCCCGCTGCTGGGCTGACCTCCCGTGAGCAATAAGTGGTTCGCAGGGTCGAGGTACATCTCGGCGGGTAAGCTCTGCGCGGCACTGGTCAAGCCAGAAAGCAGAGCGAGCATCGCAGGCGCGATGGTAGTGGTGCGCATCCGTGTGGTGGGTTTCGGTTAACGTTCCGGTAACAGGCGTGGGACCGCGAAGTCATCGTTTGGTTCGATCCAGCGTGCGGCCTTTCGTCCGAACGCCGACTTCGGTCGTTGAGCAAGGTCCTGTCTTCGGCGAACTCACTTCACCTGCTCCCCGGCGAGGTAGGTGGCCGATACGCGCACACGCTCGGCACCGCCCTTTCCAAGCTGACCACCATCAAGCACCACGAAATCCGCCCATTTGCCGGGCTCCAGACTTCCGAGTTCGTTCTCGGTGAACGTGGCGATGGCGTTCCAAATGGTCATACCGCGCACCGCGTCCTCCGGGCTCAACGCATTCTCCGGCATGTACCCACCTTCAGGCCAGCCTTTCACATCGCGGCGTTCAACAGCAGCGCGGTAGGTGGCCAATGGATCGATGCCCTCCACGGGGAAGTCCGTGCCCAACGCCAGCAGCCCCATGGTCTTCCGCAGGTCCTCATACGCGTACGCATGCTTGATCCGCTCAGGACCGAGCCGCGCTTCCGCCCAGGGGCCATCGCTGGTGGCATGCGTAGGCTGCACGCTGGGGATGATGCTGAAGGCGCCGAACTTCGGACGGTCTTCCGGCGATAGCACCTGGGCATGTTCGATGCGCCACCGCAGGTCGTTGGTGCCGCCGAGCACTTCACCGTAGACATCGAGCAGCAGCTTGTTCGCCGAGTCGCCGATGCAGTGCGTGTTCATCTGGAAGTCGTGTTGCTTGCACCACTGCGCTACTTCCAAAAAGTGCTCGCGCGAAGCCAGCTGCAGCCCGTGGTGACCGGGCTCATCGCTGTACGCTTGTTTCAACAAAGCCCCACGTGAGCCGAGTGCGCCGTCGGCATACACCTTCACGCTGCGCACCACCAAGCGTTCGTCCTTGATCGCGCCGTTCTTGGCGAAGTGGGCGAGGTTGTCCTCCCCATCGGCCACCATGGCATACACGCGCATCTTCAACGTTCCTTCGCGCTGCATGGTGCGGATCAGCTCGATGGTGCCCACATCCAAGCCAGCATCGCACACCATGGTCAGGCCCACCTCGAAACAATCGGCCTGCGCCTCCAGCAACGCCTTGCGTTTCGTGGCTTCATCCGCCTCGTCGAAGATCTTCTGGAAAACCGCCACCGCATTGTCCACCAACAAGCCCGTGGGCTTTCCGTCCTTCATCACCATCAAGCCGCCTTCGATGCGGGTGCCCGGCTCCAGACCCACGCGCGCCATGGCCGCTTGGTTCACCACCGCGGCGTGGCCATCTACGCGCTGCAACAGTACCGGACGGTCGGCGAAGAGCGCGTTCAGTTCCGCATTGCCCGGTAGCGCCTGATCCGCCCAGTCGTTCTGGTCCCAGCCGCGACCGAGGATCCACCCTTCGCCCGGATGCGCTGCCGCGAAGGCCTGGGTGCGCTCCAGCACTTCGGCCCACGACCGTGTGCCGCTCAGGTCCACCTTCTGCTTGTTCAGTCCATAACCGAAGAAGTGGCAATGTCCATCGATGAAACCCGGATACACCGCACGCCCCGCCGCGTCCACCACCTTCTTCGCCGCATACCGGTTCATGATCTGCCGCTCCGGACCCAGCTCCACGATGCGCCCATCGCGCACCGCCATGGCTTGGAAGACCGTACCGCCTGCATCCAGGCTATGGATCCGGGCGTTGTGGATAACGAGGTCGGCCTCCTGCGACTGGTAGCAGCCGGTTAGCAGGATGCCGTGGAACAGGAGCGCAAGCGTGAACTTTTTCATCCGATGGATCCGCTTCGTGGTGGTGCTGAAGCCACCGAAGCACGGTGGCAAGATTACGCCAGCGGGCTTGTTGGACGCACTTGCTGCTGGCTACCAACTGTTGATCATCGAAGTCTGTGCCGATGTTCCGCCGATCTTCCATTGGCACCGGATAGAGTAGTATATTCGAGTGGCTAAGACAGAGGCGGCCGAATGACCTGGAGAACGCTGAACCGACTTTCCGCAATGAAACCGCAGGGTCCTCTTATGCCTCTGGAGAGCCTGCGGAGGTATAGAATAATCAGGGATTTTCGATGAGGACACACTGGGTATCAGTCTTTGCGTTAGTGCTTTTTTTCTCGTGCGAGAAGCCCGCAGTTCGTGACATCTGTACAGAATCTAAGGGCCTCTTGGTACTCATGAAGCGGGCCAAGTTGCTGTTAGCGGCAGCTGATGGGCTTACAGGGTGGGAGCAAATGGATGAGCAAACTATTGCACTCCATGGAGGAAAATGGGAAGGCATGGTCAGATTGGAGGGCAACTATTTACCTGCGCAATCTCTGCCCTCTGAATTAAAGGACTTGATTGGAATTATTACGGAGTTACGGAAGTACGGATTCTGGTCCGCTCTGTATCATTATCGTGAACAGAATGAACTGGTATTGATATATAGTGGAACTAGGCCCAATGACTGGGATGTAGGCAATCCGCATGTGATAGATTCCATGGATTATCATAGCCATAAGGGTAAACGTAACTACGATCTGTTGGATACCTGCAATGGTGTCGCCATATTCTCCATATCTAGGAATCGGATTGCAGACCCATGAGATCCTAACTCTTGTGTGTGAGGATACTGCTTATGCATGTGTAGGCTTCCCCATTCTTCGGCCAAGTGATCGTGGAGGTCAGTCTGTAAGCCTATCCGACGTTCATCTCACCGAGCCCGGTTCCTCTTCACCCACCAAGATCCAAGGATCCTCCGGCTATCTACCACACACAAGCCAAGGATCAACAAGAAGGGCATCAACGGTGCCCGGTACCGCACCACTGCGCCCATCACCGGCGTGGTCCAACCGATCACCAAGGCCAGCAAGGTGATGTAGCCCAAGAGGGCGAGTACGAGCGCCAGGTTCACTTCTTTCCAAGGGCGGTGGAAGACCACACACGCGGCAAGGAAGAGCACCAAGACCAGGTTCTCCGTGGCGGAGATCAGGCCCAAGGGTCCGGGTCCGGCGTAGACCAACGGGCCCAATAGTGTGATGTAGAGCGCATACGGTGCTTGGGCCAGAAAGAGCTTCAGTTCCGGTAAGAGCAACTCGGGCATCACGAAACTGCCGGACTTCATCTGCACCGCGAGCCCCACGAAGTCGCGCTGTTTCATGGTGAGGATGCCCAGTATGTCCATGCCACGGATCACCCGTTGCAGGTTGAGACCCACCGCGATGAACGCCCCGTACACCAACCCGAACCGGAACAATACGGCGCGTACAGGGCGTCCCTTGCTCCACGCAAAGAACAACACGGCCGGGAGCAGGCTCATGAGCACGTAGAACTTCAGCAGGAACAATAAGGCCAACGCGAAGAGGGCGAGCAGCGGATCGTACCAGCGGCGCGTGGAAGCCCCGAGCGCTTGCAGCTGGTACAAGAAGAGCCCCAGTCCGAAGAAGAGCAGGCTCTCTTTGATCACCCCGCTGGACCAGAACAGCACCGAAGGCAGCAGGAACACCGCGCCCAACAACAGTTTCTCCCGCCCAGCCACACGACCCACGAACACGCGGTAGATCCCAATGGAGCCTAAGGTCGAAAGGAAGGCCGCGATCACCGTATGCACGTGGTACTCCCCGAAACTGATCAGTCGTACCGCCGCATTGAACCGGATGATGGTATGCGCATCGTTATACAGGTTACTCTCGTACTGCCGCTCCCAGTTGTTCATGTGCAGGTAGTACTTCTGCAGGAATTCAGGCGTGTCGTTGCGGAAGCCGAACAACATCTTCAGGTAGTCCACCGGATGGTCCGGTAGGGCCTTGTACATGTGGAAGCTGTCGTCGAAGTACTTGAAGATGTCAGCCGTGTTCCGGTCCGGATAGATATAGGTGTAGACCGCCCAGAGCGCGGTGCCGGCGGCGATCTTCAGCAGAAAAAGCAAGCGGACCGTGCTCACCGATACGTGCGGCACCTGCGCGAAGAAGCGCCAAACCCCCATCAAGGCCAAGAGCAGGGCGGTGTACGAATGGGCGAGCAGGATACCGGTCATCGCAGCGGGTGCAAGGTAGACGCGCCACCTCCACGGTTGGATGCTCGCCACCTCCGCTTCTCCGCGGCAGCTTGTAGTGGTTTGTGTCGATGACGGATAATGTGGAGCTGTGGTCGGTGATCGAACTTGATGCGCCGCTGCACAGCATGAACGGTTCAGACAACAGCGTGCGGTGGATGTCCACGATCCGCGCGCCTGCCTGACGGAAGGCAGGGCCACGTTCGGCTCGGTGGCTGGCGCGGCAGGTCCGTGCGAGCCGGACCGTGGCTTGGAATGCCCGCCCCGGGCCTGACCCGGGGTGGTCGCCTCCCGAGCCGAAGGCGTGGGGATGGCGGAAGCCCCGCATTACTCATGCGGGGTTGGCGAAGCAAAAGGTGGAAGGTGATCTTAAAGGCCAAATGGAGCCGATGACTTCATCGTCATGGATCCGTGCCGCGAAGTCCTCAATCCTACCTTTGCGCTCCCGCGATGAGCACCCTCACCACCAACCCCGACACCGCGCCCGCTGGCGTGGAGACCGCCAAGAAGCTGGGCCTGCTGCCCGAAGAGTTCGACAAGATCAAGGAGGTGCTCGGCCGCACCCCGAATTTCACCGAACTCAGCATCTACAGCGCCATGTGGAGCGAGCATTGCTCGTACAAGAATTCCATCAAGCAGCTGAAGACCCTTCCGCGCAGCGGCCCCAAGTTGCTGGCCGAAGCGGGGCAGGAGAATGCCGGCCTGGTGGATATCGGCGATGGGTGGGCCTGCGCCTTCAAGATCGAGAGCCACAACCACCCCAGTGCCATCGAACCCTACCAGGGCGCGGCCACCGGCGTGGGGGGCATCAACCGCGACATCTTCACCATGGGTGCGCGCCCCATCGCCCAACTCAACAGCCTGCGCTTCGGCGATATCGCCAAGGAGGCCAGCAGCCGTTGGCACATGCGTGGTGTGGTGAAGGGTATCGGCGACTACGGCAATGCCTTCGGTGTGCCCGTGCTCGGGGGTGAGGTCTACTTCGATCCCTGCTACACCACCAACCCGCTCGTGAACGCCATGAGCGTGGGCATCGTGCGCACGAACAAGGTGATCTCCGCCACCAGCCACGGCGTTGGTAATCCCGTCTTCATCGTGGGCAGCGCCACCGGCAAGGATGGCATCCACGGCGCTTCCTTCGCCAGCAAGGACATCACCGAGACCAGCATGGACGATCTGCCTGCCGTGCAAGTCGGCGACCCGTTCATGGAGAAGTTGCTCCTGGAAGCCTCCCTCGAACTGGCCGCCACCGATGCCATCATCGGTATGCAGGACATGGGTGCGGCCGGGATCACCTGCAGCACCAGCGAGATGAGCGCGAAAGGCGGCTGTGGCATGGATATCCAATTGGATAAGGTGCCCACACGCCAGCAAGGCATGCGCGCGTGGGAGATCCTCCTCAGCGAAAGCCAGGAGCGCATGCTGGTGGTGGTGAAGCAGGGGCGCGAGGCCGAGGTGCAGGCCATCTTCGACAAGTGGGACCTGAACTGCGTGCGGATCGGTACGGTCACGGAAGGAGGGAGGGTCCGCTTCTTCCAAGGAGAGGAAATGGTGGCCGATGTGCCTGCAGAAAGCTTGGTGCTTGGCGGTGGTGCTCCTGTTTACGACCGGGAGATCAAGGAGCCGGCCTACTTCGCCGAGAACGCCAAGTTCAAGATCGATGACGTGGATGAACCGGAAGACCTGCGCGGCGTGGCCTACGACCTGTTGGCCAGCCCGAACATCGCCAGCAAACGGTGGGTGAGCGAGCAGTACGATAGCATGGTCCGCACCAACAACATGAGCACCAACGCACCCAGTGATGCGGGGCTCGTGCTGATCAAGGAGACTGGCAAAGCGCTCGCGGTAACGGTGGATTGCAACGGACGTTACGTCCATGCGGATCCCTACAAAGGCGCCATGATCGCGGTGAGCGAGGCCGCCCGCAACATCGCCTGCTCCGGCGGTGAACCCTGCGGCGTCACCAACTGCCTCAATTTCGGCAACCCCTACGATCCGGAGGTCTATTGGCAGTTCTCCCAGGCGATCAAAGGCATGGGCGATGCCTGCCGGGCTTTCGATACACCTGTTACCGGTGGCAACGTGAGCTTCTACAACCACACCGTCACCGAGAAGAAGAATATCCCGGTCTTCCCCACGCCCACCATCGGCATGGTCGGCATCGTGCCCGATATCACCAAGCGCATGAGCCTCGACTTCAAACAGAAGGGCGACCTCATCTACCTCTTGGGCCGCACCACCGAGGATATCGCCTGCAGCGAGTACCTCACCCGCATCCATAAGATCGAGCGCAGTCCGGCGCCTTACTTCGATATCGAGGAGGAACGCCGGCTGCACACGATGTTGCTCATCCTCATCCGCAAGGGAGTGATCAATGCGGCACACGACATCAGCGACGGCGGCCTTTGGACCACGTTGGTGGAGATGGCCCTGCCACGCGGCCTCGGTTTCGATGTGATCACCGATAGCGAGATCCGCCCCGATGCCTTCCTCTTCGGTGAAGGCCAAGGGCGTGCCGTGGTCACGGTGAACGATGCCCAGGAGACCGCCTTCCTGGACTTCATGCAAGCCAGCCGTGTTCCTTTCATCCTGCTCGGTCACGTGACACAAGGCAAGCTCATGGTGGATGATGAACCCTTCGGCATGATCGCCGAGGCTCGTAAGGTCTACGAAGAGGCCATCCCCAGGATCATGGCCGAACAATAACGGTCCCTCACTGTTCCACACGCACATCTCATCCTAACCGATGCCCCAACCAGCATTCCACGGTCCGTTGCCCGCAGTAGGCACCGTCGCACCAGCCCTTCGTTACGTGAACAGCGACCGCCAGGAGAAGTCCTTGGCGGACCATAAAGGCGAGGTCGTGGTCCTCACCGCCTTCCCGAGTGTGGATACCAAGGTGTGCGCCATGCAGACACGGGCCTTCAACAAGAAGGCGGCTGAGACCGGTGCCCGTGTGCTCACCATCTCCATGGACCTGCCCTTCGCGTTGGGTCGTTTCTGCGCCGCAGAGGGTATCGCCAACGTGGAAGCCGGTAGCGACTTCCGTCACCGCGATGCCGCCCTTGTTTGGGGTGCCGGTATCAGCGAAGGTCCGATGGAAGGGGTACTCGGCCGCATCACCTGGGTCATCGACCGCGAAGGAGTGGTCCGTTACCTCGAAGTGGCCCCTGAACTGGGTGCTGAGCCGGATTACGAAGCAGCGCTCGCCGCGGCCAAGAAGCTGCTCTGATCAGCGGACGCGGGAAGTCGCTCGCCATTGCAGCGCTGTGTCCAACGCGAACAGCAATGCGGCACAGAACAGGGATCCGAGGATCCATGGGCTGCTGGTGCCCATACGCAGCGCAGGCAACGCAGGCATGGATAGCTGACCACCTTCCGCACCGGAAAGGAGCAATAGCAGCGTGCACAGGCCGATCGCAGCGGCCCATGCCCAGCGTGGCAGTAACGGGGCCTCGACGGATGGTTGGCGGACCGTGGCTTTGGCTAGCTGCGCCAGAACACACTTCTCCAGATCAGCTGGGGCTTCCTGCAGACCTGCTTCGTGGAAGAGGTCTTTCAGCGGGTCGCCGCTCATGGTTCGTGGATCGTCCATAGCTCCGTCTTCAAGAGGTTCTGCAAGGTAGCGTGCATCCGTTTGCGGCTGCGGTGCAGCTTCACTTTCACATTGGACGCCGTCAACCCCGTGATGGTTACGATCTCTTCCACGCTCTGCTCGTGCAAGTAGAAGAGGGTGACGATGGTGCTGTCCTCTTCGGGCAGTTCGGCCAGCGCCAGGTCCAAGGCGCGCTTTCGATCCAGCGCCTCTGTTCTGTCTTCGCCGGGCACGGCAAGGAACTGTGTAGGCACCTCATCGGTGGTTGACGTCGTCGGCTTCCGCGACCGGAGCTTCGAGAGCGCAGTGCGGTAGGCGATGCTGTACAACCACGTGCCGAGTTTGCTTCCTCCTTGGAACGCGGCCAGGTTCTGGAAGGCCTTTACGAAGGCGTCCTGCGTGGCCTCCTCGGCATCTTCACGATGGCGCAACACCCGCATGCACACCGTATGCACCAAATGCTTGTAGGTGCGCATCACCCAGACCTGGCCTTGGGCTTCGCCACGCAGGCATCGGACTATGGCCTCGGATTCGTTCACGGTGCGCGCATTGGACGCTTGGTGCGAGCCAAGTGGTTACACGAAAATGGGTGTGCGGTCTTTCTTTTGGATCCGTGGCGTGTTGGGTGGATGGGCCATCGGATGAGCGCGCCCATGATCGGATGGATGCGATCGTAACCGAAGGGGCACCCTCTGGCGTCCTATCCGCAACAACCGGAAAATAGCCATACCATGTTCGAGTCTCCCGTCCTGCCGATGATCGCGTTCTGCGCCACCGTCTTCGGCATCTTCTACCTGCGCATCACCTCCCAACACCGCCAGCGCATGGCCATGATCGAGAAGGGCATGGCCTTGGACGACCTGAATTCGAAGAGGCGATCCAGTACGGCCTTCGCGCTCGGCTTGTTGGGGGTGGGAATCGGAGCAGGCTTGGGTTTGGGCTGGTTCTTGGACGTGGTCCTTCACGGCGCCGAGTCGGGCAATAACCCCATGTCCTATTTCATCTGCGTCTTCCTGTGTGGTGGTGCGGCCCTTATCCACTACCACCGCACCATGGAGCGCACCAAGGCCTGAGCACTTCCGGGTTCGCCCGCCGCGCCGTTCATTTGCGGCATCATGGGCGTGCGTACGTTGTTCCGGTGGTGCGTAGCGGTCGGCTTCTGGTGCATCGTGGTGACTGCACTTTGGGCTGGCCTCCTGGGTATCGTTGATCCACCGGTCACCTGGGTCATGGCCCAACAATCACGCGAGCAGGACACTTTCAGCCGTGTGCAGGTCGATCTGGAGGAGATCGCCCGCAGCATGCCGCTCAGTGTCATCGCCTCCGAGGATCAACGGTTCATGACGCACCATGGGTTCTCCTGGGATGCCATGCGCAAGGCCCTCGAAAGGAACAAGAGCGCCAAACGCATCAAGGGCGGCAGCACCATCAGCCAGCAGACTGCCAAGAACGTTTTCCTCTGGCCTGGACGGACCTATCTGCGTAAAGGGCTCGAAGCTTGGTTCACGGTGCTCATCGAAACGCTATGGACCAAGGAGCGGATCCTCGAGGTCTACCTCAATGTCGCCGAAATGGGCAAGGGCGTGTTCGGGGCCGAAGCCGCTGCGCAGCGCTGTTTCAACCGACCAGCCTCCAAGCTCTCGCGTGAACAGGCTGCCCTGATCACGGCCACCTTGCCCGCGCCTCGACGGTTCAACTGTGCAAGTCCATCGGGCTATATCCGGGGTAGGCAGCAATGGGTGCTCCGCCAGATGTACAATGTGGGCGATGTATTGGACCCTGAGGTCCTGGCGCGCCGCAAAGCCGCCATCGAACGAGAGGAACAGCGCAAGGCCGAGCGGGAAGAGCGGAAGAAGCGCCGCCAGAAGAAAGGTTGACGGCTTCCTTCAATGCACAGTGTCAGCTCCTGTGCCTTTTTCGCTTTGGCGCTCGGGTTGCGGGTCGCCTGATATCTCTACCTGTGTGGGATAGGCGAACTCCAATCCCGCCTTCCGGAAGCGGTCCAACAGGTCAAGGTTCACGCGGGTCTGCACGCCGAAGATGTCTTTGCCCTTGCGGATGTGGTAGGTGAACACGATGTTCAGGGAGAAATCCTTGAATGCATTGAAGTAGGCCGCATGCTCGGCCTCCAGGTCTTCGCTGTGGTCGCGCACGAGCTTCTCCAGGATGGCGATCGCCTCGTCGATCTGAGCGGTGGTGGTGCCATAGACCAGGCCGAGGTCGTGGCGCACACGGCGGGAGGGTTCCTGGCTCACGTTCTCCAGCACACTGTCCGTGAACTTGATGTTCGGGACCACCACGATGGGACCTTCGACGGTGCGGATCCGTGTACTGCGGATGCCCACTTCCTGTACGAAACCATCGTACCCGTTCAAGCGCACGCGATCGCCCACGCGGAACGGTTTGTCGGTGAAGACCGTGACACCACCGAAGATGTTGGCCAGCGTATCCTTCGCGGCCATCGCCAAGGCTAGACCGCCGATACCGATACCGGCCAGCAGGGCCCCTACATCGTAGCCCGCGTTGTTCAAGGCCACTACGATCCCCAGGCCCCAGATCAGCGCTTTGATCGAGCTGCGCACGACCGGGATGAACTGCCCTTCACTGGGGTCTTCGCTACGTTCTGTGCGGCTTCGAAGCATGGCACCCAGCAAGGTGTCCAGCACCCGCGCGATCGCCCACGTCACGGCCAACGCGATCGACACATGGAAGATGCGCTCCATCCATTTGTCCACATGCGCTGGTACGGTCAGCTGCTGATACCCCAGTACCAGCGACACCAAGGTCACCAACGTCACCAAGGGCCGACGAAGCACATGCACCAGCTCATCGTCCACCGTATTCGTGGTGCGCGCGGCCAGTTTGCGAAGGATCGAGGCTCCCAGCCAGGAGATCAGCTTGCCGATCAACCAACCGGCGAGCAGGATGACCGCAGCATCGAACCATTGCTGGGGGAGATTGCCAAGGATGCGCTCGTGCTCGGCCCAAGTGAACATGCCCATACTTTTGAGAACCGCGTGGATCGACGGTCCGCGTCAAATCTAACGGCCATACAAGGTGGGAATGAACGATCAAGAACGTCTGGTGGTGGTCACCGGCGCAGGCAGAGGGGTAGGGGCGGCCACGGTGAAAGCCCTGCTTACGCGGCCGCATGTCACGGTGATCGCGGTCTCGCGCTCACTCCAGGTCTTGATGGAGGCGGTGGGGCCACTGCCGCGGATGGAACCGTGCACGCTCGATCTGGAAGACCCTGCGGCTGCGGAACGGTTGGCAAGAACGGTGGGCGCGCGCAGGCTTCATGCCTTGGTGCACAACGCAGGGCATTTGCACAAGGCGGAGCTGGGAACACACCGGCGGGCGGATCTGGAGCGAGTGTTCCTCACGAACGCCATCGCCCCACTGGAGCTGTCGCAGGCGTTGGCCGCGAACCTGGCAGGTGATCCCCCGGGCCATATCGTACACATCGGCAGCATGGGTGGCTTCCAGGATTCGGCCAAGTTCCCGGGCCTGGTGGCCTATAGTGCCAGCAAGGCGGCTTTGGCGTGTACGGCGCAGTGCCTGGCGGAGGAGTTCAAGGATCGGGGGATCCGCAGCAACTGCCTGGCCCTGGGGGCGGTGGATACCGAGATGCTACGGGCCGCTTTTCCGGGCTTTCGGGCGGGGACAACCGCCGAGGCGATCGGATCGTACGTGGCTGAATTTTCTTTGAATGGCCATAACCTGTTCAACGGCAAGGTGTTGCCGGTGGCTACGACCACTCCTTAAGGTCGTCTGGTGAAGAATTTCTTGCCTTGGTGTTGCATCTGTGGAAACTCTCCCTACATTTGCAGCCGCTTTCGGAAAAACGTTCTTTGAAGCGCCCTCGGAAAGAGGAGGAGAAGTAGGGTCGGGTAAGAGGAGGTTGAAAAAGTTTTTCAACAGACGCTTGCAGG
>JAEUTB010000181.1 GCA_016787995.1 Flavobacteriales bacterium | reverse complement strand
AGAACGCCGCCGTTCATCATCAGCATGTCCGGTCTACGTGTCCGGATAGCCCGGTACAGCCCGAACGCAATGACGCACCAGCCGACGATGAAAAGGATGAACCAGATCATATCTGCAACATTAGGGAATGCTGGTGAACTCGATCGTGCTCTTGTTGTATGCGACGAACTCCACCTCGGCACGGACCGCGTGTGGTCCGGTGTAGAATGTGTGGATGCGGTCGGTCGGATGGTGATGGTCAAGGGAGTGGCGGCCGGGTTCGATGTTTCCCATCTGTCTTCCGGCAGCTATTCACTGATCTTAAATGACAGGAAGGGAGCAAGGTCCATACATCGCTTCATCAAGGATTGACCGGAGCTTGAACTACACAACGTGATCGACTACAACGATCGCCGCATCGTTCCGGTGAACAACAGCGCGAATGGCGAGGTATCACCCGAAGTGCTCTTCGACTGCGAACAGACCGGACCCATCGTGACGTGTACATACTCCGGTGGGCGCATCGTCAGCGGTCAATTGATAGCATTGGTGGATGATGATGTTCGCTTGGACATGCGTTACCACCAGGGTGAACGACCGCGGTGAATTGATGACAGGACCGTGTGGGTCAACAGCTGAAGTACCATCCGATGGGCGCATCCGCTTGCACGAAGCGTGGCAGTGTACCAGTGGCGATGGATCCGCTGGGAGTTCGCTCTTGGAAGAGTCGTGGGTCGCAGCCGTCAACCTGGCCTCATTCCTTGATCATCTTTCGCACCGCTAGGCCGTTGCGGGTGGTGACCTTCAAGAAGTAGCAGCCCCGCGCGATGGAGCCCGGTTCAAGCACGGTCACGCTCGTACTTCCACTGATCAGTTCCACTACCCGACGCCCGGCCATATCCACCAACTCCAGTTCGGTCTCTTCACTAGGAATACCTTCCACGATGATATGATCGGAGAACGGGTTCGGTCGAGCGGTGATCGACCTATCGCCGAGGTTTTCCGGCACGCTGGTGGCTGAGCATATGGGCGTATCGCCGGGGATGCCCGTGGCCAATTGATCCCGTTGCGCCACGGCACTGCTCAGGCAAGCATGCACACGAGCGCGTTGGCCGAGGGTGAACATGTTGGAACAGTAAGGCGACGACATGAAGTTGTGTTCGTTGGCGACGATCTCCGCACAGGGGTTCACCGCACCATTGCACTGCAGGTTCGGCAAGGCAGGTGGAGTGTCCTCCACTTCATCATCCGCACAAGGCCCACCATCGATCGGTTCTTCATGCACGCGTTTCAGGTCGAGGAAGCGACCAATGGCTTGGGTCAGCGTACGCTTTCGACCCACATGGGATGTCCCGATGGAGCCCACATAACTGTGGAAGATCATCACACCATCGGTACAGGGTCCGGTGTCGGCTTGTTCGGGGAGAAAGCTGATGTACGCGATACCAGGTGTGGCCAGCGATCGAACGACCCAGATGTTGAGGTAGCGGTTGCGCGGCCAAGCGTTCAAATAGGTGTCCGGCGTGCCTCCAACGTCCGTCAACGGGGTCTCGATCCGGTCGATACCGCTCGTTGGCGACCCATCTGGCGCCACGCTGGCCAGCACGAATGCGATGTCCATATCCGCAGCGATGGCATCGAACGGCGGTTCCACAGGTTCGGTCGGTTCATCGAAGTGGGCGTTCAAGATGACCAAAGCATCGGCGATCTGGGCATCGCTGATGTTCTCAGGGCCATTCTCATGCAGTACATGGAAGACGACCGGTATGGTGTACAACGCCTCTCCGGGCTGGGCGGATGCCAGTGACCAGGGGAAAAGCGCAAGTAGGTGACACCAAGCGCTCGTCAATCCCCAGGTCCGCGTGAGTCGCTTCAAGTTCATGGGTGGTGCTTGTATAGGTGAAACTAGTCATTCGCTCCGGTTCGGATCCATGGTCAGCGATCGATCATTGCAGGATCGAGCAAGGTGGTGATCTATCACCCTACCCAGACTGACAATGCTCAACAAAGGTTTGGTCACCAAAAGGTGCATGGACAGAGTTGATGGTATCTTGAATGGGCCAATGTGTTATTGATAGTATCGATAGCTATATCGACCGTTCGTTTGCGGAGAGCGCTACGTTTGTACCTCAACCCGATCAGCTATGGCACACGACAAACCCGGCCAACCACACGATGGTGCGGCCCTCGAAGACCTCAACAACAGCAGCGCTGGCAAGTGCCCGGTGATCCACGGGGCCATGCGCAACCCTGTGGCGGGTCGCGGCACACGCAACCGCGACTGGTGGCCCAATGCACTGAACCTCGCCATCCTCCATCAACATGCACCGGCCTCCAACCCGCTGGGCGAGGAGTTCAACTACGCGGAAGCCTTCAAGAAGGTCGACTACAAAGCCTTGAAGGCCGACCTCACCAAGCTGATGACCGACTCGCAGGAGTGGTGGCCGGCGGATTGGGGACACTATGGCGGCCTCATGATCCGCATGACCTGGCACGCGGCGGGCACTTACCGCACCGCCGATGGACGCGGCGGCGCGGGTACGGGCAACCAGCGTTTCGCACCCATCAACAGCTGGCCCGATAACGGCAACCTGGACAAAGCACGGCGCCTCCTGTGGCCGATCAAACAGAAGTATGGCAACAGCGTGAGCTGGGCCGATCTCTTCGTGCTCGCAGGCAACGTGGCCATGGAGAGCATGGGCTTCAAGACCTTCGGTTTCGGTGGCGGCCGTGCCGACATCTGGGCGCCGGAAGAGGACATCTATTGGGGTTCCGAAGTGGAGTGGCTCGCCACCAGCGACAAGCTGAACAGCCGCTACTCCGGGGCACGCGACCTGGAGAATCCGCTCGCGGCCGTACAGATGGGCTTGATCTACGTGAACCCCGAGGGACCGGACGGCAACCCCGATCCCGTGGCCAGCGGTCGCGATGTGCGCGAAACGTTCAAGCGCATGGCCATGAACGACGAAGAGACCGTGGCGCTCACCGCCGGCGGCCACACCTTCGGCAAGATGCACGGTGCAGGAGATCCCAAGTTGGTTGGCCCGGAGCCGGAAGGCGCACCCATCGAGGCCCAGGGCTTCGGTTGGATCAACAAGCTCGGTAGTGGCAAGGGCGTACACACCACCACCAGCGGTCTGGAAGGTGCGTGGAAGCCGAACCCGACCCAATGGGACAACGGTTACTTCGACATGCTCTTCGGTTACGAATGGGAACTGGTGAAGAGCCCGGCCGGCGCGCATCAGTGGCGTGCGAAGGATTGCAAGCCCGAGCACATGATCCCCGACGCGCATGATCCCAACGTGAAGCATCCACCGATGATGACCACGGCGGATCTCTCGTTGCGTTTCGATCCGATCTACGAGCCCATCAGCCGTCGATTCCACAAGGATCCGCAGGCCTTCGCCGATGCCTTCGCTCGCGCGTGGTTCAAGCTTACGCACCGCGACATGGGCCCCAAGAGCCTGTATCTCGGACCTGAAGTGCCTGCAGAAGACTTGATCTGGCAAGATCCGATCCCCGCTGGTCAGATGCTCGATGCCAACGATGTAGCCGCACTGAAGAGCAAGATCCTCGCATCCGGCCTCAGCGTTAGCGAACTCGTCAGCGCGGCCTGGGCATCCGCCTCCACCTTCCGTGGCAGCGACAAACGCGGCGGTGCCAACGGTGCGCGTGTCCGCCTGGCTCCGCAGAAATTCTGGGCGGTGAACGATCCCGCACAACTCAGCAAGGTGCTCGGTGTGCTGGAGACCATCCAGAAGGAATTCAATGCCGGCGGCAAGAAGGTGTCCATCGCCGACCTGATCGTGTTGGGTGGAAGCGCTGCGGTGGAGAAAGCCGCCAAGGATGCGGGCCACAGCATCACCGTGCCGTTCACGAGCGGCCGTGGCGATGCCAGCCAGGAGCAGACCGATGTGGAGAGCTTCTCCGTGATGGAGCCAGAAGCCGATGGGTTCCGCAACTACCAGAAGAAGAGCTATCGCGTACCACCGGAAGAGATGCTCGTGGACCGCGCGCAGTTGCTCACGCTGAGCGCACCGGAGATGACGGTGCTGGTGGGCGGCCTACGCGTGTTGGGCGCCAACACGGGTGGAAGCAAGCATGGTGTCTTCACCGATCGTGTGGGTCAGTTGAGCAACGACTTCTTCGTGAACCTGCTGGACATGCGCCACGCTTGGGCGCCGAAGAGCGGCGAAGAGGGCATCTACGGCAGCCACGATCGCAAGACCGGCGAACGCAAATGGACCGGCACACGCGTGGACCTCATCTTCGGCAGCAACTCGCAACTCCGCGCCATCAGCGAAGTGTACGCACAAGCGGACGCCAAGGAGAAGTTCGTGAAGGACTTCGTAAAGGCCTGGGTGAAGGTGATGGACCTGGACCGCTTCGATGTGAAGAAGTGACCGTTACGACCTGGTGGAAGTGCGGCTCGGCAACGGGCCGCACTTCTTTTTTCGACCGCTGTGCATGCATGGTAGCATCCACACGCGCCAGTTCTCACCAGCTCATAGCTTGGTGAAACGGATCGTCTGTGATCCTTGCGGGGTCAAAACGTGAAGAAGGTAGGCACCTGCTGGAAGTTGGCTGATGCGTAGGGCCTCACCCTCGCGCACGACCGGAAAAGGCCTTCCAGTGATGTCCGTGATCCGAAGATCAGCAACCTCGGGCATGCCTTGCAAGTGGATCAGGTCGTGTGTAGGGTTGGGCCAGACGATCACGCGCTCTTGGAAGGGGAGATCGACCTGCCCCGTGCTCGTGCTGCAGAGCGCCGTGGCGATGGAGTCGAAATGCTGCACCACGAAGGCATAGGCATTGTTCAAGGAGTAGTAACAACCTGGTGTGCCACCGTTGTGGCAACCGCTCCAGAAGAAGGTCTCTGAGTCGTCCCAAAGTGTATCGGGCACTTGCCACATGCTAGGTGAGAACGCATCGCCCACCATGCCGTAGATGTACGCCGTGGATCCGCAGGGGATGATCCCGTAGTAGTGGGCGATGAGGCTGTGGAACCAGCGTTCCCAGGTCTCACCATGATCGAAGGATCGCAGCACCTCCGAGATATAGTAGCCGTTGAAGATGTAAGCGGTGTCTCCGAAGATGGCCATCTGATTGATGCTCACATCCTCCGTGGCATCGAAGAAGCGCTCGTCCACCGCCCACGTCGCTCCGCCATCGGTGCTGTGGTATAAAGTGGTGTTGCCACCGATATAGCGGCTACCCACCACCACGTGGAATTCGGTCGAAGACCACGTGTCCACATCCCGGATGTACTGATCGGGGTCGGCGGCGTCCGTGAAGTCGCGCAACAGCGTAGGCTCACCCGATACGCTCCGGTAGAGTTGCTTGCGCGAGGCGATGAGCAGGGTATCGCCCCCGAGCGCATAGGTAGTGCTGTCGCTCACCGCCCATTGCCGTTGTGCTTGGAGCATGCAGTTCTGCAACAGCGATACGATCAGCAAAAGGGAGGGAATGATCTTCATGCCATATGGATCACGCACGGAAAACCGTCCAGGTTGGGTCTGCTACGTCGCCTGTGGATGCACCATCGGCCAGGCCGCTAACGGACGAGCGTCACGAACCCCTTGTTGGTGATCTCCTTGGTGGGTTCGCAGGGGTCGCGCATGCGCATGGTGTACACGTACACGCCGATCGGGAGCTGCGAGCCGTCCCACTTCAGCTGGGTGTCCGTGGAGCGCCAATGGGCACTTCCCCAGCGATCGAAGATCTCCAACTCGAAGCCGGTCTCCGGTATCTCCACAGGGCCTGGCCATTCATCGTTGATGCCATCACCGTCCGGGGTGAAGGCTGTGGGCAGGAAGAGCGTGGGTTCGGTACGCACATCGATGGAGACCGATGATGTGTCGTCGCACTGGTTGGGTTGCGTGGAATAGAAGGTGTAGTCGTAGGTGAGGTACTTGCGCATGTCGTAGCGCACCAGGCCCGAGCACACATCCAGGATCAAGCTGTCGCCCACGAAGAACGCGCACGAGTCGGATGTGCTGTTGAAGGTGAGATCCACGAACGGCGTACACGGCACCTGTTCCACGCTGAAGTCCGCCGGTAGACGTGGCCGCACATACACGCTGTCCAGCACCGGCGCGCTACCGCAGCCGAACGCATCGAAGCCTTGAAGGGTGATGGGCTGCCAGAAGGGTTCATCGAAGGTGATGGTCGGTTCGGGTAGGTTGCTGAAGCCATCATCATCCCAACGCCAGACCAGGGAGTCCGCATTGGATTGTGTGATCACGGCCACCCCCGGCACACGTATGCAGAGGGAGTCCGGAGCGGCGAAGGTCACGACCGGACTTTCCAGTTCGGTCAAGGTGATGTCTCCGCTCGCCACACAGCCGATGACCGTGTCGATGGCGGTGACCTCGATGAACCCTTCGGTACCCGCTGGAATGCTGATGCTCGAGGACGTTTCACCGGTGGACCACAGGTACACGTGGGGGGAGAAACCCCATTCGAGGTTGGTGGTGAGTACGGGTGATTCTGAAGGGCAATAGTCCGCCTCACCGATGATGGTGATATCAGGATCACCCAAGAAGCCGCTCACGAACGACGGGCAGGGGCCACCGCTCACCAGCACCGTGTAGGTGCCCGGTCCCAGATCCGTCAAGGTGGTGTTCGTTTCTCCGGGGTCGTCGATCCACTGCCAGGTGTAGGGTCCGGGGTTGACGGTGAAGGTCACCGAGCCATCGTTCTCACCCGCACAGGAGATGTCCGTGGTCACCATCGATCCCAAGGGCGCTACTTCGGGATCCTCCAGTTCGAATTCGAGCAATTCAGCACAGCCATCGTCACCGTTCACCAGCACCGAGTAGAAGCCAGCCACCAGGTCGGGCGCGGTCGCCGTGGTCACGGCTAGATCGTGGAACCAGGTGTAGGTGTAGTTGGCTCCATTGCCGCCGGTCACGGTCAACGAGCCATCATCATCACCAGGACAGGTCGGCAGATCGGCCAGCAAACTGGTGCCGCAGGGTTCGTCCTGTGCATGTGCCTGCAGCAGGAAAAGGGCGGTCAGAAGTGCAAGTGCTGCTCGCATGGGGACGCGAATTTCGGCTTTCTGCGGCAAATCGAGGCCGGTGCAATGGTTTTCTGGGGCGATCGACCAGACAGTTATCTTGAAAGAAGTGGGCCGACGTCCGTTCGTTCCAGGTCCGTGATCATCGCCACACCCATCCGCGTTGGCTGGAACTAAGACGCACGGCGCCGTTCGGGCGTTGTTCCGCGGAGCGCCCTGAGCGCCTTTCCTGCTCGCACCCGTATCGCTGGTCCCGGGTCCGTGCGCAATGCATCCATCAAGAGCAGTTCGAACTCGGTTGCCAACTCCGGGTACAATTCGACCATACGCGCTGCCACCGTGATGGCGAAGGCCCGTTGGGCGATGGATCGTTGTGGATCGGCGATCAGCGCGAACATGACGCTCGTGATACGCCCGTGCAACCCTTTGGGTAGCGTGCAGGTCTGCATGATCCGGATGCTGTTGCGCTGCACGGCCTCGTGCACCGGGGCGTCCAAGGTGCCCAAGAGGCGTCCGAGGTAGGGGACGGCCAGGTCCGGATGCGTATCACAGACGATGGCGACACTGTGCGAGGCGAGCTGTCCGGTGCGCCGGTCGTCATCCAACATACACTGCATCAAGATGCGGAAGCGACCCTGGTCGCTTCCCACGTAGGTGGCAACGCTTTCCGCATTGGCGCGGCTGTTGCCCTTCAGCAGTTGTGTCCGGATATCCATGCCCAACGAACCTCGAGGTCAACGGGGATCCGCAGCCGTGCAGCGGAACGGTCAGCCTTTACGCTCCCGCTTCGGGAACTTCGGCTTGGGCTCGTAGAAACCTTCTTTCTTCTGGAAGCCGCGCGATCCGCCGCCGCCGTCCCGGTTGCCTTGGTATCCGCCGCCGCCTTCGCCGCGGTTGGGTCGGTAGCTGCTCTGGTGGCCACCACGGTCACCATCACCTTGGTAGCCGCCGCGATCACCGCCGCGATCGTTCCCACCGCGATATCCACCGCCACCGCCTTTGTATCCACCTCCACCTCCGCCACGGTAGCCTCCGCTCGCAGGCCGCGGTTCACCACCCTTGCTGCCACCCGCTGCGGCATCCACACGCACGCTGCGGCCCTTGTAGTTGGCGTTCTGGAAGGCGTTCAACACCTGCTCGAAGTGGTCGGGCTCGATGTCCACGAAGGAGTACACGTCCTTGATCAGCATGCGGCCGATCAGTTCGCCGCTCAGGCCGCTGATGCCGCAGATGTAGCCCAGCATCTTGCCTTTGTCGAAGCCATCCGCTGTGCCCAGGTTGATGAACATCTGACGACCCGTGCTGAAACGCTCCAGCGAAGAAGGGCGTTCGGCGCGGGCACTGTGGTCCTTGCGGCTCATGTCCACGTTCAGGTCGAACGAGGTGCGGTGCGCTTCGATGATGCGGTTGAACGCGAGGCTCATGAACCGATCGATCAGCTCTTCCTTCTCGAAGCTCATCAGTTCAGCGCGGGCTTCGGAGAGCAACTCCTCCAACCCTTCGCTGTCCACCTCCACGCTCTTCAGGCGCTTCATGTAGGCCATCACCTGCTGTTTGCCGATCTCGGCACCGCCGGGTACCCGCACGTAGCTGAAGTGGGTCTTCAGCGCACGCTCCAACTGACGGATCTTGTTCACGTCGCGCACGCCGATGATGCTGAGCGAGATGCCCGCGCGACCGGCACGGCCCGTACGACCGCTGCGGTGCGTGTAGTTCTCCGCCTCGCCGGGCAGGTCGAAGTGGAACACGTGGGTCACGTCCTTCACGTCGATCCCGCGGGCGGCCACATCCGTCGCGATCAATAGGCGGATGGTGTGGGCACGGTAGCGGCCCATCACATGGTCGCGTTGTGCTTGCGAAAGGTCGCCGTGGATGGCATCGGCGTTATAGCCGTCGCGCACCAAGGCGGTGGCGAGGTCCTGGGTCTCGTGTTTGGTGCGGCAGAACACGATGCCGAAAAGGTCGGCATCGGCATCGATGAAACGCTTCAGCGCCGCGAAACGATCCTTGCTGTGGACCACACAGTATTGGTGCTGGATGGCTGCTGCCGCACTGTTGGCCGGTCCCACGCTCACCTCCTCGAACTCGCGCATGTAGCGCTTGGCGATGCGGCGCACATCGCTGCTCATCGTCGCGCTGAAGAGCCAGGTCTTTTTGTCCTCAGGCGTCTTCTCCAGGATCTCGGTGAGGTCCTCTTGGAAGCCCATGTTCAGCATCTCGTCGGCTTCGTCGAGCACCACCACGTCAACCGTGCTCAGGTCGAGCACGTCACGGCCGATCAGGTCCAGCAGGCGGCCGGGCGTGGCCACGATGATCTGTGCGCCGCGCTGGATGTCGCGGATCTGGTCGCGGATGCTGGCGCCACCGTACACCGCCACGATGCGGGTGCCCTTCAGGTTGGCGCTGAAACGCTCCAAGTCCTTGCTGATCTGAACGCACAACTCACGGGTGGGTGCCAGGATCAGGCTTTGGATGGTGCGGTCTTGGGGATCCAGGAACTCCAGCATGGGCAGGCCGAAGGCGGCCGTTTTGCCGGTGCCGGTCTGGGCCAGGGCCACCACGTCCTTCTCGGTCTTCAGCAACAGGGGGATGGCCTGTTCCTGCACGGGGGTAGGGGTGGTGAAGCCGATATCGGCGAGGGACTTGAGGGTTTCGGCGCGTAGGCCGAGCGCTTCGAAGGAAGACATCAGGGAGTGGGAAAAGGGGACTGGCGAAGCGCTTGCCTGGCGCGGAATGGCCGCAAAGGTAGGGGTTCTGGGGCGGGTGGGGCCCCGGGCCTATCTTTGGCCGCTTCCCATGACCGTAGCCGAAGCCAGTTTCAACGGTACCCTGCGCACCATCCTCGTATTGGTGATCGCTTGGTGGGTCTTGCGTATGATCCTGCGGTACCAAGCCACCCGCAACGCGCCGCCGGCACACCGTACCAACGACCCCCAGCGCCCTCCAGGCGAGGTGCGCATCGAACGGCCATCGGACAACGACCGCTCATCCGGTCCATCGCGCGGCACCATCGTGGATGCCGATTTTGAAGAGATCAAGTAGCCCCTACTTCCACCCATGAACGCCCTTCCCTGGAAACGACTGCTGCCCGTTGTGGCGGCGGTGGCCCTGTTCTACGCCCTGTGCCTGGCCTATTTCACCCCGGTGATGGAAGGCAAAGGGCTGGTGCAGCACGACATCAAGCAATGGAAGGGCATGGCGCAGGAGGTGAACGAGCACCGCGATGCCACGGGCGAGGAAGCGCTGTGGACCGGCAGCATGTTCAGCGGTATGCCATCGTACCAGATCATGGTGAAGTGGACGGCCAATTTGCTTTCTGTGGTCGATGATGCCTTCCATGGCTTCCTACCACGTCCGGCGAACTTCCTCTTCCTCTACCTGCTGGGCATGTACGTGTTGTTGCGCATCCTCAAGGTGGATCCGTGGCTTAGTGTCGTGGGCGCCATCGCCTTCGCCTTCAGCAGTTACTTCTTCGTGATCCTGCCGGCAGGCCACACCAGTAAGGCCAACGCCATCGGCTACATGCCCTTGGTGTTCGGGGCCATGTACCTCTTGTACCGTGGGGACAAGTGGACCGGTGCCGCACTTCTGGCGCTCTTCCTGGGCTTGGAGGTGATGATGAACCACGTGCAGATCACCTATTACCTGGGGATGCTGCTCGTGCTCTTCGGCTTATCGGAAGCGGCCCGTGCGTTCCGCGAGAAGGCATTGCCCGACTTCGCGATGCGTTCTGGCCTTGGTGCGGTGGCGGTGGTGCTGGCCTTGGTCTGCAACATGGGCATGCTGTGGAGCACGGTGGAATACGGCAAGTACAGCACGCGTGGCAAAAGCGAGCTCACCATCCTGCCCGATGGCTCGAAGGATGAGGGCCTGCGCACCGCAGGATTGGACCGCGATTACGTGACGCAGTATAGCTATGGCAAGCAGGAGTCGTTCACCTTCCTTGTGCCCGATGCCAAGGGCGGTTCCAGCAGCATGATCGGCAATGGACCGGAAGTCGCGAACGCCGACCCGCGGTTGCGCCAGAACATCGCCCAGATGAACCGGTACTGGGGTGATCAGTACAGCACGGCCGGTCCGCAATACGGAGGTGCCATCATCCTCGTGCTCATGCTGCTGTTGTTGTTGCAGGCCGAAGGACGAGATCGCTGGTGGATACTCGGCTCGGTGATCCTGCTGGCCGTGCAGGTGGGCATCGCCAATGCAGCGCCGTTGGACGAACTCGACAACACGGTGGCGGTGATGGGCATCAAAGCGTCGCTGCTGGCCGGTGTCTTGTTGATCATCTACTTGATCGCAGGCCTTGTGCTGATGCGCGACGGATTGGTGTATGCGCTCTTCAGTGCGCTGTTGCTCACGCTCATGCTCTCGTGGGGGCGCAACCACATGCCGCTCACCGACTTCTTCCTGGAGCATGTGCCCGGCTACGACAAGTTCCGTTCGGTGACGATGATCCTCGTGGTGCTCTCGCTGGCGGTATCGGTGCTTGCGGTGCTCTACGTGGATCGGTTGTTGAAGGCGCGGAATGCCACGGGAGCGGCCTGGGATAAGTTGATGGAGAAACGCGCCATGATCGGGGTGGGCGGCGTGCTCGTGCTCCTGCTGGCGTTCGGCCTGGCACCGGACAGCCTCTTCAGCTTCGTGAGCGATCAAGAGAAGGCCATGCTCACCCAGCAGGCGGAGAGCTCGCCGGAGATGGAGTCGCAGGTGGCGCTCTTCGTGGACAACCTGAAGGAAGTGCGCATCGGCATCTTCACCGCTGACGTGTGGCGCAGTTTCGCCTTCGTGCTCGGCGCGGGCATCCTGCTCTTCCTCTTCGGGCGCAAGGTGGTGGGCAGCACGGTGTTCATCGCGGGTCTCGGCGCGTTGATCTTGTTGGACCAGTGGACGGTGGACAAGCGCTACATGCACAACGAGAAGGAGAAGGGCCGTTATGCACAATGGGCCGATCTGGATGAACTGAACAAACCCTTCGTGCCCACTGCCGCGGACAAGGCCATCCTGGAGGCGGAGTGGAACCCTCAAGCGGAGGAAGCGCACAAAGCCGTGCTGGCGCGCTTGAAGGAAGAGAAGCAGCAGGAGAGCGGTGCCAACAAGGTGGTGAAGGCCGATGAAGAACTCGCAGCCCGGTTCCAGAGCCTGCGCCGCCACAATAGTGGCTACCGCGTGCTTACACTGAACAACCCGTTCAACAGCACGCAGGTGAGCTACTTCCACCGCAGCTTAGGTGGTTACCATGGCGCCAAATTGAAACGCTACCAAGAGCTGATCGAATTCCAGCTAGGCGCGGCCATGCAGCGTGTAGGTGATCTGTTGCAGAGCGGAACGTCGTTGCCGCAGATCGACAGCCTGCTGGCGAAGGAGGGCGTGCTCAACATGCTCAACACGCGCTACCTGATCTACAACCCCGAGCGTGCACCCATCCGCAACACCAACGCGTTGGGCGCGGCCTGGTTCGTGGATGAAGTGAAGTGGCAGCCGGATGCCGATGCGGAGATCATGGCGTTGAGCGCCTTCGACCCTGCGCGGACCGCGTTGGTGGATGAACGTTACCGCTCGGTGATCGGCGATGCGCCGGTAACTCCCGATCCGTCGGCCAGTGCCGAGCTGACCGCCTACGAGACCAACAAGCTCACGTACACCGTTCGTTCACAGGCCGGTGGTGTGGTGGTGTTCAGCGAGATCTGGTACGGCCCCGATTGGCAGGCCAGCATCGACGGCCAGCCCGTGGAACATGCACGTGTGGACTATGTGTTGCGCGGCTTACGTGTGCCTGCTGGCGAGCACGAAGTGGTCTTCAGCATCCACAGCAAGCCCTTCCACAGCTCGCGTCCGTACATGATGGCCGCCAGCGCATTGGTGTTACTGCTGGCGTTGGGTGCGTTGTTGCGCGAGGCGCGTTCGGCCCTGCGGAAGGAATGAAGCGGGTCCTCATCATCAGCTACTACTGGCCGCCGAATGGTGGCGCCGGTGTGTATCGCTGGTTGAAGATGAGCAAGTATCTGCCCGAGTTCGGCTGGCAGCCGGTGGTGTACACGCCGGAGAACCCCGAAGTGGTGGCCGATGATCCGGGCTTGTTGAAGGATGTGGGCGCCACTGTGGAAGTGATCAAGCATCCGATCACCGAACCCTTCTCGCTCTACAAGCGCTTCACCGGTCGCGCCCAGAACGAACGTGTGCAAACGGCCTTCCTCAGCGAGAAGCGCGCTGGTGGCTGGAAAGAGGATCTCGCGTTGTGGGTGCGCAGCAACTTCTTCATCCCCGACGCACGCGTGTGGTGGGTGAAGCCTTCCATCCGGTATCTGAAGGACTATGTGAAGAAGCATCCGGTCGACGCGATCATCAGCACCGGTCCGCCGCACAGCATGCACCTCATCGCACGCGGCTTGCAACGCGCCACCGGCCTGCCCTGGATCGCCGACTTCCGCGACCCGTGGACGGGCATCGATTTCTATGGGCAGCTATCGCTCACCAACTGGGCGGACCGAAAGCACCACCGGTTGGAACGCGAAGTACTCACCCACGCGGACCGGGTGGTCACCGTGAGTTGGAGCTGGGCCAAGGACCTCGAAGCCCTGGGTGCTAAGAACGTCGAGGTGATCACCAACGGCTTCGATCGTGCGGATGTGCCGAAGGAGACCGTAGCAGTGGATGATCGTTTCAGCCTGGTCCACATCGGCTCCATGAGCGCCACCCGCGACCTGCCCGGACTATGGAAGGTGTTAGCCGCCATTGCTGAGAAGGATCGCCTGTTCCGTGAACGTTTCGTGCTGCGGTTCGTGGGTCCGGTGGATCATAGCGTGGTGGAAAGTGCCACAGCGGCCGGGCTTGGTGGGCACATCGAGCGCTTGGGTCGCGTGAGCCATGCGGTGGCCATGCACGAAATGCAACGGGCCAGGGTGCTCCTCCTGCCGATCAACGATACACCGAACAGCGCGGGTATCCTGCCGGGCAAGTTGTACGAGTACTTGTCGGTCGGTCGTCCGATCCTCGCCATCGGCCCAAGTGGCGGTGATGTGGCGCGTGTGCTGGGGAATACACACCAGTTGCTCCCAAGGGAACCAGCCCCTTCATCGCAGGATGGTATCCGTTCCCTTTTCGATCGGCAAGGACCAGTGGTGGGGCACACGATCGAGCAGTACGATCGTCGCGAACTGGCGCGCGCCATGGCCGAGTTGCTCAATGGGCGCCCCGTTGCTGGTCGCCAGTAGGCTACTTTCGCGGCACACCATGGGCATCATCGCCAGACAGGCCACGCTCAACACGCTGCTGGCGTACATCGGCATCGCGCTGGGTTTCTTGAACGTGGTGGTGCTTTATCCGCGCGTGTTGCAGGCCGATGAGTTCGGTCTCACGCGCCTGCTGGTCTCTATCGCCACCATCGCCGCACAAGTGGCCCAGCTCGGAGCGGAGAACACGGTGATCCGCTACTTCCCCTATTTCCGGGACCCAGCCCGTGATCACCGCGGCATGCTCGGCCAGTTGCTCGTGTTCGCCACCGCCATGGGGCTGCTGGCCGCATTGGTACTACTCCTAATGCACGGCTACTTCACGCAGGTCTTCGCCGATCGTAACGCCTTGTACAGCACGCATGGCTTGTTGCTGCTGCCCTTGGTGTTCAGCGAGGTCTACTTCATCCTCTTGCGCAGTTACAGTCGCTCGTTGCGGCGCACGGTGCAGCCCACCTTCATCCGCGAGTTCGTGCTCCGCCTCCTGCAGACGGTGCTCATCGGGGTGCAGGCCTGGCATCCGATGCCCTTTGGCCAGTTCATGCTGGTATACACCTCCATCTTCATCGTCTGCACCGGCTTGTTGGTGGTGGACCTGTATCAAGCAGGGGCCTGGCGGATCGGTTGGAAGCAACGCTGGATGCCCAAGCGGCTTCGGCGCAGCATGGCCACCTACAGCCTCTTCACACTTTCGGCCAGCTTGGCGGGCATCGTGCTGGGCAACATGGATCAGTTGATGATCGGTGCCCTGCTGGGTGCGAATGCGCTGACCTACGTCGCACACTATGCGGTGGCGTTCTATTTCGGGTCGGTCATCGCCACTCCGGCACGTGCGGTGCAACAGGCTGCGGTCCCGCTCTTGGCCGATGCCTGGAAGCGTAATGACATGGCCACCATCGCTGCGCTGTACCGCCGTTCATCCTTGGTACAGCTGCTCATCAGCGGCTTCTTCTTCGTACTCATCTGGGTGGGCGTGGACGATCTCTTCATCCTGTTGCCGCACGAGTATGCGGGTGCGGCCGATGTCGTGGTCGTGGTCGCCCTGGCCTACCTCATCACCAGCGCCGTGCAGATGGGCGTGGGCATCATCAGCATGTCGCGCGCCTACAAGCTGGATGCCGTCAGCAGTTTCTCCATGCTTGCGATCAACTTCGTCGCCGACTTCTTCCTGATCCAGAGCATGGGCATCATCGGTGCGGCGTGGGCTACCCTCATCGCACTGGTGTCGGTCAACGTCTTCCGCACCTGGTTCCTGTGGAAGCGCTACCAGCTTTGGCCCTTCGACAGGCGGGCGCTGGCCGTGGTGGCGTTGATCATGGGTTCATGTTCGGTGCTGCCATGGGTGCCGCTCACCGGCGAAGCCTTGCCGGACATGCTACTCCTGGGCGTGATGACCACCGCGGCGTACTGGCTTGTGGCGCACGCACTCGGCCTCACCCGTGAGCTCATGGAATTCGTGACGCGCCTACGGACACGCACGCTTGCGAAGTAATCGCAGCCGGACTAAGGACGCATCCTGGTGCACACCAGCGTATAGCCCACGATCGAGTAGGTCCAGCGGTAAGGTGCGATGGCTTTGAAGAACGCATCGCCACAACCGGGGCGCCAATGGTCGTGGAGTTCGGGCCTGCCTTACTTTCGCCACAGAATGAAGTTTGATGCACCCAATGTTGATTTCGGTTGCAGGCATCGGTTGATATCCCATCTAAGGGACATTAACGTGCCCGGTATCCGATTGGTTTCGCGTGCGATCCCCCGCCTTATTTTGCCGAATCCGCATGGTCCAGTGCGATTGCGGACGATCCATGGTTTCGATCTGTATATCGAGCCAGCGGAGGACCGAGGTGTCGAACGCGCGCTGTACGAAACTGGGACCTACGAGAAAGGTACCCTAGTGCTTCTGATGGGGTTTTTAGAGAAAGGTTCGAGTTGTGTGGATGTGGGCGCGAACATCGGTCTCATGACCGTGGCGATGGCGCGAATAGTAGGTGCCCAAGGAAAGGTTTTCGCGATAGAGCCCAATCCAGCTGCGAGGGAGATCCTGCAGCACAACATTGAGATCAACCAGCTGGAAAATGTGAGCGTTCTGCCGTATGCCATCGGCTCTAACTCTACGCAGGCGACCATGTACGACGGAGTTGATGGTAACCGAGGCAGGGCTTCGTTGCTCGCTTTCGGAGGCACAGAAATAGGGGTCGTACAGATAAGGACCCTAGCGGAAGTGATACCGGCGGATGTCAAGATCGACCTGGTCAAGGTCGATGTTGAGGGGTACGAGCTAAATGTCCTGAAGGGAATGAGTAGCCTATTGGAACGGCAGTATTCTCCAGCTCTGATCGTTGAGTTCTCCAAGGATCGCGATGATAAGACCAGTAGTGCGTCAAGGGAATTGTTCGAGCACATCCGTGCATTAGGATGTTATCGTCTCTTCTGTGGCGCTGCGGGAAAGGAAAGAACATCAAAGCTGATCGAGATCGCTTCGTTCGAGGACTTGCCCGATCATGACAACGTTTTCTGTTTGGCCGATGAGCATGTTGAAAGGGCTAGGTCGAAGGGTCTTATGCGATGAAGCGCAAGCGCATCTTGTTCGTCGATAGGGGAGCGGCTTCCTACATCGAGCGTGATATCGATCTACTGCGTGAGCGATTCGAAGTGATCAGACTCTCTTTTCTGGCGCGTGATCTTTCGGGGCTTCCCGGAGCATTGTTCATCCAGTTCTTTCGCTGCCTTGTGCATCTGAACGGTTCGGATGTGGTGTTCGTCCACTTTGCTGGCTGGGGTTCTCTGCTCCCTTTGGCACTAGCAAGGTTAGGGTCGCGACCATCCGTTCTTTTCCTACATGGCGCTGATGCGGTGAGTCTGCCTGATTTGAACTATGGCAACTTCCGAAAGTGGCCACTATCCGCAGTGACCCGCCTTTCGTTGAAACTGGCTTCACGGATCATCGTCGTGGACGGATCCCTCATCAGTTCTACGAATCCCATTGGATCGAATGGTCCGACAAAGCAAGGTATTCGTCACTTCGTGCCAGACCTGCGGACGCCAGTGCGCGTGATACCTCATGGCTTTGATACCAAAGTTTGGTTCCCATCGGAGGTACAGAAGGAGATCGATGTGGTGACCGTCGCGTCGAACCTTGGGGATCAACGGATCAGGAGGCTGAAAGGTGTGGACAAACTACTTTCTGTGGCGGCGGATTGTCCGGAACTTCGGTTCTTGGTCATAGGTTGGGACGGTGCCACACTTTCTGACCTTCCTTCAAATGTGAATGTCTTGCCCCGCGTTCCTAATGAGGAGTTGCCTGGTATCTTCCGCAGGACGAGGTGTTATGCCCAGCTTTCTCTTTCAGAAGGCTTTGGCTGTGCTTTGGTAGAAGCTATGTGTTGTGGTTGTGTTCCAGTGGTGAATAAGGTCGGTGCCATGCCAGGGATACTAGGAACGCACGGTCGATCCATCGAGGCTTCACAGGACCAGGAACTGATCGAGGCAATTCGATGGGCATGTGATTCACCACCAGAAAGAGCATTTGAAGTTGCTCATTATGCGATGACCAGGTTCGATCTTCGAGAACGCAGAGAGGCTTTATTCCGCTCGATCGGGGACTTGATCAAGTAATGGTAGGAACGCGTTCGTTAGACCCAGATTGGTCCATGCGTGCTGGTCGCAATACTATCCACAGCGCAACACTGCGTCGACATTAGCTCATCGGCTTGATATGCCAGGTGCATGTAAACAACGGAATGGGCAATGAACAACAAGTGGTCGCCTATGGACCGTCTAGCATGGCTGGAGGTCGAAATACTCTTATTGAGGAACTACTGGTCCCCCAGGACCACAAGAGAGGCTGAGTAAAGAGATCTTCCATCTGCCCGACTCCGGGCGCGGATGTGATAAACGCCTTCCGGAATTGTGATCGGTACCATGAAGGACGTCCCACCGTGGAGTAAGCCTTCTTGGATCACAACTCGACCAAGTCCATCAACCATCTCAAATGTCAAGTCTTCTTGTAAATCCATGAAGTCGACTAGTGCGCCCCGAGAACAAGGATTTGGTCGCGCATCGAGCATGACGAGCGATGGTCGTTCGGAGACTGAGATGTCCGTGCCGTACTTAATGGTCAATCGTGGGCGTTTCGATGCGTCAGTAAAGCCACGACCACAAAAGAAAAGCCCTCGACTCGGGTCCTCGATCTGAAGTCGGATAAGGAATCCGAACGAACCATCAGGGTCGTTGATCATGTCTTGCACCAGTTGAGTGACATCGACGCCGAGATAATCCTGCGAAGAGGCGCTGCTGGAGGTAAGGACGACAGCGTTGACCGATGTGGCGGTCGGACTTGTGTTCCATGTGACCGTGTTGTCGTTCCAAGGGGAGGTTACGCGCTCGAGCCAGCATGTGTTATTCCCTACATTTCCAACGGAAGCAACGGTACCTGCGCCAACAGCACCTCTGCCGTAAAGGTCAAGTGTTGCCTGGTTGATGACAGTGCCTGGTATGTAGGCACTCAGGTCGAATGCGATCAAACTCCTCGAGTTGTTCTCACCACCCAAGTTTCCCGGCTGGGACATGGCGCCGAACCAGTCCGCATAGTTATAGTTCGAGTTCGCACTGGAATATCCTTGATGGTAGCCAAGTACTGCGTCGTGGGTGGAAGACAGCTGGTCGATCGTCTGCCCGAAAGAAATGGACGGACCACAAATGGCAAGGATCGAACTGAAGAGATGGTAGAAAGTGCGCATCATGGATCGGGGTGAGGAGGCGAATATAATGGAAATGGGAGGGCGTAGTTCTCGGTTCGGGGACGTACGTCCGCTCGAACCGATCCCTGGTTCCACAGCGGGTATATTTGTGTCCATGGTGGAACAAGGGACCAAAGGTCGGCCCCATCCGATTTTTCTGGCCCTACTCATTTTGTGGTTGGCGCCATCAGCTTTCGCCCAGACCTTCGTCAAGACCATTGGAAGTCCAACCCGGGATGAACGCGGCGTGGTTATGCTCCGCTCTATTTCAGGTGACCTGTACGTTGGTGGCAGCGTGGCGGACAGTGCCATGGTGTTGAAGGTCGACGATGATGGAAATGTGATCTGGTCGCGATCCTTCAAGCCACCAGGTCAATCGGCCAAATTCGTTGTTCATCTCACCGAGGCTCCGGATGGAATGTTGGTTGGCTGTGGTAATGGCATGAATGCAGGTGGATCACTTGTGGAAGGCTTCCACTTCAAACTTGATCCAACCGGGAATGTTCTTTGGGTTCGCCATTGGGATGATGCTAATGTGGTCGAACGTCAGGTGGTGCCATTGGACGCTGGTGAGTACCTGGTCTATGCCAATGTGACCGAGGCCATTTCTGCGACTTCGTCGGACCTCTTGCCCATGCGTATCGATGGCTCCACAGGGGATGTCATATGGATGTCCCCGCGGTTGGACCTCTTCGAAACGCAACCGTTCATGGATGAGATACAAGCTGTGGCCACCATTGACGATGCGCATTACGGAGCTTCCTTGATCCATGTCCTTGGCCCTGCTTTGGACGGTGTGCGAGCTGGTGTCAGCAAGTTCACCTTCGCCGGCCAGCACCTCTGGACCCGCTACTTGCTATTTCCACCTTCGGCAAGCAGACTGATCATACCCACCGATATCGTTGCCTTGGATGATTCGCTCACCGTATCCTACACTGGCGACATCAATGGCGTATCAAATGTTCGGTCCATGGGACTGATACGCCTGGATACACTGGGGAATGTGGTCTGGGCAAGGGATCTGAATGTAGGTGGAAGCGCACAGGACCTGAGCTCGGAGATCATCACCACATCCTTCGGATACATCGTTTCAGGTCGTGCTACGGTATTAGGCACATCCAAGCTGTTCCTCATGGCCGTATCATTCACAGGTGTCGTGCTGTGGACAAGGACTTATGGAGATGCCGTGCAAGAACAGCTCCAGATGATCGACAACGCACCGAATTTGGTAGATGTTGGTGCTGGCTATTTGATGACAGGCCACGTTGTACAACCCGGTGGTGACAGCGACATTTTATTGATCCGTACAGATCAAGCGGGTGGGGTTTCCTGTTCGCCCGTCACGCCTCGGAATACGCTAACGACATTGCTTCCGCTCGATCGGTTCGATACGCAAACGCAAGAGATCAACTTCTCAGCTGGACTCAGTTCCGTACAAACGGAAGTCGTCGATGCGACCATCGCCGATCTCTGTTCATTGGGTTCCACCCTCGGCAACGACACCACCTCCTGTGCCACCATCACCCTCGATCCCGGTGCCATTCCAGGGGCTACCTATGAGTGGCAGGACGGCACCACCGCGCAGACGCTGGACGCTACCGCGAGTGGCACTTATTGGGTACGTGTTTCCGTGGATTGTTGTGTGGCCACGGATACCATCGAAGTGGAGATCGGTGCGCTCACCGCGCTGGAGCTGGGGAACGATACCCTTGTCTGCGGCACTGATGGCCTTCTTCTGGAAGCACCGTCAGGCTCCGCTGATCTGCTTTGGTCCGATGGGACCACCGATCCGGAACTCTTGGTGACCACGACCGGTGAGTATTGGCTCACCGTGACGAGTGGTAGCTGTTCCGTTTCGGATACGATCGATGTGGAAGTGGTCGCTCTACCCACGGCGGTGATCGAAGGGGAATTGCTCAGTTGCGATGGATCGGCCGTAGAGCTGGAAGCGGTGGTAACGGGCGAGGATGATCTGGTCTGGGACGATGGGAGCACTGAAGCCTTACGAACGGTCGAAGCTTCCGGGGAAGTGTGGGTACAGGTCACCAACCAGTGCGGCACGGTGGCGGATACCGTGGATGTCACGGTGGTGGAAAGTGTCGTCATCGATCTGGGGAACGATACCGTGCTCTGCGCTGGGCAGAGCTTGCAACTACAAGCCGATGCCCCGGGATGGGAATTCCTTTGGTCGGACGGTTCTGTGGCGAACGCGATCAACATCATTGGCGATGGCATCTATTGGTTGGAGGTGAGCAACAGCGGTTGTGCGGTGCGCGATTCCATCACGGTGTCGATCCTTGTGCCACCCACGGCTGCGTTAGGGTCGGATACCACCGTATGTGGAGGCGCCACACTCCTTCTCCAACCCACCTTATCCGATGCGGACGAAGTGTCCTGGTCCACGGGCAGCACGGCGGAGCAGATCACGATCGCTATGAGTGGATCGTACACGGTCACCGCAACGAATGCTTGCGGCAGCGCATCGGATGGGATTGATGTGCTCTTCGTTCCAGCCCTTGATGTGGGCATCGGTCCCGATACCTTGCTCTGTGTGGGCGACACCCTGCGTCTGGACGTGGCGGACGCGGGCTTCGATGTGCTGTGGATGGATACGTTCACCGGTACGACGTTCACCATCACCGAGGCAGGTACCTATTGGGTGGAAGGCACCCGCGATGGGTGCTTGGAACGCGATACCGTGGAGGTGGACTACACCCGGTTGGCACTGCTGGACTTGGGACCTGACACGGTGGTGTGCGATGCACCGTTCTTGGAACTGGATGCTGGGGAGGAAGGCCTTGACGCGCTTTGGCAGAACGGCACGCGCGATCGTTACCACACCGTGTTGCGCACCGGATGGTACGTGGCCTCGATCACCAACTATTGCGGCACGATCACCGATAGCATCCGCGTTTCCTTCGGAATAGCGCCGGTGCCTTTGGATACCGTGGATCTTTGCCCTGGCCGAACGGTCGAGCTCGATCCGGGCGGAGAGATGTTGTTCACCAGCTGGTCCACCGGCGATACAGCGCGCACCATCGTGGTAGGCGAAGGGGAATACCGCTACGAAGCCTTCGACATCTATGGATGTCCGCACTCGGATAGCACGGTGGTCCGGATCACCGCCGAACGTGATGGGTTGGTCTACGTGCCCAACAGCTTCACCCCGAACACCGATGGCTACAACGATGTGTGGGGCGTGGTAGGCGCGGAGGAACGCGAATTCTCACTGGCGCTCTTCGATCGCTGGGGTCAGGAGATCTGGCGGTCGAATGATCCGATGGTGGGCTGGGATGGCACGATCGCTGGAACGCCGGTGCCACCCGGTGCGTACGTCTACCTGATCACCTATCGCGATCGCTGCGACTCCAGCGAAACGGAGGTCACGGACAAGGGCCACGTGTTCCTGGTCCGTTGATCACTCGCGCACCCAGGTCTGGGTCCTGAAGAAGAAGGCGACGTAGCCGCGCACCTGCAATTCGCCATCCTCCACCCAGAGCTTGCAGTCGTAGACCTTGCCGTTGTCCGGGTCCATGATGGTGCCGTCCTCCCACTCATCACCATCCTTCACCATGTTGCGGATGATGTCCATCCCGAGCACCTTCTTTCCCTTTCGATCGTCGGTGCACGCTTCGCAGGTCTTATCGACCTTGGTCTTGTCGAAGATCTCCACGATGCGGCCCGTGGCTTTGCCCTCCTTCACCGTGATCTCCACCACGGAGCGGCGCTTCCCCGTATTGTCGTCGATGGTGACCCAGCGACCGGTGATGTCCTGGGCGTGAAGGTCGAAGCAGAAGAGGAAGGGGAGGAGGTGGATGAAGCGCATGATATCAGAAGCTTCGGCCCACCGCGACCACATAGCGGAAGGCCAGGTTATCGGGACTGTTCGCCGGCGTTGCAGAAAGGAAGAGGGGCATGTCGAATCGGATGGTCAGTGGTTTGATGTCCACCAAGGGCCCGAAGCGTTCGATGGTGAAGGCCGCGCCGATCCCTGCGTCGGCGCGGGGTTCAGCGAGTCGCAGCTCTTGTCCATTCGCACGGATCCTTCTGTATCCCATCATGCCGACATCACCGAAGAGGTACACGTCCAGATGCAAGTACCGGGCCAGTTGGCCAGGTCGGAGACGAACAAGACCGTCCACGTCGAGCTCCGCCGAGGCACTGATCCCGCTGTTCCCACGGAACGTCGTGATCAGGTTCCCAGCCGCATCAAGGTCGGGCGCCAGGTAACCCGCGTATCCGCGTAGGTTGAGGCCACCTCCATGGTGGAAGCTGTTCACCTCACCGCCGAAACCCGTCCAGTCGTAGGGTACGAATCCGATGCTGCGTACGTACTTGTTCTCCATCATCTCCTCTGGTGATGCACCAGCGAGGTAGAGCGCGCTTTCGCGGGGCGTATTCCCCGTTCCGAATTGTCCGAACCCACGCGTGCGCAGCTCCAGGCGACCAAGCCCACTGGTATTCACAGCGGTGAATCGTACCTGGGCATAGTTGGAGGCCGAGCCCACAGCACTGTTCCTCAGTTCGAGTCGTAGCTCGCCCTTTCCGCGCTGGTACTCGTAGCGATGGTCCATGCGCACATCGAAGGCTCCGTTCAACCGCCCTGGTTCCCATTGGTCCGGGTAGAGCAGGTAGGTCAGGTCCGTGCTATCGCGGCGCAGCAGGTAGATCAGTTCGGCCTGTACCGTGGTCTTCTTGTTCGGCAGGGTCCAGCGCCACCCTCCTCCATAACGGTCAAGACCATCCAGCACACGGGCATGCAGGAAGACCGATGATCCCTTCGCGATCCGCTCGGTGCCGTTCTCATAGCGGAAGTTGAAGGAGAGTGCATCGTAGCGGGTATCCCGGTTCCCGGGTATGGTGTCAAGAAAGGTCGTGTGGCCGGGTGGCAGTGATTGTCCCATGCCGGTGTTGAGCCACGCGGTGAAGTGTATCTGGTGCTTGTACTTCAAGTAGCTGCTGTTCACATGCACGCCTACCTTGGCGCCGTCGTATCCGTTCCACCAGAGGTCAGGCCGAACGAACGCTTCATAAGCGGTGCGGTCGGGTCGGTTCCGCAAGTGGTGATCGAGCGTCACATTCACCGGTGTGGTCAGTCTGTCGTTCACCTTGTACGCATCCGCTAGCCTGTCCGTAGGGTCGATGATCACCTCCTCGATACCCGACGGTATGTCCACCTGTGCGATGTAGTCGCGTTGCAGTTCATCATAGCTGATCCAACGCGGTAGCACCCGTGCATGCGTGCGCTTCTCGAACCACGTATTGGGGATGTGGAAGTCGTGCGTGCTGCCGTCGCGGGCGATCACCCTCAGGTCGATGGGCATCTGCAGGTCGCCCTTGCGCCGCAGGTGGATGCGCTGGCCGCTATCCTTGAGCCGGTGCTTCACCCCACGCACGGCGTAGTCGATCCGTTTGTCGGTGTCGATCCATTGGTCGAAGAACCAGTTCAGGTCCACCTTCGTGGATCGGATGACGCTGGCGCGGAAGTCCTCTGGATAGGGATGGCACATGCGCCATTGATCGAAGTACCGTTGCATGGCCTTCAAGAACAAGCTGTCGCCGAGCGTGTATTGTAAGTTGTACAGCATGGCGGCGGTCTTGAAGTACACATGGCCATAGCCTCTGCCGAACCCTTCGTGGTGGCCGAACTCGTCGCTGTGCACGTTGATGGGCGGCAATTGATCGCGCACGGCATCGCGTTGGTAGGCACCGTAGATCTCCTCCTCGCGCACCAGCTGTGGCCGGGTATATCGCCGTTCGTAGACGGTCTTTGGGGTGTCGGTCACGAGGGTGTCGCCGTCGATCCGCTCCAAGGCCCAGGCCGTCAGGAACTGCGTGAAGCCTTCATCGAGGAAGGCGCGGTAGGTCTCGTTATTACCCACCATACCGAAGAACCAGTTGTGACCCACTTCGTGCGCGAGCAGGCCGCGGTAGTCCGGATCGCGTCCGCCATCCAGGGTGAGCATGGGATATTCCATGCCATCGCGAGCATCGGCCACGATCATCTTGGGATAGGCATAGTGGCCGAAGTCGGTGCTGTAACAAGCGATGATGCGTGCCGTGTAGCTCGCGGCGTTCTGCCAGCCCGCGGCGTGTGGTTCCTGCACCAGCGCCACGCAGGTGATGCCTTTCCACGCTGCTTCGCCGATGCGGTAGGTGGGGTCGGCCGTGAAGGCGAAGTCGTGAACGTTCTCCGCGTGGAACTTCCACACTTTCCGCTTGCCAGGCTGTGGAGCCATGATCACGGAGGGTGGGCTGTTCCAAGGCTTATCCTTGAAGTTGGCGATGTCCAGCGCCTTCCGCAGTTCGGCTGGCATCACCTCGGCCGGGTTCTGCAGCCAGCCGGTGGCGTCGAGCACATAGTGGTGGGGTAGGTCCAGTTCCACGTCGTAGGTGCCGAAGTCGCCATAGAATTCGCTTCCTAGGTGTTGCTGGGTATCCCAACCGAATCGCTCGTCGTACACCGCGATGCGCGGGTACCAGTGCACGCCATCGTAGTGTTTGTAACCCCAGCTGTTGAAGAGCTTCATGCGTCGGTACACATCATCCGTCCAATGGGTGGCGAAGGCGATGCGGAAGCTGGTGCGTTCCCCGGGTGGAAGTGCTTCGTGGAGCCGTACATGGAGGATCGTGTTATCCTGGCTTCGCTCCAGCTCGGTGCCGTTCTGTTGCAATGAACTGATGCGTGTGCCCGCATAGGCGATGTCACCACCATGCGTGCGCCGCAGCCCGCCTTCTTTCATCTCCAGGTAGGAACCTTCCACGAAAGCTTCCTGGTAGAGGTGGAAGTAGACCTCTCGCAAGGTGTCGGGTGAGTTGTTCCAATAGGTGAGGGCGAGCTCGGCGGTGAGCACGTCCGTGCTGTCGTCCAAACGGCCTTTGATCAGGTAGTGGACGTCCTGCTGCCAATAGCCGGGCCGCGGAGGGCGGTTCTTCCAATAGTGCGGGTTATCCGCGTTGCGATAGGTGTTGGGCGGGTGCTTGGGGTCGAAGGGTTGCGACCGCCCATACAACGAGCCGAGCAGGACGAGTAGCAAGAGGAGGTTCCGCATGGAGCGCTCCAAGTTATCGGATCACCGGTTCACGCGGCAGGCTTCCGCCGCAGTTGCAGGTGCTCGCTGCGTTGGATGCGCGCGCGAACGATGCTCGTGTTCAGTTCGTAGCCCACGAGGAGGACGATCATATTGAAGTAGAGCCAAAGTTGCACGGCCAGGATGGCGCCGATGGAGCCGTACAGGGCGTTGTAATCGGTGATGTAGGAGAACATGAACGCGAGTGCCTGCGAGACCACCAAGATGAGGCACACAGCGAGGATCGCGCCGGGTGTGAAGAGCCTGAACCGACGGGCCGTTGGATCGCCCGCATTGTAGAGGAGCGAAACGAACATCACCACCACGAAGATGGAGACGATCCACTTGGCAGCGAACAAGGCGGCCACCTGGAAGTAGCTGGTGAAGAATCCCAGACTGTCAAGCCGATAGATCACCGAGCCGCTGAAGGTGAGCAGGGGAATGGCGATCATGGTGAGCACGGTCAGGGCGAGGAGCAGGCCCAGGCTGAGCAACCGCTGTTTGAGCGGGGTATGCCACGTGGTGTGGTTGGCGCTGCCGCTGAAACCCTCCAGGATGGCATCGATGCTGTTGCTGGCCAGGTATACACCCACCAGGAAACTCACCGAAAGCAAGGCGCCATGCTTGCGGATGAGCAGGTCATGCAGCGTGGATTCGATGAAGGTGTACACTTCCCCCGGAAGCATGTCGTGGAAGGTCGTCAGCAGCTTCGTCTGGAAATCGGCGATCGGGATGTACGGGATCATGGTGAGCAATACCAGCACGGCTGGGAAGAACGCCACGAACACCTTGAAGGAAATGGCCGATGCGCGGGTCACCAAATGACCCTCGAACAAGGCGCGGAAGAAGAACCGGCTGATCTCGTATAGGCTGAAGCCCTCGAAGCCGGGCAGGATGATGCGGCGGGCCCAACCCACCAGTCGTCGGTTCTGGCGCGAGAACAGGAGCTTGCGTTTCAGCCGCTCTTTCATGCGCTAAAGTGCTTTCAAGCTCAGGTCGAGGCTGGGTGTCGAATGGGTGAGCGCACCGATCGAGACGAAGTCCACACCGGTTTCAGCGAAGCTACGTACCGTGGCCAAGGTGATCCCGCCGGAGGCTTCCGTCTCGAAGCGTCCACCGATGAGCTTGACCGCCTCGCGCATCCGTTCCGGCGTGAAGTTGTCTAGCATGATCCGTTGGATACCGCCGGTCTCGAGCACCTGACGCACCTCATCCAAGTCGCGCGTCTCCACTTCGATGGGCAGGTCGCGTCCCGTGGTGGCGAGATACCGCTTCGCCGAGGCGATCGCTTGCGGGATACCACCGGCGAAATCGTGGTGGTTGTCCTTGATCATGATCATGTCGTACAGACCATGGCGATGGTTGTGACCACCACCGATCCGCACGGCCCATTTCTCCACTCCGCGAAGTCCAGGGGTGGTCTTTCGGGTATCCAGCACGCGGCAACCGGTGCCTTCCACGGCGCTCACGTAACGGCGCGTCATGGTGGCGATCCCGCTCATGCGCTGCATGAAGTTCAGCAGCACGCGTTCCACCATCAGGATACTGCGTGTGGGTCCCATCAGGTTGAAGGCGATCTCACCTTTCTTCACCAGCGCTCCGTCCTCCAGGTAGATGCGGAACGACAACGCGGGGTCGAAATAGGCGGCAACGGCCTGGGCCATTTCCACCCCGGCGAGCACACCGTCATCCTTCACGATAAGTCGTGCGGCGCCATGCGCGTTCTCCGGGATGGTACTCAACGAGGTATGGTCCCCGTCGCCGATATCCTCGCGGAAGGCGAGGGCGATGAGGTCGTCGGTTCCGGGTGGCAGCACGATCAGAAGTCGTTCTTGCTGTTCTCGATCCGCAGCTGCTTCACCTGGAAGCCCGCATCGGCTTTCTTCAAGAAGAACGTCACTCGGAAGTAGCCCGTGCGGGCCCGCAGGATGCCGATGTAGTATTTGTCGCCCACCTTGCTCACGCCACTGTGCTCGATCACCAGATCGATGGGCGGGTTGTCGTTGAAGAACTTGCGGACGATCTGCTCGGCCTGGGCCTTGCTGTACACGTCTGCGGTCTCCTTCACCGTGAGGTCGATGTTGGCGATGAAGTGCTCGGCCAGCTCCCTGGAGTTGCCGGTGCGCATGGCCTGTACCACTTGGTCCTTCACCTCATCCTGCGCCTTGATCCCGAAGGAAAGCAGCAGAAGCGTGAACAGCAAGGGGAACTTGATCATCGATCGTTTCATTTGTCCCGAAATTTGGCAAATACCGGGCCAAGTGGACAAGGTGGACTCCCGGGAATTACGAACAGGCTTACGGGCATGAATTTCAGGCTGTTACTTGTTGGACGAAGCGAACGGGGCCTGGTCACCGAGGGCGTGGACCACTACCTGGGGCGCTTGGCGCGCAGCTTTCCGGTGGAACAGGTGGTGCTCCCCGAGGCCGGTAAAGGCGAACCTGCCTACCAACAGCGGGTGGAGAGTGAGCGCATCCTGGCAGCCCTGAAGCCCGGGGAGCGGGTGGTGGTCCTGGACGAGCGGGGCACCCACCTCACCAGCCCCCAGTTCGCTGGCCGCATCGGTGCATGGCGCGATCAAGGGGTACGCAAGGTGGTGTTCGTGATCGGCGGTGCCTATGGCATGACCGATGAAGTTCGGCAGCGCGCGGACCTGGTGCTGGCCTTGTCGGCCATGACCTTCCCCCATCAGTTGGTCCGGGTGCTTTTCGCGGAGCAGTTGTACCGGGCGGCGGCCATTCTGCAAGGCAGCCCGTACCATCATTGAATCGGGTCACCGTGCACGAGCGTGTAGCCCGCGGAAGACCATCCCGCTACCCGTCCTATCTTTGATCGGTGACCGAGGGAGTCCCTGGGAACGGTCGTTCATCGTTCCGGATCGGCTCCATCGTATCCATCACCAGGCAGAAGGAAAGGGATGCTCGCCGTTGTAAGGACCACCTATTTCGGCGAGCAGCGCATAGACTACTGGGAATACCTGGTAGCGCTGTTGTACATCGCCTTGGTCTACGTTTATTTCTCCAGGCAGCGCGAATTGAAGAAGAACGCCGGGCCTGAATACCGGTACTTTCTTCCTGCCATCCTGTGCAAGATGCTCGCTGGGGTGTTCTTCACGGTGATCTACCACTACAAGTACGGCGGAGGGGATTCAGCGGCCTATTTCTACTCCGGCCTCGCCATGCGGAATCTGGCGTTGGAGCAGCCGTTGGAGTACATCCGACAGATGCTTGGTGAGAATACGATGGAAGCGTGGTACAAGTACTCGCTGTTCACGGGCAAGCCATATCAGTTCATGTATTTCGATGACCGCACCTATGCCGTGGTGCGGATGGCAAGCTTGGTGGCCTTCTTCTCGTTCAGCAGCTTCTTGATCACCAACTTGTTGATGGCGATCCTATCCTTTTTCGGGGTTTGGGCTTGCTACCGCACGTTCGTGGGGTATTTCCCGCAACTGGTGGGGCCTTTGGCAACGAGCTTCCTCTTCATGCCATCGTCCATCTTCTGGGGTTCGCCGGTGCTGAAGGATACGATCACCTTCAGCGCGGTGTGTTGGTGGGTGCACTCGGTGGATGAGGTCTTCTTCAAGAAGCGGCGGATCATGAACCGGTCCGTCATCATGGTACTGAGCGCGATGGCCATGCTCATGGTGAAACCGTACATCTTCATGGTCCTCGTTTCCGCCACCGTGTTGTGGTTGTTCTACCACCGCCTGGTGGCCGTACGGAACCTGCTTTTCAAGTTCGTGTTGTTCCCGATCACCTTGGCCCTCTTCGTGGGTGTCACGATCTTCATCTTGAACAAACTGGGCGATTCATTGGGGCAGTTCGCTCTTGATGGAGCGCTCAAATCCATCGAGACCACCCAGAAGGATCTGCTCCGGTCGGAGTCCTACGGGGCGAACAGCTTCGATGTAGGGGAGTTCGATGGTACCTGGTTCGGCATGGTATCCAAATTCCCCGTGGCGGTGAATGCCGCCTTCTTCCGGCCCTACATCTGGGAGACCAATAACTTCACCATGCTGTTGAGCGGCCTGGAGAATACATGGGTCCTATTATTGGCGGTGTTCACGTTGGTGCGCGTCGGTCCCCGGTTCATCATCCAATGCATGGCCGGCGTACCCTTGCTCACCATGTCGATCTCATTCGCCTTGTTGTTCGCCTTCGCCGTAGGAGTGTCCACGCCCAACTTCGGGGCATTGGTGCGTTTCAAGATACCCATGGTGCCCTTCTTCATCAGTTTCCTGTACATCGTGGTCTATCTCTCGCGGATCAAGTGGGCGCTCACCAAGGAACGACTGCGCTTCGACCTCGGTGAGTTCCGGATGGGTACCGCGCACATCGGGAATATCGTGGACATGGTCTGGCAACGACGCAAACAGAAATTGCAGCGGTGGGCCATGTCGGCACCCAAGCAGACATGATCTCGAGCTCGCCGAACCGTTCTGGGGTGGGGCGAACGCAGCCTCGCAACATCCTGGTCATCACCTATTGGAGTTTCGATGATGCACTGGTGCAGGCCTATACGCTTCCTTACCTCCGCTTGATAAGGGAGGTGTTACCGCAGGGGAGCACGATCCATCTGGTCACGTTGGAGAAGAGGGCTGCACCTGGCGTACGGGAGGTGGAACCTGGTCTACTCGTACACGCCTTCCGGTATGTCCCTTTCGGCGCGCGTGCATTCGGGATGATCGCGGATGTGCTTTGGAGTTGTCTGAAGCTCATTCGTGGGCATGCCATCGATACGATCCATGCTTGGTGCACGCCTGCGGGAATGCTGGGTCACTTCCTATCGCTGCTCACGGGAAGGCCACTGATCATCGATAGTTACGAGCCTCATGCGGAAGCCATGGTGGAGAACGGGACATGGAGCAGGCAAGGGCTGGCCTTCCGGCTCTTGTTCTGGTCCGAACGTGCCCAAAGCCGTCGGGCGCGTGTCCTTATCGCGGCCGCTGAAGGCATGAAGGACTACGCTGCGAGGAAGTACGGTGTGGTGAACGGACCGATCCACGTGAAACCCGCTTGTGTGGACCTCGGACGGTTCTCCTTCTCGGATCGGAAGGATCCCGTGCTCTTGAAGGAACTCGGCTTGGAAGGCAAGCTTGTGGGCGTCTATGCCGGGAAGTTCGGAGGGATCTACCTTGATCAAGAGGTGTTCGCGCTCATTCGGGTGGCCCGCGAGCATTGGGGAGAGCGCTTCCACATGCTGTTGCTCACGAGCCACACCCCCGCTGAACTTTCGGTTTACATGGAACGCGAGGGTTTACCGCAGGGAATGTTCACCGTTCGCTTCGTGCCCCACGCGGAGGTTCCACGATACATGGGGCTCGGTGATCTCGCCATCACACCGGTCAGAAGCGTTCCGACCAAGCGGTACTGCACGCCGATCAAGGATGGGGAGTACTGGGCTCTTGGTCTTCCGGTGATCATCACGCCGGACATTTCGGATGATTCTCGTATCATCGCGGAGCGTGGGATCGGTGCCGTGCTGACGGGCTTGGATGATGCACATTACAAGGTCGCATTGACACGGATCGATCACCTGCTCCAAGAACACCACCGTCGTGCGCTCTATGATCGCATCCGACCCGTGGCCGAGGAGTTCCGGAACTACGACAGAGCCAAGGCCATTTACCAAAGCATCTATGGAAGCTGAGCAGCGAAGCATCCTCGTGACGGGAGGGGCCGGATACATCGGTTCACATACCATCATCGAACTCCTGGCACGCTGGCCGGGGGAGGTCATCTCCTTGGATCATTTCGGCAATTCCTCGCCGGCGGTGTTCGACCGCATCGAGCGGATCACGGGAAGGCGCGTACGCAATCATGCGGTCGACTTGTGCGATCGGAACGCGTTGGACCATGTGCTGGCTGCGGAGCCTGGCATCGCCGGTGTCATCCACTTCGCGGCGTACAAATCGGTGCCCGAATCCGTGGCCGATCCCCACAAGTACTACCACAACAACATCGCCTCGTTGGTGAACATCCTCCAAGCATGTACTGCGCGGGGGATCCATCGGTTCATCTTCTCCTCTTCGTGTTCCGTCTACGGCAATATCGACACCTTACCCGTTGGAGAGGGAACGGTGCTTGGCTATGCCGAGTCGCCGTACGCCTACACCAAACAGATCGGGGAACGCATCGTGGCCGACCATGTGCGCATCGATCCTAGGATGAATGCGATCTCTCTTCGATATTTCAATCCGGCTGGTGCACACGCCAGTGGCTTGAACGGGGAGGATCCGATCAATCCACCCAGCAGCCTGGTGCCGGTGATCACCCGCACGGCGAGTGGACGGATACCGCAAATGGCCGTGCACGGTACGGATTACGCTACGCGTGATGGATCATGCATCCGCGACTATGTGCATGTCTCCGATATCGCCGATGCGCACATCGCAGCGTTGGAGCGCACATTCAGCGGTGTGATGGAGGATCATCATGAGATCATCAACCTGGGAACGGGTTCTGGTGTGAGCGTGCTGGAGGCCATCGCCGCGTTCGAGGAAGTGAGCGGGGTGGCGCTCAATTACAGGTTGGGGCCACGCCGCGCGGGCGATGTGGGCGCGATCTGGTCGGACACCAGCCGCTCGCGCGCTCTGCTCGGATGGGAGGCCAAACGCGACCTGCGCGAAATGATGCGCTCGGCCTGGGCCTGGGAGCAGCATTGCCTGACCATGCCCAAGCGCTAGAAGCCATCTCAAAATGGTTTTTGGAAGCGAGCCTGCCTGTCCGGCAGGCAGGCCGGAGGATTTTTCCGGGCAGCCGAGGCGCGATCCCGCAGTACTGCGGGACCGCACATAGCTGGTGGCTCTGTAAGGGTTGAGCAACGAAGGATGCCCGGGAAGGGCCCCGGCGTAGCCCGAAGTATCATTTTGAGATGGCTTCTAGGTTCGCCGCCGCTTCCGGGTGGCTCTGCGCAGAAGTACACCGGGGTCGATGAGGATGGCGCGGAGCAGGTAGGGAATGGCTTTTCGCGGCGTTCCTCCGTTCACCCACCAGCTACCACCGATGGACCACATGGCATTCGCGTGGCAGATGCGTGCGAAGCCAGGCTCGTTGAGCAGCCCCATCTGTTCTGCTGCCGCGAATAGTCGCAGGTGATCCGCTTCATAGAGGGCAACGTTCTTGCTCATGCTCGTGGAGAGTACCCGATAACGTGTGAGCGCACGAGGCAGATGGTGATACCGATGGTCCTTGCCCATGGAAAGGACGAGGTGTTGATCGGCCGCGTTGGAAAGGGTGGTCGGGAACCTGTACCCATCAGCGAAGCAGGACCGCCTCAACAGCACGTTGCTGCTGGTCCCTGGTACGGCGGTGTCGATGCCCAGGAGTACGGTGCGCACCACGTCGCCGTCCGTGCCTTTCATGATCCCGGTGGGTACCAGGTGCGGGTCACAGAGGATCAGATCACCGAACACCCAATCCACTTGCTTGGAGAGCATGGCGTTCAACTTCTCCTCGAGGTTCGTGGGTTCCATACCGTCGTCGGCGTCATGGAAGCCGATGACTTCCCCGCGTGCGAGTTCCAGACCCTTGTTGCGCGCCGCAGATACACCACCGTTCGGTTGGGACACCACGCGGATCCGCGGATCCCCGATGGCCCTTGCGATCGCTGCGGTATCGTCCTTGGAGCCATCGTCCACCACGATGATGTCGAGGTTGGTATGCGTTTGCGCGAGCACGGAGCGAAGGGCTTCGGCGATGTAAGGTGCCGCGTTGTACGCCGGTATGATCACGGAGATCAATGGAGCGGTGGTCATGGTTCTTGCATCGCTT
>JAEUTB010000164.1 GCA_016787995.1 Flavobacteriales bacterium | reverse complement strand
AGCGCCGTCGATCAATTGGGCGCCCAAGGTGCCCGGAGCGCAGAAACCGACCACCAGGACCGCGTTCGCAGTATCGTCCAACTCGTTCCGCAAGTGGTGGCGTATGCGGCCGGCTTCCATCATGCCGCTGGCCGCGATGATGATGGCCGGCTCCTTCACCCCGTTCAACTGCTTGCTGCGGTCCGGTGAACGCACGAACTCCACACCCGGGAAGGTGAACAGGTCCGGATCCTGGGCGAGTTCGGCCCGCACTTCAGCCCGGAACAACGTGCTATGGGTCCGCGATACGTCCGTGGCACTGATGGCCAGGGGGCTGTCCACGAAAACGGGCACACGCGGCAATCGTCCTTCGTTGCTCAGCGAATTGAGCGTATAGAGGATCTCCTGCGTCTTGCCGATGCTGAAGGCCGGGATGAGCAACTTGCCGCGACCGTTCACACAGACATCGAGCACGTGGCGTAGGAGCTCATCCTCCGACTCCTTCACGGGTGCATGGTCGCGGTCGCCGTAAGTGCTCTCGCAGACGAGGATGTCGGCCTGCCGGAAGGGTGCGGGTTCCGGTAGCAAGCGATCCACATACCGTCCCACATCGCCGGTGAAGGTGAACCGTACCATTCGCCCCTCGTTGTCAATGTCCAGGTGTACCGCCGCACTGCCCAGGATGTGGCCGGCATCCGTATAGGTGAGCGTGATCCCGGGCCCGATCAGCACCGGCTCGCCATACGCAGCGGTCTGGAAGAGTTCCAGGGCGGGCGGCACATCATCCTTGGTGTACAAGGGCTCCGTGTATTCGGGCTCACGCCCACGTTTGCGGGCACGTTTCAGGTCATAGGCGTGGTCATATTCCTGGATGTGCGCACTGTCCGCGAGCATGATGGCGCACAGGTCGCGCGTGGCGGGTGTGGACCAGATGGGGCCGGAAAAACCTTCGGCCACCAAGCGGGGCACGAGGCCACTGTGGTCGATGTGCGCGTGGCTCATCACCAACACATCGATCTCGCGCGGATCGAAGCCGAACGAGCGGTTGGGATCATGATGGGCATCGCGCACCGCCTCCCCTTGGAACATACCACAGTCCAGCAGCACCCGGAAAATGCGCCTGTTCGACTGGACCTCGATCAGGTGTTTGGATCCGGTGACCGTGCCGGCCGCGCCGTGGCTGGTGAAGAAAATGGGCATGTGGTTACGGACACTGGTGCATCCGGTGCGGATAAAGGTCGTGAGTAGCCCGCATTCGTGGACCAGGCACCTTACATTGGTACGTTCACATCGGAAAAAGCCCCATGGGTATCAAGCTCACCTTCGCCGTACTTCACCTGCTCGCGCTCGCCATGGGCATCGCCGCCGTGTACGCCCGTTGGCGTGGCCTTCGGAACCTGAACGGTGCAGCGGGCCTGCCGAACGTGTTCCATGCCGACAACTGGTATGGGGCGGCGGCGTTGATCTGGATCGGTACGGGGCTCGTGCGCGCGTTCGGTGGGCTTGAGAAAGGCACCGAGCACTACCTGGAGAACCACTGGTTCCTGGGCAAGATGGGACTTTTCGGTCTGGTGCTGGTGCTGGAGCTCTGGCCCATGGTGAACCTGGTGCAATGGCGGCTGGCGCTTCGCAAGCAGCGCCCCTTGCGGTTGGACCGCGCGCCCACCATGGCCTTGCTCACACTGCTCCAGATACCGTTGTTGCTGACCATGGTGTTCATGGCAGCGGCCATGGCGCGTGGACTTTGATGTCTGCGGTCCGCCACATCCGCTATATTTCGCCGAGCCCATCCCCTCCTACAGGCCAAATCCGACCCAGAACGATGCCCTTGACACGGACCTCGTACCTCATACGCACCTTCTCCGCACTGCTTTGCAGCCTCTTGGGGTGTGCGGCCAGCGCCCAGCAGTACAAGTTGCGCGGCACGGTAACGGACAACACCACCGGCGAAACGCTCATCGGTGCCAGCGTGGTGATCAAAGGCACCACCACCGGTGCCGTCACGGACTTCGACGGCCGGTTCGAGATCCTCACCAACGAGCTTCCGCCCTACACCCTGGTGATCAGCTTCATCGGTTACTCGCCCCAGGAGGTGCAAGTGAAGAGCCTGGACCAAGAGTTGAAGTTCAAGCTGAGCACCGACCAGGTTTTGTTGAAGGAAGCAGAAGTGATCGGCAGCCGGATCAGCGAAAAACAGAAACAGGCGCCGCTGACGGTGGAGAGTATGGATCTCATTGCCATCAAAGAAGCACCCAGCGGGGACTTCTATGAAGGGTTGGGAACGCTGAAAGGCGTGGATATGACAGCGGCGAGCTTGGGGTTCAAAGTGATCAACACGCGTGGATTCAACAGCACAAGCCCGGTCCGCTCGTTGCAATTGATCGATGGTGTCGACAATCAGAGTCCCGGCCTGAACTTCTCCCTTGGGAACTTCTTGGGTGCAAGTGAATTGGACGTCATGAAGGTGGATCTGATCGTTGGAGCGAGTTCGGCCTATTACGGTCCCAACGCCTTCAATGGAGTCATCAGCATGACCACGAAGGATCCATACCAGTTCCGCGGGTTGAGCGCGATGGTGAAGACCGGAGAGCGAAACTTGGTGGAGAGCGCCGTGAGATACGCGCACATCTTCAAAGGATCCAAAGGACGTGAGCGGTCGGCACTCAAGTTCAATCTGTACTATTTCCAAGCCGTGGACTGGACGGCGGATAACCTATCGCCAACAGAGACAAGTGAAGTCGGTGAGACGAATCCTGGCGGCTATGATGCCGTGAACCGTTATGGTGATGAAGCTTCCTCGGTGAACAGTCTAACCACGTGGGGGCTCGGCACGATCCATCGTGATGGGTATCGCGAAGTCGACTTGGTCGACTACGACACGCGCAACTTGAAAACGTCGATCGCCTACCACTATAAATGGAATGATAGCCTGCGCTTCGTAGCTGCGAGCAACTTTGGTACCGGCACGACTGTTTATCAGGGTGACAACCGTTACCGACTGCAGGACATCCTATTCTTCCAGCATCGGTTGGAATTGAACGCCGGTGAACGCGGATTCTTGCGCACCTACTTCACCCATGAAGATGCGGGGAGCAGCTACGATGCGGTCTTCACTGCATTCCGACTTCAAGACCTGGCCAAGGATGATGCACGCTGGTTCCAGGACTACAGGAACGAGTGGGTGAGCGGAGGGTACCAGAACCAGGTTTTCACTTCTCCTGGCTTCCCACAACCTGTGTTCTCCCCGGGCCCTCCACCGACCTTCATCTTCGACAGACCAGGCATCGCGCAATGGGAGGCCGACAATCAAGCATTCCTCCAAAGCCTTCATGATCCTGTGCGGGCCTATGCCAACAGTGGGCAAACGAGCGCAGGCACCTTCAATGACTACAACGATCGGGTGATACCAGGCACGGCGGCGTTCGAAGCAGCCTTCAAGGACATCACCACCCGCCTGTTCAGCGAAGGTGGAACACGCTTCTACGACCGTTCCAAGCTTTGGCATACACAGGGTGAACGGCGCTTCAAGGTGGAACGATACACCTTCACCACAGGGGGCAGCTTTCGCTACTATATGCCGGACTCCAGGGGGAACATCTTCAGTGATACGAGTGGCACCACCATCACCAATAGCGAATTCGGGATCTATGTTGGAGCCGAGCGCAGGGTGCTCAAAAGTGAGAAGCTGAAACTCACAGCGACCGCGCGTGTGGACAAGAACGTGAACTTCCCTTTCGTCTTTTCCCCGGCCGCCAGTGCCGTATACAGTTTCAACCCGGAGAACATCCTTCGCCTCTCATTCTCTTCGGCGATCCGCAACCCCACGCTGCAGGATCAATACCTGTTCTACAACGTAGGCCGCGCCATCCTCTTGGGTAACTTGAATGGTGTGGAGGACCTGGTAACAGTGCCCTCCTTGATCAACTCGTTGAGCAGTAGCGCGGATACCTTGGAGTATTTCGATGTGGCACCGGTCGTGCCAGAGAAGGTCCAAACGATCGAATTCGGGTTCCGCCATACGATCTGGAAGAACCTCTTCATCGATGGTTCCTACTACTACAGCTTCTACCGGGACTTCCTTGGCTTCCAGATCGGCGCCGATGTGACGGTTCTACCAACGACGAACCAAGTGGACCTGAACTCCGCCCAGATCTACCGGGTCGCCGCTAACGCGTCGAAGCAGGTCACCACGCAAGGCTTCTCGCTTGGGGCGAACTACTTCTTCGCGAAGTATTTCGCGTTGGGCGGGAACTATTCATGGAATAGGCTGAATGCGGTCGAGGACGACCCGATCATCCCGGCGTTCAACACGCCCGAGCACAAATACAACGTCACCTTGAGCGGGAGGGACATCAGTAAAGTGGTCTTGGGGATCCCTATCCAGAACTGGGGATTCAATTTCAACTACCGATGGATCGAGAGCTTCGTCTTTGAGGGCTCCCCACAGTTCACCGGAACGATACCCAGCTACGACATGCTCGATGGCCAACTGAGCAAACGAGTACCAAAGATCGATTGCACCTTTAAGGTGGGAGCCAGTAACCTCTTGAACAACAAGGTTTACATGGTTTACGGCGGTCCCTTGGTCGGCCGTATGGCCTTCATCTCGGTGCTTTATGAGCCAAAGTGGGAGAAGAAGACCCCTCAGCCGTGAACGAAGGGTTCTATTTCCGATTAACTTGGCGGTCCTAAACGCAGTCAACCAAAACCTTTCCATATGAAACGAGCCTTACGCAACCTTGCCGTGATCGCCCTAGTGGCAGCCGGACCAGCAAGTGCCCAGCGCTACCTCACCGAGCAGTTCAGCTCGGCGGACGTGCAGTCCAATGTCGTCTACGGCAGTAACTTCACGGTCCTCACAGGAGCTCCTGTTCTGCAGCCTCTCGTGATGGACATATACACCCCCACTGGTGATACGGAGACGGACCGTCCTCTGATCGTGTACGTGCATACTGGATCATTCCTTCCGCGCTACATCAACAACCTCCCGACCGGGGACAAACAGGATAGTGCTACGGTGGAAATGTGCCGCCGCTTCGCCAAGAAAGGCTACGTGGTCGCAGCGATCGGCTACCGCGCCGGTTGGAATCCCGCATCACCTTCAGAACAAACCCGCAAGCAGACCATCATCCAAGCGGTGTACCGCTCGATGCAGGACGCGAAGACCGCTGTGCGCTTCATGCGCAAGAGCATCACGGAAGGCAACCCTTATGGGATCAGTGGGGAGAAGGTCGTGATCGGTGGTCAAGGCTCCGGTGGCTACACCGCATTGGCATACGCCACCTTGCAGGAGACCAGCGAGATCCAACTGCTGAAGTTCTTCAACACCGAAACCAATCAGTTCATGGTCGATCCGGCCATCCTTGGAGACTTCGAGGGCCTCGGTGGAAATCCCGCGCTCAACAACGACAACCATACTGGTTTCTCCACGGACATCAGCATGATCTTCAATATTGGTGGTGCGCTCGGTGATAGCTCCTGGTTGGAGCCTGGCGAAGTACCCATTTGCAGCGTGCATGGTGTGAATGACCCATTCGCACCCTACATGAACGGAACCGTTTTCGTTCCTGGAACCAGCTTCGCCGTGGTGAACGTAGACGGCAGCGGCCGCGTTACGGAACTGGCGAACGAGTACGGTAACAACGACATCTGGTTGACCCCTCCCTTCACCGACCCTGTCACCAACTACGCGCAGAGCGCACTGGAAGGAACCGTGAACGAGGGGAATGAAGGCTTGTTCCCCATCACGGCTTTGCAGAACGCTTCGGGTCCTTGGGAGTGGTGGGATACCACCGCTGTCGTGAACGGCTGCGCAGCGCTCGGTATCGATGAAGCTGGCGCCTTCGCCCGCATGGCGAACGGCTACATCAGCAACCCGGTATATGCTGCGCTTGGAAGTACCGCAGGTCGCCTTCGTGCGCTCGCCTACATCGATACGCTCCAGAATTTCATCACGCCGCGTATGTACCGCGCACTCGAACTGAACGTGGGTATCGATGAGAACTCCGTGATCGCCAACGGTGTGAAGCTCTTCCCGAACCCGGTGGCTCGTTTCACCGAGATCACGAGCACAGAAGCCATCATCCGCAATTTCGTGGTTTATGACAACCAGGGCCGTCTGGTGCGTAATGGCAGCGTGAACCAGGACCGCTTCACCTTCGACCGCGAGGGTCTTCGTGCTGGCTCGTACTTCATCGAACTCTTCTTCGATGAAGGCAGCCTTACCCGCAAGCTGATCCTGGAGTGACACATTACCGACCTTAACGAAAGGGCCACCCACGGTGGCCCTTTTCTTTGCACCAACTTTGTCCCATGGCCGTACGGAAGATCACCGAAAGCGACTCGCATTACGATCACTTGGAGCGGATGTCCACCGCCGAGCTGTTGCGGAACATCAATGCAGAGGACCGTTCGGTGCCCGTTGCCGTGGGTGAGGTGATACCGGCCATCGAAGTCTTGGTGGACGCCATCGTGGAACGCATGCAACGCGGCGGACGGCTCTTCTACATGGGCGCCGGCACCAGCGGTCGCCTGGGCATCGTGGACGCCAGCGAATGCCCGCCGACCTTCGGTGTGCCCCATGGGTTGGTCATCGGGCTGATCGCCGGGGGTGATGCCGCGATCCGCAAAGCAGTGGAATTCGCCGAGGATGATCGGGAACAAGGCTGGAAGGACCTTCAGGACCATGCGGTGGGGGCGGATGATGTGGTCATCGGCATCGCGGCCAGTGGGGGAACACCCTATGTGATCGGCGCATTGGAACAGTGCAACGGTGCGGGCATCCTCACCGGTGGCATCACCTGCAATCCGGGCAGTGCGTTGGCGAACACAGCGGTGCACCCCATCGTTGTGGTGGTGGGGCCCGAGTTCGTAACGGGTAGCACACGGATGAAAAGTGGTACAGCACAGAAACTCGTATTGAACATGATCAGC
>JAEUTB010000149.1 GCA_016787995.1 Flavobacteriales bacterium | reverse complement strand
CTGAGGCTTTCGCTCCCCGGGCTGGACTTGAACCAGCGACCCCATGATTAACAGTCATGTGCTCTAACCAGCTGAGCTACCAGGGAAGGTTCCCCGTTAAGGGACGGCAAAAGTAGGATGATCGTGGATAACTGCCAAATGACCGCTCTACTCCCCCACATCATACATGAACCTATACCCTGGCACACCCCGCTGCCCCGCCAGTTCTTCGGCTGTTCCATCCCGGTAGCGCACCCGGGCAGGTGTGATGCCTTGCGCCAGCAGGAACTGCATGGTGCTTTCACGCCGCGCGTATTCGATCGCGCCGGCGATGCGTTCGGCTTCAGCGGCGCCGAGTAGCGCCAGGCTGCGGTCGTGCAGCGACTTGCCCGCCAGGGACGCCGTTCGCCCTTCTACATACGCGGCGAAGGCCGAGTCCCGGGCGCTCAGTTCCGCGATGCGTGTGCTATCCGCGCCAATGATGTCCGGCTTGTCCGGAAAGAGGAATGCCTTCTTCGCGTGGAAGACCGCAACCTCCCTCGCCTCAGCTGTCGCGTCCACGATAGGCACAAGATCCACGGTGAGTTCCGGTTTCGCTTTCAGCGCGGAGACCAGTTGCTTCAACGTCTGCTCCTGCGGTTTCGAGGGACCGGGTTGCAGGAATTCGAACCGCACGCGCTCCAGATCGCTCTCATCGGCACCCTCGAAGGCGCGCATCAGCAAACGACCGGGCGCAGCGGCGGCCTTCACGATCAGGTTCTTCAACACTTGCCACACGATTGGCCACGCTTTGAATTCGGGGTCCTTCAAGTCTCCTTTCACTGGCACATCCAAGTCGATCACACCATTCACGTCCTTCAGTAGCCCCACTGCCAGGCGTAGTGGCAACACGAAGATCTCGGGGTCATGATCGTCCACCTTCTTCCCCACCTTCATCTTGTCCACGCGCAGGTGGTTCTGCGAGTCGATCTTGCCATCCTGAACCACGGTCTTGGTGACGTATCGCAACAGACCATCTTCCAACGGATGCGCCGCGTACCAGCGGCCGTAGGCATCCAGGTGGTTCAGCGCGAGTTCATCCACCGTCAGGTCCACGGTCACGTTGCGGATGTTCTTCGGATCGAAAACGGCATCGCCCTTCAGCTTGCCGGTCTCTTGCAGCAGCGCGCTGGCCATGACTTTCCCAGCCTCCTGCTCACTGGTGATCCGATTCGCGCTCACATTGATGGCCGAGATCGTATATCGGAACGGCTGCGCGGGTGTGTTATCCTCGAACTGCACGGCACTATTGCTGAGCGCGAGTTTCTTGGCCGTGTAGTCGCTCGCCACGATCTGTTCGCCGAGGTAGCTGATGTAGTCGGCCAGTAGCACGAATACGTTGCTCTCGCTCGCCTGCAGTTGCGCAGTGCTGCTATCGCCTGCGACTGTCGTGCTATCCAATTTCAACAACCGCGTCCAGTTGTCCGTGCCATCGGCGAGCATCACGAACTTGAGGTCCGCACCATCCAGCACCACTTCGCCCATGTCCACGCGCTGGTCCTTGGCCACGAGGGTATCCAGCCGTGCTGTGGCGTTCTTCAAGCTGAAGAGCTTGTCGCTGTACGGATCGACGAGCACGACATCGTGCAGGTCAAGGCCGGCGCTGAGCCTCAGGCTCGTACTATCGGCATAACTGTCAAGCAGGTTCAATTTCAGATCCATCGCACCGTTCAGTTCTTGGCATGCGAAGAAGTCCTGCAGATAGGGCAACAGCTGGGGCATGGCGAAGGCCTTCAGCTCCGCAGCGATACCATAGAGCGACTTTTCGGTATCCAGCATGAAGCCCCCATCCAATCGGCCACCTTCGGTCAGGTCGAAGCCCAGGGCGAAGTCCATCCGCGCGTTCTCCGAAGAGATGATGGTACTCGTGGCCATGAGGTTCTTGAGTCCAACGGGAGCGGCGAGCACATCGCTCTTGTAATCGAGGCGGCCGTCGTTCAGCACGATGTCCTCCATGCTGAATCGCACGGGCGCAGCAGGATCGGGCGCGGCCGTATCGTCCTCTCCAAGCTCGAGCAGATCACTGAAGTTGAAGCGATCGCCGTTCTGCACGATGTGGAAATACGGCGCCTCGATCCGCAGGCCGGTGAAGCGCCAATTGTTCTCTAGGAAACCGGCCCAGAGATCGCTGCGGACGCTGATGCTCTTCCACGACACGAAGACCTCCTCGCTCTTCGGCTCGTAGCAGGTGACCCCGATGATGGCGTAGCGGAAGGTGAAGGGGTTCAGGATGATCCGGTCGATGGTGACCTTCCGGTCGATCCAAGCCTCGCTGTTCGTTTCGATATAACGCTTGAGGATGTAAGGAAGCAACAGCGCCACCACCAGAAGCACGGTGATGAGGAAGCCGACCAGTGCGATCAGCCAACGTTTCTTGCGGCGAGGTTTTGTGGTGGTCCCGGACATGGTGGGCTGGAAAAGCAGAAGCGGCCCCGAAGATCGGGACCGCTTCTCATTCAGGGGGCGCTCCGCTCAGGCGGCCGCTTCTTGTTTGGGCTGCAGGAGTTGGAAATCGTTCATGACCACTTCGGTGATGTAGCGCTTCATGCCTTCCTTGGTCTCGTAGCTGCGGTGCACCAGGCGGCCTTCGAGGGCCACGGGCGATCCTTTGCGAAGCATACGCTCCACCGCTTCGGCCGTGGTACCCCAAGCCACCACGGTATGCCACTGGGTATCGGTGACGCGTTCTCCGCTGGCATTGCGGTAGCTATCGTTCGTGGCCACGGAGATGCGGGCCACCTTGCGCCCTTTTGCGATCTCCCGCACTTCGGGGTCGAAACCGAGGTTGCCGATCAGGTGCACTTTGTTCTTCAGCGTGTTCATGGGACTTGTGTGTTTAGTGTGACTTTTCGTTTCCGCCGCCGGTGCTGTTGCCGAACGACGATGCAAACGTTCAGCGACGGGGTAGCCTTAGTCGGCTGATAACCACTTGTATGCGGTTATAGGCGTTTGTCCAACGGATGCTGTCGTTTGTTGTCAGTGGCCTGGTCGGATAGTGAACTCCTTCTTACAGAGCCGGTTGCTGTACCTTGCAGGTGGCCCTCCGGGCAGGCAGCGTTCCGACCCGGAACCCTGTCTTGTTCACGGAAAGGCCTTTCCGGTTTGCGCGAACCGAACGAACGAGAGCTCGTCCAGGGTTGCCTGGGTGGGGACCGCCGTTGTCAGGAGACCCTGTACACGCGGTACGCACGGCGTATGTACGCCGTGTGTCTGCGCTATGCCCGGCACCAGCTGGAGGCACAGGACCTGATGCAGGAGGGCTTCATCCGGGTCTTTGAGAAGTTGCCTGCGTTCCGGATGGAGGGCTCGTTGGAAGGTTGGATCCGACGGATCATGGTACACACAGCCATCAACCAATACCGGAAGAAGTCCTTCCAGCAAGAGCGCTTCGGCATGGAGAACCTACCCGAATCGCCCGTGGAATCCCTCGCCATCGACAACCTGGGAGAACAAGAACTCATGAAACTCATCGCCGAACTACCCGATGGGTACCGGCATGTTTTCAATCTGTACGCGATCGAAGGCTTTGACCATGCCGAGATCGCCGCCATGCTGGGCTGTGGCGAAAGCACCTCGCGCAGCCAACTTTCAAAGGCCCGTAGTTATCTGCAGGCCCGGATCGAACGAAAAGAAGTCTTGCATCATGCGGGAAGAACATCCCATTGACGAACGCTTCAAAGCGTTGTACGACGCAGAGGCCGCACCACCGGGTGCCGTGCGCGATGCCCTTGCCCGACAACTGGGCTGGGATGCCGGTACGGCCGCGGGCAGCACATGGCGCTCATGGTCTGTGCTCCTAGTGGGTGCAGTGCTCGCTGTGTCCAGCGCAAGTCAGCTATTCCTGCCGCACACCGGGAATGAGCAGAGAACGAAGACGTACCTCACGGAACGAAACGTGTCGCCCATTAGCGAGATCTCCAGCTCCTCCAGCAGACTGCAGGAAGTGTCGGAAGCGCCTATCCCCGAGGACAGCAGCGGAAAGCAATATGCGGTCGCCTCTGTTGAGTCGAGCCGCACGGATCCACGAACAACGCCGGAGGCCTTCGAACCTCAAGCTGCCGCACAGGGACTGATCAGCAACAGCAAGACCCTATCGGAGCGTGGCCAAGAACCCGACGATGTCCGCGAAACGAATGCGAAGCGCAACAGCTCTTCGGCCGCGGAGACTTCGGTCACGGTCCAGAGCTCCGGAGGGCATAGTACGATGTGGGGAGGTACACGAGAGCAGCGCCCTTCAACGTCCGAAGTGGACGGTGCAAGACACCTGCGTTCGACTCCCGCAGACCTCGAAGATCAACGACTCCCCGATGAAGATGCGGTGGCCTTGAGCCTCTTGTACACTGTGCTTCCAGCGCCAACAACAGGAACACCCGTTCTGGCGCGCCGGCCTGCGCCGTATGTGTTAGCGAACGGTCAGTGGTGGCTTGGTCTCTACGCAGGAATGGGGCAGAGCACGGGAACTTGGCGCGGCCAGCATGCCGAACCGTTGAACACCGCTGAACGGTGGAGGGGCTCCACCCAGTGGGGTGCGCAGCTCGGACGCAGCTGGCGCAGCGGGTGGAGTATTTCCGCCGGGGCCGGTCTTGAGCTCATACGGAGCACGTTCACGCACGAAGAAGTGTCCGAGGCCCTCTTCACCGAAGTGGATACCACATGGACCGCCACGGTGTACAACAACACCGAAGACCTGGTCTACACCTGGAACATCGACACTTTGATGACCACACGTCCAACGGAAGTGCGCCGCACGGATGCCCGAAACCGGTACGGCGCCATCCAGATCCCCTTGACGGTGGCCTGGCACGGTGATCTGCGGCGGTTCCGATACGGCCTGCTCGGGGGCTTGGTGGCGTACATACCCACACAGCGAGAGGGCAACACGTTGGTGAACGAGGTCAACGACGCAGGACTGCGCATCATTGATCTGACCGATCGGCGCGTGGATGATCGCTTCCGCCCACGAATGAGCACACAGATCGGCGTTAGCCTGGGCTACGCGCTCACCGAGCACCTGGCCCTCTACGCAGAACCGGTCTTTTACGCACCGCTCAGGGCCTTCACTTCACCGGATGCTCCACTCATGAAGGGGTACAGCTTCCAGATACGTTTGCAACATGAATTCGGTCGTTCACCTCGCTAGATCATTGCCGCTCGCTCTTGCGGGGTTCCTTGCTGCATCGGGGTATGCGCAACCGTTGTGCGATGTCCTGTTGCGACCCGCGTTCACCTACACCACGTCGGGAACCTACGTCACCTTTCAGGACAGTTCCCGCACCTTCGGTCTGGAGGCCGAGGCCATGTGGAACTTCGGCGATGGTACCTCCAGCGTACCTGAACCCTACCACATCTTCGATGCACCTGGAACATATACGGTCTGTCTTTCCCTCACCTCCGGACCAGACCCATCCTGCTCATCGACCTCATGTAGGGAACTCATCGTGCCGTTGAACGATTGTGGCGGATCGCTTCAATCGGTGATCGGCTATCAGGGCGCCGGCACCAACACAGGCACTTTCTATGAGATGTCGGTCTTCCCGACCGAAGGCACTTGGCTCTGGGAGTTCGGTGATGGGACCTTCAGCACCGAAGCTCAACCAAGCCACACATGGGCCATGCCCGGATCACACTTCGTGACCTTGACCCGCACCTTCGGGGATTGCGCATCCTCGAGCGGCCGTTGGGTATCGGTGGATGGTAACGCCAGTACGTGTGGTCCGGATCTTTTTGCCGACTTCGGCGTGGTCTCCGATGGCGAGACCACCGTGTTCATGCCGAGCGTCGTCGCCAGTGGTCTGGATCCGGCGTTGAGCATCTGGTCTTACGGAGATGGTCAGTACGACACGACCATGGTAGGCTCTCACTCCTATGCGATGAACGGTATCTACCAGACCTGCCTGCTCGTCGGCGCCTTCGATATGGCCAACTTGGACACCTGCTTTTCGTTGGTATGTCGCACACATGAAGTGCTACCGCTCACCGCGGTACAGGAACTTTTGCTGGACGACCTCTCTGTTTGGCCGAACCCATCGCACGGCTCGATCACCGTGGAGATACCAGGGTTGAATGCAGCAATGTCCCTTCGATTACTTGATGTACTAGGACGCTCGGTCATAGAGCGATCACTGGGGTCGGGGGAACAAAAGGTCGAGATCAATGGCATCACAGCCGGTGAGTATCTCCTTGAGGTGCGTACGGATGACGCGCGTGGCACCAGACGGGTGGTCGTACTGCCTTGAAAAAAGAAGGCCGTGGTCCATCCCACGGCCTTCTTTCTAATTCGAGGCGACCTAGGCCATTTCAGCCGCAGTCACCTTGGCCCCTCCCAACAACTGGTAATCGCTCACGACCACCTCGGTGCTGTATCGCCGCTCGCCTTCTTTGGACTCGTAGGTGCGCTGCACCAGGCGTCCTTCGACTACAAGACCGCTTCCCTTGCGCACCTGGCTGGCAAGCTTCTCCGCTTGTTTGCCCCAGATCACGATGGGGTGCCATTGGGTGTTGTCCTTCCATTCTCCTTCCGCCGTACGGTAGCGTTCGTTGGTGGCCAAGCTCAAGCGCAACAAGGCCTGTCCGTTGCCCACGTTCTTGAGCTCGGGATCCTTGCCCAGGTTACCGATCAGCTGCACTTTGTTCTTCATCGTTGTGTTCATGGTCTGCGTTGTTTTTCGTTGTTGACCGGTGCAAAGCAGGAATGGGACCCGAGGCTGATCCGTGTGTTCATCATTTACATGCGTTTGCAGTTGTTCGCTGTCGTTTGTTTTACGGCGGAGGTTCGGGCTTCGCGGCGACTCCCTTTTCTATCTTTAGCCGCCTTTTCCAACTCATCCTCTCCCCTGCAAGGGAATCGACCCATGAGCCATACGACAAGCAAGATCCTGGTCCCCACGGACTTCACCAAGGTGGCAGACTGTGCACTGAACCATGCCATGACCGTGGCCGCCAAGACCGGCGCAGCAGTGTACATCGTACACGTGGTGGACAAGCAAAGCCATGTGGAAGAGGCGCGTCGCAAACTGGATCTGGAGGTAGAGCGGGCCAGGAAATGGAATGCCTCGGTAAGCGTGACCCCCTTGGTGCGCATCGGCTCCATCTACGAGGATATCGGGGATGCCGCAGCGGAGGTCGGTGCTGGGCTCATCATCATGGGTACCCATGGGATGCGCGGCATGCAGTTCATCACCGGAAGCCGTGCCCTGCGCGTGATCACGAGCAGCAACGTGCCCTTCGTGGTGGTGCAGGAGCGCATGATCAAGGATGTCGGCTATCGTAACATCGTAGTGCCGCTCGACTTGCATAAAGAGACCCGACAAAAGCTCACCGTAGTGGCCGAAATGGCCAAAACCTTCGGGAGCAAAGTGCATTTGATCACGCCCAAAGAGGACGATGAGTTCCTGCATAACCAGTTGCTGAACCACATCAAGTTCGCTGACCAGTACCTCACCGAGCGCGGTATCGAACACGTGGCCACCATTGCCAAGTCGGACAGCAGCGATTTCGTGAAGGCCGTGGTGCGGCACTCCGTGGAGATCGATGCGGACCTGATCGCGATCATGAACCTGACCGAGGGGAACATCTTCGGTGTGCTCGGCGTACCCTACGAGCAGGAGGTGATCGCCAATGAGGCCCAGATCCCCGTGGTCTGCATGAATCCGATCGCCACAGGCGTGGGAGGCGGATGGACGATGCAAGGCTGATCCGTGGCGCTATTCTCCAAAAGAAGGGAACTACCCAGCTGACCGGAACCGCAAAAAGTCCCGCTGGCGGGCTTTGAGTGCGAAACGGTCGTACGCCGGCACTTGGTGTCAAGCGCGCATGCCGATGACCAGGATGTCATCCACCTGCTCATGCACGCCGCGCCATCCGCGGAAGGCCTCCTCCAGCATGCTGCTCTGGCGTTCGGCTGGATAACGGCTGATCTCCAAGAGGAGGTCGCGGAAGCGCTTGTAGAGGAACTTCTTGCCCTTGGGCCCGCCGAACTGATCCGCATAACCATCGGAGAACAGGTAGACCATGTCCCCCTGCTCGAGGAGGATGCGGTGGTCCGTGAAATCCTGACCATCCAGTTCGAAGCTTCCGATGGGGCGTTTGTCCGGTTGGAAGCGCAACACCTCGGTTCCGCGTACGATGTAAAGCGGAGAGTTGGCACCAGCATATTCCAAGACCCTCCGAGAAGGGTCGTAGTTGCACAGTGCCATGTCCATACCATCACGTACCAGGAACTGCTCACGATCCTTGTGCAGGGCCTCAAAAGCCAGCTTGTTGAGGACTTTCAATACCTCAGAGGGCCGTCCTGCTCCCCGCTCACGAATGGCCTGGTTGAGACCATTGTGACCGATCAGGCTCATGAAGGCGCCGGGTACTCCATGTCCAGTGCAGTCCACGGCAGCGAAGGCCACCCGACCATTGACCCGGTCGACCCAATAGAAGTCACCGCTGACGATGTCCTTGGGGCGGTAATACACGAAGGATTCCGGCAAAAGCTCACGTATCCGCTTTTCGGGCGGCAGAATGGAATCCTGTAGCCGCTTGGCGTACCGGATACTGTCGGTCACGTTCTTGTAAAGTTCCACCACCTTGCGGCTTTGGCGTTCCACCTCCTCCTTCTGTCGTACGACTTCCTCCGTGCGTTCCTGCACCTTCAGCTCCAACGTGCGCTCCCGTTGGCCGAGTTCATCGCGCATCTTCAGCAGTGCATGCCCTAGCATGTCTTCGTCACTGAGCGGTTGATAGCTGGCCTCGAAGTCGCCTGCCGCCACAGCGTGCGAGAATTCGGTCGTACGCCGCAACCCTTCCACCAATGAGGTAAGGGCCTTGCTCATGTCACCGATCTCGTCATTGGTCGTACGCACCTTGTTCCTCGGGAACACTCCCCGTCCCAAACTGAGCAGCACGCTTCGCAGGCGTTGCACCGGCGTCACGATCCCGCGCACGATGAAGAAGGCCGCCACGGCACCCACCACCACAAGACCGATCCCCATGTACAGCACGAAGAATTTCAAGGAGTCGAAGCTCCTGATCATGCCGCTGCCCAGGGCCATCCGTTTCCCTTCCTGCATCTCCAGCAACCGGTCGAGGTCCGCAAGGACCTTTTGCATGCTTTGATCGAGCGGGCCGCCCTCCTCGGCGATGTCGTTCCGCTCCATATGGATGAAGGGGTCACTGTAGCTCTCCAGCGAGGGCAGGAGGACCTTGATGCGCTCGTGCAGATCGAACAGCTCACGCATTTCAACGGTGATCTGACCCATCAACGCCACCTCTTCATGCTCCCAATCGGCCATGAGCGTATCGATCTGGTCCAGCAGCTGTGGGAGTTCACGATTGGTAAGGTCGACGAGGTTCGTCTTTTCAGGCGCGTCGGCGCGGCTCTCGAGCAACGCCCAATGCTTGATGAGCATGTGCGCGTTCACGGTGAGGTTGCGCAGCCTCACTAACGCATCCACGCTCGGCGAGTAGACGTTATTGATCTGGTCGTTGATGTTCCGGCTCCGCTCCAGCGTGCTGTTGGTGAGGATCACCACCAACAAGGCGAAGAAGATGAACAGGCCAAAGCCCATCCCGATCCTTCGGCCGATGGTGAGGCGTATGCGCATGGTGGGTCAACGATCCTCCTCGGGAGGCATCTCCTCGAAGAGCTGCCTGAACTTGTCCGAGCTTTCCTGGTCCTGAAGGCTGTAATAGATGCCCTCAAGCCCGAGCAGGGTTTCCCGCCGTGAGGGATTCATGTCGTGCGCTTTCAGCATGTAGGGCAGCGCTTTCTGGAAGTACTCCCGGCTCGCCTGTTGCACCTCAAGGATCGTCGGGATCTCATCCTCCGCGTCGATCCGTTGGATGTTGTACACCCCGCGGTTGTAGTACAAGGTGGCCAGATTGTAGTTGGCCCCGTAATTCTCCGGGTCCAATTCAAGCACCTTCGTATACGCCTCGACGGCTCGCGCGAAGAGAGTGGTATCCGTCCGGTCGGTATTGAAGCGCTTGGTGAATACGGTGCCGAGCGCATTGGTGAATTCGATCTCGCGCAGCCGCAGATCAGCCTTCGGGTCCACCAATAGTGCGGCTTCTTTGAACTTCGGGAAGACCTCCATGGCACGGACCTCGTTCATCTCATTCAACGCTTTGGCGGCATCGTTGAAATAGGACCGCGTCAAGAAATCGTAGGCCTGAGTGGCGTTCTCCTTGTAGGTCCCAGCGGTGTCCAAGGTGATGCACCGGTATAGGCTCTTGAGCGCCTCCTCCCGCAAGGGGTCTCCTTGCTGCGCGGCAGTGGCGGCCTTATACGCATCCTTATAGATGAACCCCCGAAGCAGCCACGCTTCCGCGTTCTGTGCATGTTGAGGGCTGGCCACCGCCTCATCGACGAGCACTTTCGCTTCGTTCAGTGCGCCACTCTGGTAGTTGCGCAACGCTTCGACCAACGGGTCACCCTGGCCGCGCGCCACACCGCCGAGCATCAGCAGGAGCAGAAGGATATGTGCGATACGCTTCATTCCTCTACGCGGTGTGCGAGGTTCTTCAAAGTAAGGCCCACCACCAAGCCATGTTTCTGGGCATTGGACAGGCTCATCTCATACTTCAACAGGTTATCCACCTTCACGAAGTTCACCACCGCGCCATCATCGAGAGCACCTGTGTACTCGGTCACCACCAAGGTCGGCTTGCCGTTGAGTCGTTTGTAGATCTCCGGCAACAAAGCCAGATCGCTCCGGCCCACGAACAACATGTGGCAGCGCTCCACCTCAGGGGAACGGGGTAGCTTCCGTACTTCGATGGGTTGCTTTCCGATGGTGCGTGTGGAGTACTGTTTGATCAGCTCCTGGTACAAGTTCGCGCTTCCGATCACACCGATAACGAAGTTCCCATTGCGCATTGAAGCATCCTTCCACTCCACCAGCTTGGCGATGTTGTACAGGTAGTTCGCCTGCAGGATCGCCGTGGTGTCCTTCTCTGCCTCGCGCGGCTGTTGTGGGACCGCAGCGAACAGGAAGAAGGGCGTGAGCAGGAGGATGCGTATGGACCGGGATGCGGTCATCGCCCAGGGCTTAGATTTGAGCCCCCCCTTAGCTGATCTCGTGCCGAACTTCACCAACACGTGGCAAAGTAGGCGGATGCGCATGCTTCGCTGGGCGACCGCGCTTTGCATCTGTCAACACCAACTTGTTGACGTGGAAGCCCAAAGCACCCGCGCTCGGGCGTTCGATGCGGCGGCTTCGGTGAGCGAACAGGGCTACGAATGGCTCGCTTGGTCCAGTGCCCATATCGGACATCGCCTAACAGGCAGTGCCCAGGGTTCCATGGCGGAGGACTTGGCCGATAGCTTATTCCGCTCCTCTGGACTGGATACCGTGTATGCCGTACCGTTCACCGCCAACGCCTGGGCCCGCGGCTCGGTTGGCTTGACCATCAGCGACGGACGTGGTTCTTCTCATATGGCCTGCGTCGCGCTCGCCAACACGCCGCTCTCCTGTTCGGTGGAAGCGCCGATCGTGGACGCGGGCAACGGACTTCCCGAGGATCTGGAACGCTTGGGGCCTCGGATCCACGGTGCTGCGTTACTGATCAGCCTCGGCTTGGTGGCGGCCGCAGAAGGGACCAAGAACCTGCACCGTAGCGAGAAGGCGGCTTTGGCCCTGGATGCAGGAGCGGCTTCCATACTCTTCGTCAATCAAGTATCGGGTGGCGTGCTGTTGACCGGCACAGCGTCCATCGATGGGGATCTCATATCCATCCCCGCCGCTTGTCTGGCTGCGGAGGATGGCGCTCGGCTCCGGGAGCGCCTAAGTGCAGGGGAGGCATTGGTGGCGCGATTGGACATGCGCAATACGAGCCAAGAGGTGACCGCCCGGAACATCGTAGCCGAAATACGTGGATCCAAGTTCCCCGATGATGTCATCCTGGTCGGCGGCCATCTCGATAGTTGGGACCTCGCCACGGGTGCTACCGACAATGGGTTGGGCGCATTCTCCATCCTGGATCTCGCGCGCCTGATGAAAAGCATGCCCTTCATGCCGGAACGCACCATCCGGTTCGTCCTCTTCATGGGCGAAGAGCAAGGCCTACTCGGATCCCGACACTTGGTGGACCATTACGAACGGAGTGGCGACCTGTCGCGCATCCGGTGCATGATCAACCTGGACATGAGTGGTAACCCTCAAGGTTTCGGTGTGGGTGGGCCTGCGGGCTGGAAGAACCTTGTCACCGATGCCTGTGATCGGATACGGCGCATTGATAGCGCCTCCTTCGCGGGGCGCGCCTCGGAGGAGCTCTGGTTGCACAGCGACCACCAGCCTTTCCTATTGAAGGGCGTCCCGGTCATCTACCCCCTTAACGACCTTGGAAAGCATGTGTATGGGTGCTACCACAGCAGTTGTGACGACATCCACCTGGTGGAGCCCAAGGCCATGACCAACAACGTTCGATTCGTAGGCGCCCTGATCTACGAACTGGCCAGTGCTGCAAGCCTGCCCGCCCACTTTACTAAAGATGGATTAAAGGGCCGTTTGGTCGAAGAGGGCTTGGAAGGCCCACTTCGGATCGGAGGCGACTGGCCTTGGGAGTGACCCGGATAACTATGCCGGCTTGCCGCCACCTGCATTAGCGGCACTCATACCCTGCAGGTCTCGATCGAACAAGTACAGCCCGCCCTTGTCGTTGCCGATGAGGTTCAGCTTGTCGATGAGGGTACGCGCCAAGGCCTCCTCCTCGATCTGCTCGCTCACGTACCACTGCATGAAGTTGTGGGTGGTATAATCCTTCTCCTTCAAACAGGTGTCCACCACGCTATTGATCTCCTGGGTCACCTTGGTCTCGTGGTAGAGCAATGCTTGGAAAATGTCCGTAATGGACTTGAAGTTGGTGCCCGGCTGTTTCAGGGCGGGGATCACGGCCCGGCCACCACGCTCATTGATGAACTTCACCAGCTTGAGCATGTGCATGCGCTCCTCGTCACTGTGCTTGTAGAGAAAGGCCGCCGTACCACTTAAGCCTTGGTTCTCGGCCCAAGAGGCCATGGCTAGGTAAGCTTGGCTACTGGCGGCCTCGATGGCCACCTGTCCGTTCAGGGCTGCTTCGATCTTCTTGCTCAGCATGGTTTTGGCCTTTGGTGCGGTCGGGGTTCAACGGCCGCTAAGTTAAGCAGCCCCGCCGGGGCGTCTGCTACCGCTTATTGAAACCGTTCATGGCTTGGTCGATCCCAAGGAGCCCGAACTGCAAGACGGCCTTACCGGCAAGTTCGATCCGATCCCCGAGCGTCTTCCGCTCCACCTCATTCCATACACCGAGCACATATTCACTTTGGCGGCCTTTCGGGAAGTCGCTCCCGATCCCGAAACGAAGACGTGGGAATGCCTCACTGCCCATGAGTTGGATGATACTGGTGAGGCCGTTGTGACCGCCCGCCCCACCACTGGGTTTGATCCGTATGGCACCGAAAGGGAGGGCCAGGTCATCGGTGATCACCATCAGCCGATCGGCGGGGATGTTCTCCTGTTCCATCCAGTAGCGCACCGCTTTACCGCTCAGGTTCATGAAGGTGCTCGGCTTGATCAGGACGAACGTGCGGCCCTTGTGCCTCATTTCGGAGCGGTCCCCATAGCGGTCTGCGGAAAAACGTACCTCGGCCAACCGCGCCAGGTGATCCAGCACCTGGAAGCCGATGTTGTGCCTGGTCTCGGCGTATTCATCACCTGGGTTGCCCAAGCCTACGATCAGATACTTCATGGAGGGTGTGGGTTCAAAAGAACAAGGCCTCCGCTTGCTGCGAAGGCCTTGTGGTCGAACTTCCTTTCAGGATCGCCATGAGGGCCCACGAAGTGGCACCATGCACGATCGATCCGGGCCTTACTTCTTCGCGGCCGGTTTGGCGGCTGCGGGCTTGGCGGCAGCAGCCGGGGTCGCAGCGGCCTTGGCGCCTGCAGCAGCAGGAGCAGCACCCGCAGCAGCGGCTTCCTCCACCTTCTTCGCCATCTTCACGGCCACCACCACATCCTCGGAACGCTCCATGAAGGTGATGCCATCGAAGCTCAGGTCGCTCACCTGGATGCTCTTGTTGATGTCCAAGTCGGCGATGTCGAGTTCAATGTGTCCCGGGATCTTGCTGGGCACTCCCTTCACGCGGATACGGCGCATAGGCTGGCTGAGCTTGCCTCCTTTACGCACACCGATGGGCTGACCCTTCAAGCGCACAGAGAGGGAAGCCGTGGTCTCCTTGCCTTCGTTCAGCTCCACGAAATCCACGTGGATCACCTTATCGGTGACCGGGTGGAACTGCTTCTGCTTGACCAATGCCAGGATCTTGCGGCCATCGATATCGATCTCCACACCGTTCAATTCCGGGGTGAAAACGAGCTTGTTGAGGGCAGCCTCCTCCACACTGAAGTGAACAGGGGTCTCTCCACCGTAGAGCACGCAGGGCACATGCTTGCTGCGACGCAGTTGGGCGGCGTACTTGGTGCCGAGGTTGGTGCGGGGGGTTCCGGAAAGGGCGATGGTGTTCATGGCCGGGTTGTTATGCTACGATGAAATGGCTGCTGATGCTCTCGTGGCTCTGTACACGCTTGATGACGTCGCCGAAGAGGCCTGCCACGGTGAGCTGTTTGATCTTCTTGGTCGCGCTGGCCTTTTCGGCGTTCAGCGGAATGGTATCGGAAACGATGAGTTCCGTAAGGGCGCTGCGCTCGATGCGCTCGTAGGCCTCACCGCTGAGCACGGCATGGGTGCACACGGCACGCACGCTGGTGGCGCCCTGTTGCATCATCATGTCCGCCGCCTTGGTCAATGTACCCGCGGTGTCGCACATGTCGTCCACGAGCACCACGTTCTTGCCTTTGATGTCGCCGATCACGGTCATGCTCTCGATCTGGTTGGCCACCTTGCGCTGCTTGTAGCAGATGGCCATCTCGCAACCGAGGTGTTTGGCATAGGCGTTGGCGCGCTTGGTGCCACCCGTATCGGGTGCGGCCATCACCAACTCGGGCAAGGCAAGCTCCTTGATGTAGGGCAGGAAGATGCTGCTGGCGAAGAGGTGGTCCACCGGCACCTCGAAGAAACCTTGGATCTGGTCGGCATGGAGGTCCATGGTCATGATCCGATCCACACCAGCGGCGGTGAGCATGTTCGCCACCAACTTGGCCCCGATGGAAACCCGCGGCTTGTCCTTGCGGTCCTGCCGCGCGAAGCCGAAATAAGGCATCACGGCCACGATCCGTTTGGCACTGGCGCGCTTGGCGGCGTCCACCATGAGCAACAGCTCGAAGAGATTGTCGCTCGGGGGGAACGTGCTTTGAACGATGAAGACCAGTTCACCGCGCACCGTTTCCTCGAAGCTGGGCTGGAATTCCCCGTCACTGAACCGGCTCACCAATACCTCACCCAAGCGCTCGCCGTTGCTGGCGGCGATCTTCTCGGCCAAGTACCGGGTGGCGGTACCGCTGAAGATCTTGGCGCTTTCCTGCATGGTGGAAGTGGTGGGATGTCCCGAAAAGGGCTGCAAATGTAGTGAACTTCCGGAGGTTATCAACAGCTGTTGGTGGTGGTGTTTTCCACATGAGCATCAACGGGATGCTAACGATCGGCGCACCTACCTTTAGACCGTCGGCCTTATGCTCGACGATCCACCCCATCTTGAACCGACGTTCTTCCCAGCCAGACCCATTCGTACAACAGGTTCTAGCCGCCATCCGATCCGCTGGCCACGCGGGTGTCACCAGCCAGCAACTGGCTTTGCAGCTGGGTATCAGGGAGAAAAGCCAGCGATACAAAGTTTTCGACGCCATCGACCTCCTGTTGGATGAGGGCCGGATCGAGAGCGGAAAAAAGGGACGGTATACGGTCACAGGCGGCAAGGATTCGGCCGAGGGTACCATCGACATCATCGCCAGTGGGGCGGGCTACGTGCGGTTGGGCGGCGGGGAAGATGACGTCTATGTGCAGCAGCGCGACATCGGAACGGCCCTTCATGGCGATACCGTCGCCATAAAACTCATCGGAGGGCGTGGCTCGAGGCTCGAGGGCAAAGTGGTGAAGGTCTTGAAACGGCGCCGCATTGAATTCGTGGGCACTGTGCATAAACACCAAGGCCGGATGATCCTGGTGGCCGATGACCAACGCGTGCAGCGGCCATTCGTGATACCAGCGGCGGAGGTGAACGGGGCCGTGGAGGGAGACAAAGCCATCATCGAACTTGGGGAATGGAAGGATGCCCGGGATGAACCCCGTGGTAAGGTGGTCCGGGTCCTCGGCCGCGCTGGCCAGCACCACGTGGAAATGCACGCTATCCTGGCCGAGTTCGGCCTTCCCTTGGAATTCCCGGAGAGCGTACTACGCGCGGCCACCGAGATCCGCGATGGAGCAACGGTGGACGAGGTCGCGCGTCGACGCGATGTGCGCAACATCCCCACCATCACCATCGATCCGGACGACGCCAAGGACCTCGATGATGCTCTGAGCGTGCGCAAACTCGAGAATGGACACTGGGAGGTGGGCGTGCACATCGCCGATGTGAGCCATTATGTGACACCCGGAAGCGTGCTGGACATGGAAGCCGCCAGCCGCGCCACAAGCGTGTACCTCGTGGACCGCGTAGTGCCAATGCTACCCGAGAAGCTCAGCAACGACCTGTGTTCGCTGCACGCCGATACGGACAAGCTGAGTTTCAGCGCCATCTTCGAGCTGGACGACCAAGCCCGGATCAAGGGCGAATGGTTCGGTCGAACGGTGATGCGTTCCCGCCGCCGGTTCGCCTATGCCGAAGCCCAGGCGATCATCGATGGGAAGGGCGAAGGCGCGTTCCAGGATGAGGTGCTGCTGCTACACCGTCTGGCGCAGATCCTCCGAAAAGAGCGCATCGGCAATGGCGCACTGGAGATCGGAGGCAACGAGGTGAAATTCAAACTGGACGCGGACGGTAAACCGCTCGGGGTGTACGAGAAAGTGATGGGGCCAGCGAACTGGCTGATCGAGGAGTTCATGCTGCTGGCCAACAAGCGCGTGGCCACTTGGGTGAATAAGCGACCGGCCGGGAAAGAAGGTCACCATCAACGCGGCGCTCGGCCCTTCGTTTACCGGATCCACGATGAACCCGACCCCGAGAAGATCGACCAGCTGCGCTCCTTGGCCAAGAGCTTCGGCTACACGTTGCGCCACGCCGACGCATCCGAGCTTCCGCATGCCATCAACGACCTGTTGAAGGACGTGAAAGGCACCGAAGAGGAGAACATCATCAAGCAGGTGGCGATACGCAGCATGGCGAAGGCCATCTACAGCACGGAGAACATCGGGCACTACGGTCTTGCCTTCGAGCATTACACGCACTTCACCTCCCCCATCCGCCGCTACCCGGACCTGCTGGTGCACCGGGCCATGGCCCATTACCTCGCAGGAGGCGGTCCGTTGGATCGTGGCGAGTTGGAGCTGAGCTGCAGCCACAGTTCGCGCATGGAGAAACAGGCCAGCGACGCCGAGCGGGCGAGCATCAAGTACAAACAGGCGGAATACATGGTGGCCCGTATCGGCCAGAGCTTCGAAGGCGTGATCAGCGGCCTCACCACCTGGGGCATTTACGTGGAATTGAAAGAGAACAAGTGCGAAGGGCTCATCGGTCTGCGCGACATTCCAGGAGATGTCTTCAAGTTCGACAAGGAGCGCTACATGGTCGTTGGCCAGCGTACGGGGCGGAAATTCCGGTTGGGCGATGAGTTGGAGGTCACCGTCAAGGCCGTGGACATGGACCGCCGCGTCGTGGATTTCAGCCTCACGGGCGAGGCTTCTTCACCGGTCACCACCTCGGGCAAGTTCGCGCGACGCTCCATCGCGCCACGAAAGGCCACCGCCAAGGGAAAGAAGCCCAAGCAGTCACCGAAGGCCAAGAAGGGGAAGAAACGTCGTTGAGCTACTGGGTCTATGACAGCCGATGCCGCGCTTATGAAGAAGGAGCAGCCGAGGAGTTTTCAATCCGCTCACGAATCAACCCATAAAGAACAGAAGTGTCTTCTGGTAAATTAAAGGGCGGGAGATAGCCATCCCAAATATCCTCCTGTTCAATTCGGCTCAGGCCTGCGAACTTGTTGAAAACGCGGAGACGCATTGCTTTTTGCTCAACACTTTGATCGGACATGCCAATGGTTCGCAAAACGTACTGCTTAAGGGCCGCCTCGTCGTTGGGATTGAAACCTCGCATTTCCTCGATGCTGTCATCATCGTCCGCGAGCCCGACCCATTCCCCTACGATGCTCGTAAAAATAGAACGCTCGCTATGGCTTAGGGCCGGCGATGCACCCCTTCCTCTATTCGAATGCTTCTCGCGATCCAACAACAGGGGCCGTCGCCCTTTGAGCAGACGACAAACAACGCTGTAGAGGCTTAGCCAATACTTGTTTCTGCCGATGTATCCACCTGGAGCCAATATCGCTGGCTAGACGAGGTTCAGGCGCTTCGCCAGATCGTCCTTGTAGCTACCACCGATCGGGATCACCTTCTTATCGTTCTCCAGGATCAGGTTGGGCTGTTCGATGGCCACGATCTTATCGAGACGCACGATGAAGCTGCGGTGCACGCGAATGAAGTCGGCCTCGGGCAGCTTCGCCTCGATGTCCTTCATGGTGCTGTGCACGGTGTAACGGGTGTTCAGCGTATTGATCACCACGTAATCCTTCAGCGCTTCGATGAAGTAGATGTCGCTGGTCTTCAGCTTCACCAAGCGGCTGTTGCTCTTCACGAACATGATGTCGCGCGCACCGGCGGCCTCCTTGTTCTCCACGAGGGAATAGAGCAGGTCGCGCTCCTTCAGCACTTCGGTCTCCTTCTTGTGCTTGTACAGCGCCATCTCGATCGACGTGTGGATGTCGATCTCCTTGAACGGCTTGATGATGTACCCGTAGGGCTGGGTCACTTTGGCTTTGGCCAAGGTGCTTTCGTCGGCGTAGGCCGTGAGGAAGATGACCGGGATGTTCGTTTCCTTGCGGATGGCATCAGCGGCCTCTATACCGTTCATCTCGCCCTTGAGCATGATGTCCATGAGGATGATGTCCGGCTGATGCTCCAGCGCAAGGCTGACCGCCGTTTCCCCATTGTTGGCCGCACCCACCACGTTGTACCCGAGTTTCTTCAGGCTGTGTTGGATGTCCTTGCTTACGATGCTCTCGTCCTCGACTACGAGGACATTCGTCTGCGCCATGTTCTATCGGTAACGTTCAAAGGTAAGCAAATAGGCGACGCCTGCGCCAGTCTTCACCTCCAGCTTTCCGTCCAGTTGATCCACCAGGGTCCGTACGAGTTCGAGTCCGAGGTTGCCGTCGTTCTTCGCGCTGAAGCCTTCCGGAAGGCCCACACCATCGTCCTGAACGGTGATGGACACCTGTTCCCCCTGAAGGTTCAATCCGATCCGGACCACCCCGGCCCGTCCTCCGGGGAACGCGTGTTTGAAGGCATTGCTGATGAGCTCGTTGAGGATGAGCCCGCAGGGTATGGCTTGGTCCAGGACCAGCTCGACCCGTTTAAGATCGCGCTCCAAAGCGATATTGCCCGTAAGGCTATAGCTCATCACAAGGTTCCGGCTGAGCCCATCGATGTAGCTGCCGAGATCGATGGAGCTGAAATCCTTGTTCTGATAGAGGCTTTCGTGGATGAAGGACATGCTGCGGATGCGGTCTCGGCTCACGCGCAAGAGCTCCAGAATGCGCTCATCACCATCCACATGGGCGGTCTGCAGGCTCAGGATGCTGCTGATCACCTGGAGGTTGTTCTTCACGCGGTGATGCACCTCCTTCAGCAATACCTCCTTCTCCCCAAGGCTTTGGCGGAGCTTCAATTCCGCCTCCTTCCGGTCGGTGATGCCATAGGCCATGCACGAGATCTCCTTCACGCCCTTGTCCCCCGCGATAGGGTTGAGGAAGCACTCGACCCAGACCGATCGGCCTTCGTCACCGCGCAGTTCCACCTCGAATTGTTGCGGTGCGCCCTTAAGCGCTGCCTTGAACTGCGCGATCGCTGGTTCGGCGGCACCACTGGCCACGCGCTCCCGCATGGTGCCGATGAAGTCATCCCCGTCTTTGAACTGGATGCCGAGCCGGCGGTCCGTGGTTCGCAGGAAGTGCTCGTTGAAGGAGGTGATCCGGAAGTCCTTGTTCAAGGTCCAGATCATCACGTTCGCGGCATTCTCGAAGATGGCTTTGATCCTCGCGGCTTGGTGTCGCACGAGGTCCTCGGCCAGCTTTTGTTCGGTGATCTCGTGGCCTACACCGAAGACTTCCGTCACCTGACCATCCGAGCCGAACACCGGGCTCAGGAAGATCTCATTACAGACCCGGCGCCCATGTTGATCCACGCGATCGGTCTCGAAGCGCATGGGCTTGCCTTTGAACGCGTGGCTGTACTTCTCCTCCCAGAACGCATGGTATTCCGTGGAGGCGAAGAGCGCCCTGGGCTTTGTGGGGTCCGTATTGATCTCCGGTCGCTTGCCATGCAGCCGTTCGATCATGTCGCTATACCCGCGGTTGTAGGAGGTGAGTTTGATCTGCGGGTCCACCGTCCAGAACATGTGTTCGCTGCTTTCGAACAGCGCACGCAATTTGGCTTCGTGCTCCTGGACTTTGGCCCGGGCGGCGTCCACGTGGGTCATATCGGTGAATATGCTTCGGGTGGCCACCGGCTTTCCATCCACACTGCGCAGGTTGGTGGTGCCTTCCACGTGTACCTCTTGGCCCTGTTTGCCCACGAACACCGTACGGATGCGTTCGACCGTTTCTCCCGCCATGACACGTGCGTGGCGTTCTTCGTACGCCTCCAGATGAAGAGGATGCACCACATCCTTCAACCGAAGGGACCCCACCTCCCGCTCCATATAACCCAAGGCACGCCTCCAAGCCGTGTTCACGTACTGGAAGCGACCCTCGGGATCCACGCTTTGGATCAGGTCGGTGGCGTTCTCGAACAGGTCGCGGTAGCGCTCTTCGCTGGCTTGCAACGCTTCGCGGTCCTGCTTCATGCGGGTGATATCCCGCGACACGCCCATGGCGCCAAGGAATTGTCCATCCTCATCGAAGAGGCGCGAAGCAGCGAGGAATGAGGTGAAAACCTCACCATCCTTCGTCACGTTGCGCACCTCACCAGTGAAAGCACCGTAGGTATTGAGCTCGTGTTGGATCCGCGCATACTCGGTTGGGTCCGCATACAGCTTGTTGGTGCTGGTACCCATCACCTCATGTGCTTCATAACCAAAGCGCATTTGGGCCGCTGGATTGTATTCGGTGATCAAACCCTCCGGGTCGGCGGCCATGATCATATCCAGCGAGCTGTCGACCAGGCTGCGGGCGAATTGTCTGGACCGACGCAAGGCGTCCTGAGTGCGTCTGTGCTCTTCGATCTCTTGGCGCAGCACCTGGTTCACCTCTTCGGCCATTTGCACCCGTAGCCGCTCACGAAGCAGGTTCTGTCTGGCTTGTTCGTCCTGGATGGTGACCTGAACGGCCGAGGCGCCCTCGAAGAGGGCTTTCGTGGCATAGAGCCCGACCTCGGACGTGCTATCGTTGCGCGATCGAACGATCAGGGGCGCTGAAGCGGGTTCCGAGCCAGATGCCTTGACCATTTCCTGCACCGCCCGTGCATCGGCTTCAGCGAACGATCCAGACAAGTCCATACCGATCAGAGGCTGTCCCATCAGGCGCTGTGCGGCAGGGTTCGCGTAGTGTATCCTTCCGTCGCGCACCACCATTACCCCATCGCGCATGTGCTCCACCAGACTTCGGTAGCTGGCGGTGAGCGAGGTTTGCTCCATTTCGGCCTGCTTGATCGCGGTGATGTCGATCAAGGTCCCTTGAATGGTGGCCGTACCATCCTCCATGACATCGAGGAACACGTTCTCCAGTACATCCACCAGCCTCCCGTTCCTGTGTTTCAGGGACAGCTCGTAGTTGATCAGTTGTTTTTCCCGCAGAAGGTCCTGGAGGAAACGCTCGCGGTCGGCCGCAGTAGGATAGATGGAAAGCGCTTGAGAGCACAGCAGTTCGTTACGGTCGGAATACCCCAGTATCCTCGCCAACGCATCATTGCACTCCAGGAATCGGCCATCCATGGTAGTACGGTAGACACCCGCCAGATTCCTGCTCACCAGCTGCTCGTACTGCCGCTGCAATTCAGCGTACGCCTGCTCCATGGAATGTTGCACCGCTGGGGCTCCTCCAGGCCCTCCCTTGCCTACCATGCCACGAACTTACAGAAGTCGGGGCTGAGCGTGGTCAAGGAGTGATATCGTCTATCGTATACGGTGCGGGTATACGCTCCCCATCGATCTTGATCTCCGCACCATCCTTGAACTTCACCACGGTGACGGGGATACCCTGTTCGTTGTAGTGGATGTGATCACCTTGTTCCAGTCCGAGGCTATACCTCCCTTCCAGTTTCAACTGGCCATTGGGATGATACCATTTGTGTTTGCCATTGGGCTCTCCGTTCAGGAACGAACCCACGAAGTACTTCTTCCCGTTGTCGTAGGTGTACACCCACTCGCCATCCTTCAGATCGTCCTTGTACACTCCTTCTTCCTGGTGGTCGCCGACCTTGTAGAACCACTTACCGTCCTTTAGGCCGTCGATGTAGTCACCCTGAACGATCACATTGCCCTCCTCGTCATATTCCACGGATGCTCCATCCTCCTTGCCTTTCCGGTAGAGCTCCTCGCGGTGTTTCTTGCCGTCCTCATAGTACCAGACCCAGGTCCCCTGCGGTAGGCCGTTCTGGTACTTGCCTTTCTGCTCTACGCCACCAGCGCGGTGGAAAAAGGTCCAATCCCCTTCTTTCTTGCCTGCCTTGTAGCTTCCTTGTGCACGCTTCTCGCCGGTGATGTAGAATTCGGTCCACTCGCCTTCCAAGGCACCTACATCATTCACGGTTCCCTGACTCAGTAGTTGATCACTGGCGTAAATGCTAGCCGTTGTGGCCTCTCCCTTCTCATTGAAATCGCGGAAGAGCCCCTCCTTCTTGCCTGTCCTGGAGTAACTGCCCATACTGGCCACCTTACCGTTGGGGTGGTACGTGCGTTTGATGTCCAGCATCTGTGCTTGGGAAGCCTGTTCGTCCTTCACCCCGTTATCGAACTTCACCATGTCCTTCAGACTTCCACGCGCATCGTACTCCTTGAAAAGACCCTGGCGCTCACCATCCACGTAAGTACCTTCCCACTTGACCTTTCCGTTCGCATGGAACTCTTTCCATGGGCCTTGTTTCAGACCCATGGCGTCCACACGGTTGATATCCTCACGCTTGCGCAACAGACCCGCACCATATTGCAGCAAGGAGATGATGCGCCCATCCTCGGCATACTCGTAACCCCTACCCTCTTCTTTGCCGGCTTTGAAAGGAACCTCCTTATGCAGCACCCCATTGACATGGTAGTACTTGGCCACGCCTTCCCGAAGGTCATCCACGAACACTTCTTCTGCCAGCAGAACTCCCGTGGAATCGTACTTCAGCGCAGGCCCGTTCTTCTTGTCGCCCATATAGGTGATCGAGCTGGCCAGTCTTCCTTTCGTGTCGTAGAACTTCCACACGCCTTCCAATAAGAGCTCGCGTCTGACACCCTCACTGCGGAGAACCCCCGTATCGTAATAATTGCGCCATTGCCCTTCGGGTTTACCATTGATCAAGGCACCTTCGCTGGCCACCTGCCCGTTCGGATGGTAATAGCGATGCAGGCTATCCGTCTGTGCTGCACCGAACACAGCTTGAAGGCATGCAAGCACTACGACCAACGTCTTCAACCAACTCTTCATGTATTTCTGTTTAACCTTTAAAAGGTTGATGATATAGTATGGTCGGTTGGATCTGTTGATGATCGAATGCCCGGCGACTTGCGGGTTCCGGTTATCAAAATTAGCGCACCGTTGATGAACGATCCCGATAAGGAGCGAAGTTCGCATCACTTTCGTGTTCAGGTACTTCTTGCTCGGTATGAACGATCGTTGATGACAGATCCGTTCTACCGATGTTGAAAAGAGAACGACCATTCCTGGCTTGCTGATCGTGGGTTTCCGGTGCAGATCGATCGACAACCCGATTTGGAGATCCGCTCCTTCTTGTTAAGGCGGCAGGCGTTATTCACACTACCGGAATGTTACCCCTGGATATCCACACCTGCGAACGCGATCCAACGATCCGATCGTCAGATCGCCCTTACGGTATCTTTGCGACCCATCTTGATCGATCATGCACATCCTCATTGGCAGCGACCATGCGGGCTTCGACTTGAAGCATCTGTTGAAGGATCACCTAAGGGCTTTGGGCCATGAGGTCACGGATAAGGGCACGCATGTGAAGGATAGCGTGGATTACCCGGACTTCGCGCACGCCGTTGCACAAGGTGTGCTCAAAGAGGATGGCACGTTGGGGATCGTGATCTGCGGAAGTGGTAATGGAGTGAATATCAGTGCCAATAGACACCCAGGTGTGCGCTCCGCTTTGGCTTGGACAGCCGAGGTGGCCAAGCTTGCACGAGAGCACAATGATGCGAACGTTCTGGCGCTTCCAGCGCGGTTCATCAGTGCAGGTGAAGCCGAACTTATCGTGGAGGCCTTCCTGGAGGCCCGGTTCGAAGGTGGGCGCCATCAGCGCCGGGTGGAGAAGATCGAGCTATCGTGATGATGACATCGATCCGCACCCTTTGTACGGTCATCGGAGCATCGCTACTGACCACGTGTACCGTTGCCCAAGTGGATTCCGTCGCGCTTCGTTTCGCCAGCACCATAACGGGATCGGAGTTACTGGAGCACCTCACCATCATCGCCAGCGATGCCTACCAAGGCCGCGATACGGGCAAGGAAGGCCAGAAAATGGCAGCTGCCTATCTGAAGGAAGCATTCGTGCAGGCGGGTATACCGCAGGTGGTGCCCCAGGATCCGGCGGCTATCGTAGAGGGCTACTTCCAGCCATTCGAGGTCATCGAGGAGCGCTCAGGGACCATTTCCTTGGTAAAGGGGGGCCGCGTCTACCGCCATGGAAAGGAGTTGGTGAACTTCCAGGAGCGCTTGACCTCTGATCGTCAAGTGGACTTATTGACATTCGTCCCGTACAAGGTCAAGCCTGTGGCGAGTAGTCTTGTGGGCAAGGATGTATTGATGGATGGGAATAGTCTGGGGGAGTTTCCTGGGCTGCTCGAGGGGCTCCGGGACCGTTCGGACGAGTTCCGCAAGGCTGGTGCACGGTTGGTGTTGGTCGCGGTGGATGATCTCGGCGCAATGATCCCGCATATGCATTTGAGGGGGTCGCAAATGCGCTTGGCGGAGCAGGTGAAGAAGACAGAGAGAGGCAATGGCACCACGCAGATCATCCTGGTGGATGCGCAGGCGATGCAGGAACTCCTCGGTGAACACTCGCTTGTCAAATTGAGGAAGAAGAAGCGCATGCACGCCGTACCAGTGGATATCCGCTTGGCAGTAGAAGCGGCCGAACAGCGGTTGACGACGGAGAACGTCCTCGCCTACATCGAAGGCACGGACAAAAAGGACGAGTTGGTGGTACTGACCGCGCATTATGACCATGTGGGCGTGGAGGATGGCGTGGTGTACAACGGAGCCGATGACGATGGTACAGGCACGGTGGCCATGATCGAGATCGCCGAGGCGTTCGCCATGGCGAAGGCTGCTGGCCAGGGTCCGCGGAGAAGCGTGTTGGTGATGCCCGTGAGCGGTGAAGAGAAAGGACTTCTCGGCTCGCGGTACTACAGTGAGCACCCGGTCTTTCCCTTGGCCAATACGGTCGCTGACCTCAACATCGATATGATCGGGAGGCGGGATAGTGCCCACGCGGATTCTGAGCCGTACATCTATGTGATCGGAAGCGACCGGCTGAGCACTGGTTTGCACGAAGCCAACGAGAAGGCCAATAGCCTATACAGCAAGCTAACGCTGGACTATACGTTCAACGCGGAGTCGGATCCGAATCGCTTCTACTACCGCAGTGATCATTACAACTTCGCTCGAAAAGGCATACCCAGTCTGTTCTATTTCAGCGGGATCCACGAAGACTACCACCAGCCTGGCGACGACGTGGAGAAGATCGATATCGGATTGCTCCACCAGCGTATCCTACTCGCCTTTCATACGGCGTGGATCCTAGCGAACCAAGAGGAACGGATCGCGGTGGATAAGCCGATCGAACCCTGATCACCCCTTCGTCGCAAGGGGCATAGGTTCCGGCTCTTCCTGAAGAAGCTGCTCGATGAAGGTCCTCAACCCTCGGGTATAGTTGGTGTAATGCTCACCTGTGCTAGGTCCGTAGAAACCGGTCCGGATACGACGCACTTTGCCATTGCGGTCCACGAAGATGCACGTAGGATAGCTCATGATGTGATCCAGGAAAGGCAATTTCTCCGAAGCGTTCTCTTTCGCGGCCGATCCTCCATATACGATGGGGTACTCCACTCCCATTGCGCGTTTGAAGCGTTTCAGACCCGCTATCGCTCGGGCCTCTTCTTCGTATTTCTCGAACGCCAGCGCCACCACCTCAAGACCTTGACCCGCGTAGTCGGCGTGCAATTGCTTCAGGAGCACCGTCTCATCCACGCAGTTGGGGCACCAACTTCCCATGACCTGTAGCATGAGCACCTTGCCCTTGAAGCGGTCGTCATGTGTAGAGATCATGTTCCCTTCCAGGTCGGGGAAGGCGACGTCGGCCATATCGTGTCCCTCCTTCAAGAATGTCAAGGAATCCGGGTCCCTGAGGTGGAAGTCCGGGTTACGATAGGCTACCCACGGTTCAGTCCAATGCGTTCCGCTCCAGAATCCGCCGACTATGCTGTCGCCCTGAAGGGCTCCCTTGAAGAGGAAGGCATGCGACCCATCGAAACAGGATAGGCGAAGCGAATCCTTGGCCACGGAGCCTTCGAGGAACCGGTAGTCTCCGGTCTCGGTCAAGAATGTGCCGCTGAGCAGTCCGTCTTTATCCTGATCGAATACACCAATGGCATCATAGGCCTCTGCTGAGCCTTTGCTGAAGTGGACCTCCCATGTACCACCGAAGGCGCCTGAGGGGCTCGGTGCAGCTCCAAAGCGCTCTGCTTGGCCAGCATGTGCCACGAAGGGTATGCGGTAATCGGGCCCTTTGAGGTAGTTGTGCCAATGACCCGAGATGGTGCTGTCATTCTCGACGACACCCTTGAACTCGGAGTCGAAAAGGGGCATACGCATCAGGAAGCTGTCGCCGCGCAGCTCGATATCATGAACACCGATGGTCTCCGAGGCATTGTGGATGTTCGCCACCCAGGAAAGGCTGTCCTTGCGTTGTAGGTCGATCTGGAACGGCAGCTTGTGTTCACCCAGGTCCAACACCATACGCCAGACACCTGCGCGCGGAACAGGAGCCAATGCCGGTTGGTCCGTGCAGCCGATCAAGGCGAGGTAGAGACAGGCTGCAGCGGCCCGCGATCCGAAAGACATGATGCGATGCGAATATACCCGGATGCCCGGAGTGGCCAAGAGGGAATGTCCGGGAGCCTTGGGAGCCCGACCTACAGGTCGAACTTGATGCCCTGTGCCAGCGGAAGTTTGGTGCCGTAGTTGATCGTGTTCGTTTGTCGGCGCATATAGGCCTTCCAAGCGTCGCTGCCGCTTTCACGACCCCCTCCGGTCTCCTTCTCCCCACCGAACGCACCGCCGATCTCCGCTCCACTGGTGCCGATGTTCACGTTGGCGATGCCACAATCGCTTCCCGCGGCGCTCAAGAAGCGTTCTGCTTCGCGAAGGTCAAGCGTCATGATCGCGCTGCTGAGCCCTTGCTTTACCCCGTTCTGGATGGCGATGGCTTCGTGGACACCACCGCTGTACCGCAAGAGATAGAGGATCGGCGCGAAGGTTTCCTCCTGCACGATGCGCATGTCCGGTTCCGCTTCAACGATGGCCGGCTTCACATAGCAGCCGCTTTCATAGCCGGGGCCGGAGACCAGCCCCCCCTCCACGAGCAGGGTTGCCCCTTGATCAACGGCCGCCTTCAGGGCCTTTTGGTAGGTGGCCACGGCCTGTGCATCGATCAGTGGTCCAACGTGGTTGCTTTCATCCAATGGATCGCCGATGCGCAATTGACCGTAGGCCTTGACCAGCTTCTGCTTGAATGCCTCGTACACCGAATCATGGATGATCAGGCGCCTTGTCGAGGTGCAGCGTTGACCAGCGGTCCCCACGGCTCCGAAGACGCATCCGATCAAGGACATATCGAGGTCCGCTTTGTCGCTGATGATGATCGCGTTATTGCCGCCTAGTTCCAGGAGGGAGCGTCCCAACCGCTGACCGACCGCCGCACCTACGGCTTTGCCCATCCGCGTGCTTCCGGTGGCGCTGACCAACGGGATGCGTTCGTCGTGGCTCATCCACTCCCCTATTTCCCGGCCGCCATTGATGAGCACGGAAACCCCTTCGGGAACCCCGTTGCGTTCGAACACCTCGGCGATGATGTGCTGACAAGCCACGCTGCACAGAGGGGCCTTTTCGCTGGGTTTCCAAAGACAAACATCGCCGCAGACCCAAGCCAGCGCGGTGTTCCAACTCCAAACAGCCACGGGGAAGTTGAATGCACTGATGATGCCGACAAGTCCGATGGGATGCCACTGCTCATACATGCGATGGTCCGGACGTTCGCTGTGCATCGTAAGTCCGTGCAACTGGCGGGAAAGACCAACAGCAAAGTCACAGATGTCGATCATCTCCTGCACCTCACCGAGGCCTTCCTGGTAGCTCTTGCCCATTTCATAGCTGACCAGCTTTCCGAGGTCCGCCTTGTGTTGGCGCAAAGCCTCCCCGAATTGGCGGACCACTTCACCGCGCTTGGGTGCTGGCCACGTGCGCCACTCCAGGTAGGCTGTTTGGGCAGCAAGTACAGCGGCCTCATATTCTGCTTTGGAGGCGGACCTAATGGTGCCAATGAGCGCCCCATCCACCGGGCTGTAGCTCTCGAGCGTTTCACCTTGGCCCTTCGCCCATGTGTTTCCCGTGCTTACACCGGAAGTGGTCTGGTCCACTCCAAGGTTCCTTAGCGTTGCTGCTATCCGATCGGTCGCGGTCTGGGCAGAGATCATGAGGATGATTTTTGGGGCCGCAAAGGTAAGCGCAGTTCACCGGCCGATCAAGTGATGAAAGTCCCAGTTGGAATGTAGCTGTCCGGCTGGCCCAAAAGACCGGGCAAAGCGGTGGAAGGGCCCTAATGCATTGAAAATCAAAGGAATAGTAAGGCCTCTAGAATTGCGGCCAGGCGCGCGATCGCTGGCCCTGGATACTCCGACCTCCATATTACCCCCAAGGGCTCGGAGAAGGGGTGTCTAGGCCCTTCCTGGGCAATGTTGGTTTTTTTGTGATGTGCGGTGCCCTTGTAAGTTGGTAGAGGTGCAATTGATGCCCAAGCTGATACGGGTGTTTTTGCTGGTTGGATAGGATATTGCGGACACCGATCGACCTGCGTTAAGTTCTTTTGGTGGGGCATGCACTGCCGCAGGTCATTTGCTAGAGACCAGTCCATCTGTCTTGTCAAGCTACTCGCGAAAGCGTAGTGATCCACGATTGTTAGCGATGATCGTGGATAGATGGTTGATAACCTTAATGTTCCACGTGGAACGATCGCAACGAAGTAGTTCTTTCCTAATGGAGCGATCAGCATCGATGGCGGCTCGTGGTCTAGTTTCTTGTCGAATGGTGCTCTAGTGCTATGTAGGGCACATTCATGGATCAGGAGGCTATGCCCGCAACAGGTCGAATTGTGGTTCAAGTCCCACTCGACGGTGACTGGAGCAGGAGCAGAAGGGGGTGTATACTAACGGAGAATCTTTTTACCGTCCCAGGTATCAAGCAGGTTTATGGAAATGTATCCATGCCGATTCCTGCTTATCGTAGTGCGCCTACAGCGCTATACGCCGCAGCCAAGCAGTCTCTGGGGCTGTAAGCCACAAGACCTTTTGTTGAGAGAGTAAAGCGGCGGTCAGCGTCCCAAGTAGACCATCAATACAGTGAGGTCCGCTGGTGAAACCCCGCTGATTCGGGAAGCCTGGCCCAGGGTATTCGGACGAATGCGATCCAACTTCTGGCGCGCCTCGATCGAGAGCGAGGTAAGCCTCGAATAGTCGAGCTCCAAGTCAAGGGGCACCTCCTCCAAGCGGCTCAGTTTCTCCGCCATTTCGCGCTCTTTTTCGAGGTAACCTTCGTACTTCACGTTGATCTCGACCTGCTCAAGGACCTCATGCTGTAAGTCACCGGCATCACTCAGAATGGAATGAGACGCACTGGATAGTGGTGCGATATCGGAGAAGTTTATCTGCGGTCGCAGGAGAATGTCGTAGAGCTTTACCTTCTGCTTTATGGGGGTTGTTCCACGTGGAACGATCAGTTCATTTGCGGCCTCTGGTGACACGCTTTCTGCTCTTAGTGCGCCCACCAAGGCTTCCGAGAGGTCCTTCTTCCGGGACACCCTATCCATACGCTCTGGCGAAGCGAGTCCAATATCAAATGCGCGGGAGGTCAGTCGGAGGTCGGCATTATCCTGGCGCAGTAGAATGCGGAATTCTGCTCGACTGGTGAACATTCTATAGGGCTCTTCCGTGCCCTTGGTGATCAGATCATCGATGAGCACACCGATGTAGGCCTCGTCCCTTCGGAGAACGAAGGCTTCCTCTTCCTGCAGTTTGAGATGAGCATTGATGCCCGCGATCAGACCCTGGCAAGCAGCCTCTTCGTACCCGGTTGTGCCATTGATCTGTCCAGCGAAGTACAGTCCATCGACGAGCTTCGTCTCCAAGCTATGCTTGAGCTGGGTGGGGGGGAAGTAGTCATATTCGACCGCATACCCAGGACGGAACATTCGAGCATTTGCGAATCCCGGTATGCGGCGAAGAGCTTCGACCTGTACCTCCTCAGGCAGGCTTGTGCTGAAGCCATTGATGTAAGTCTCAACGGTATCCCATCCTTCTGGCTCCACGAAGATCTGGTGGCGGTCTTTGTCTGCGAACCGGTCGATCTTGTCTTCGATGCTTGGACAATAGCGTGGGCCCAGGCCACGGATGCGTCCGTTGAACATCGGGCTACGGTCGAAACCTGTTCGAAGGATCTCGTGTACTTCGGGACTGGTGTAGGTCATCCAGCAGGAGAGCTGGCGTGATGGTGGGCGAGTGGATGGCAGGAAGCTGAACTTGCCAGGTGTGGTGTCGCCGGGTTGTTCTTCCAGATGGCTATAGTCGATACTCCGCCCATCCACTCGTGGAGGTGTTCCTGTCTTCATGCGTCCTGCTTCGAAGCCGAGGCGCACCAACTGTTCAGTGATCCCGTGGCTGGCCTTTTCGCCTGCCCGTCCACCGCCTAGCTGCTTCTCTCCGATGTGCATGATACCGTTCATGAAGGTGCCGCTGGTGAGCACCACGGCGCGTGCACGGATCGTTTTGCCGAGACCTGTGCGCACACCTGCGACCGCTCCGTTTACGATGATGATCTCGTTGACGCTGTCCTGCCAGAAGTGAACGTTAGGGGTGGACTCAAGAAGGCGGCGCCACTCGTTGGCGAAGAGGGCGCGGTCGTTCTGTGCGCGTGGGCTCCACATGGCTGGTCCCTTGCTGCGGTTAAGCATCCGGAACTGGACCGTGCTGCGGTCGGTGACGATACCGGAGTACCCACCAAGCGCGTCCACCTCACGAACGATCTGTCCTTTGGCCACCCCACCCATGGCGGGGTTACAGCTCATCTGCCCGATCACGCCCATGTTCATGGTAATGAGCAGGACTTTCGAACCCATGTTGGCGGCCGCAGCGGCTGCCTCGTTACCGGCATGGCCAGCACCGACCACGATCACATCATAGACCTCTTCCATCGTTCATGTTCCACGTGGAACCCACCCCTCGGATCCCTGATCTTCAGGGAATTGAGATGATTTGGTAGGTATAGGTTCCATGGACGCAGCAAAGTTAGATCGATCATAGATCGGTTGGATCACTGGTTAGGCCATTCTAGGATGTGCTAGGCCGGGAAGGCCCGCTGGTGGCGGACCTTGGAGTGTGGCTGCGCTGGCATGGGTGGTGGCACAGCCTTTGACTATTCATGAACGCAAACAGAAGTGAATGCCATGGAAGCCATCATCACCCCCGTTGAGCTCTTGCGCCAGCTGACCGATGATCACCATCTGCACGAGGTGCGAGGAGCGGAAGACGGCAAGGAAAAAGAGTTCCCGACCACGGCGCATGAGGTGGAAGACATCCGTGATGTGATGTATAGGCTTTGGAATGCCGAACACCGGAACCGAGCTTGAGGTGGTTTAACCCGACCGCTGGCTACGGCTATCAGTTCAATCCACGCCGCATCAGGAGGGGTTCCAAACGCGCAGCGCGACCGGTGAAGTCTCGGTACAGCTGCTGGCCCTCCTTGCTTCCTCCCTGCGAGAGAACGGTGCTTCGGAAGTGCATGCCATTGGTGCGGTTGAATCCACCGTTCTCTTGGAACCAAGCACAACCATCTGCATCCAGGACCTCGCTCCACATGTAAGCGTAGTAGTTGGCCGCGTAGCCTCCACCCCAGATATGGCTGAAGTAGCTTGTCCTATAGCGCGGAGGGACCAGTGCATTGTCGAGTCCGTATTTCTTCAGGGCGGCGCGCTCAAAGGCATCCACATCCGCTACCAAGGGAGCATCGGCCGGCAGCATGTGCCACTCGATATCGAGCAGTGCCGAAGCCAGGTACTCGCTCGTGGCATAGCCCTGGTTGAAGGTGTTGGCGCGCTTCATCTTGGCGATCAGTTCCGCGGGCATCGGTTCCCCGGTCTTGTGGTGTTTGGCATAGTTGGCCAGCACGGCCGGATCGGTGGCCAGGGCTTCGTTGATCTGAGAAGGGAACTCCACGAAGTCGGTGCTGGTATTGGTGCCGCTGAAGAGGGGATAGGTCTGGCGACTGAGCATGCCGTGCAACGCATGACCGAATTCATGGAAAAGGGTGGTCACATCATCGAAGCTCAGCAGGCAGGGCTGCCCCGGAGCGGGCTTCACGTAGTTGCAGTTCTGGGTGATCACGGGTTGTTGCTCCAGTAGGGTGCTCTGGTCCAGGAACGAACTCATCCACGCGCCACCATTCTTATTGTCACGGGCGAAGTAGTCGCCATAGAACAGCCCGATAGCGGTGCCTCCCGTATCGATGATGTCAAATACGCGCACATCGGGGTGGTAAACGGGCAGGTCTTTGCGCTCCTTGAACGTGAGTCCGTAGAGTTTCTCGGCGGCAAAGAGCACGCCGTTCACCAGCACACTATCGAACTCCAGGTAGGGTTTCAGCGCCGCTTCGTCGAGGTCGTATTCGGCCTTGCGGACCTGCTCGCTATAGAAGTCCCAGTCCCATGCTTCAACACGGTGACCAGCCTTCTGCTGATCGGCCAATGCTTGCAACTTGGCGGCTTCGGCCATGGCATTCCGAGCGGCGTTCGGCGCCAGGCCGGCGAGCAGCTTCAGCGCCGCTTCGGGGGTCTTTGCCATCTGGTCGTCCATCACGTACGAGGCCCAATTCGGAAAGCCCAAGAGTCGGGCTTTCTGGGCACGCAGTTGAGCTAAGCGAGCCACGATGGGGCGGTTGTCCGTTTCGCCACTGGTGTTACGGCTGGTGCTGGCTTTGTGGATGCGTTCACGAAGGCTACGATCCGTTATCGAAGCCAGCACAGGCTGACCAGTGGTGTTGATCAGTTCAATGAGCCATTTTCCCTCATGTCCCTTGGCCTTGGCGGCTTCGGCCGCTGCGGCTATGGCCTCTTCCCCCAGCCCAGCGAGCTCGGCCTTGTTCTCCACGATCACGGCGGCGGCGCTTCGGGCCTTCAGTATGTTGTCTTGGAAGCGGGTGTTGAGGTTGGCCTCTTCCTCGTTCAACTTCTTGAGCTGCTCCTTGCCCGCGTCATCCAACAGGGCACCAGCGCGTACGAACCGGGTGTAGTAGCGTTCCACGAGGCGGATCTGCACGGGATCCAAGCCAGCATTGGCGCGACCCTCGTAGACCGCCTTCACGCGTTGGAAGAGCGCGGCGTTCAGGGTGATGGCGTCGTTGTGTGCGGATAGCTTCGGCATCAGGCGCGCTTTCACCGCTTGCAGGCTATCATTCGTAGCGCTACCGGTGAGGTTGAAGAAAATATTGGAGGCGCGCGTGAGGTCGCGTCCGGTCAGCTCCATCGTCACGATGGTGTTCTCGAACGAGGGGGGCTGCGCATTGGCGGTGATGGCCTCCACCTCGGTGAGTTGTTTGGCCATGCCCGCCTCGATGGCGGGTTCATGATCGCTGTCCTTCAACTTGTCGAAGACAGGAGCTTGGAAGGGGAGCGTGCTGGCTATCGCTAACGGGTTGGTCATCTTCGCTGGGGCAGGTTCATTGGTTCCGCACGCCAGGAAGGGCAATGCGAGGAGCAGGTATCGGACATGGAAGCGCATGGAATGGAGCTGGTACACAAAGGTGCTGGGGGCATTCGCAGTTCCGGCCGGGCGTGCCTATAGGTTCTCCACTGAACAGCGCTGAAAGCGCTTGTACCTTCGCCTAGGCCCCCACCCATGCAACGCATCCTTATCCTCCTCGCCCTGTTCCCGTCGATCGTTCATGCGCAACCCATTTGCGCCATACAGGGCAGCGGCGCCACTAGTCCCTATGAAGGTCAACTGGTCACCACCGAGGGCATTGTCACCGCCGTCTTCACTGGAGCAGGCTCCATCAGTGGATACTACATCGAACAGCCCGCGTGTGATGGGAGTGTGAATACCAGCAACGGCATCTTCGTGTATGCGCCCAACGCTGGTAGCCTATCCACTGGGCTGCGGTTATCGGTCACGGGCTTGGTGGTGGAATTCAATGGGCTAACGGAACTCACCAATGCGAGCCACACGGTGCTCGGAACCGGAGTGGTCAACCCAACGGAGATCGTTCTTCCCGTGGCTTCGGATCTTGTCTGGGAGCGGTTCGAGGGTATGCTCATCCGCTTCCCTGGCGAACTAGTGGTGGTGGGCAATGAGGCTTGGACGCAATACGGTGAGGTTCTGCTTGCTCCGGAGCGCTTGCGCATCCCGACGGATCACATCGACCCGAATGATGCCATCGCTTCCGGCACCGCCAGCACCGGTTCTGGCAATAGCCAGGCCGTGCAGACCGCGCAGGACCTCGTGGAGAGAAGTCGGATCCTGCTCGATGATACCCGAACCACGGTTTGGCCCACCCCGTCCCCTTGGCCCGATGGGAATGGCACCCTGCGCTGCGGTTCGACCGTCACGGACCTCCTCGGTGTGCTCCATTATTCGTTCGGGGACTACAAAGTGGAGCCGGTAGGTTCGGTGGACCTGCAGCATGATGCACGACCCGACGTGCCGGAGGTCGGCGGTACGGTGCGCGCTGTGGGGTTCAATGTGCTCAACTACTTCACCACCCTCGGAGAATGGGGTGCCGAGAACACTGCTGAGCTCCTTCGACAGCGTACTAAACTGGTGGCGGCTCTTTCGGCGTTGGACGCTGATGTGATCGCACTCTGCGAGATCGAGAATGCCGATGCCGCATGGGAACACCTCCGAGCGGGCTTGAACGCGGCGGTTGGCGCGGGCACCTATGCGGCCTTGGAGGAGGACGCCTTTGGGCAGGGCACTCGTACGATCATCCTGTACAAACCATCGGTATTGACCCCGGCCACGGAGTTGTACTGGTTGAATACCGGGATCTTCCAGCGCCCACACCTCACCCAGGGCTTCGAGGTGAACGCCTCGGGTGCACGATTCCTCTTCAGCACCATGCACCTGCGCAGCAAACTCTGCGACAATGCCACGGGGCTCGAGCTGGACCAAGGGGATGGCCAGGGATGCTTCAACGCACTCCGTCGCTCACAAGTGAGCGCACTGGTGGATCACTGGGAGGGTGTTCGCTCGGTAACGGGTATCGAGGCTCAATTGATCATGGGTGACTTCAATGCCTATTCCGAGGAGGATCCGATCGACCGGCTTCGTGCTTCCGGGTTGGTCCATCAGTCGGTTCCAGGTGGTCATACCTATTCGTATGCAGCAATGTTCGGAGCGCTGGACCACGCGTTCGCCACACCGGCCATGGACCAAGCCATCACCGGGGCAGGGGTGTGGCACATCAACGCGGACGAACCCGGCACATTGGACTACCGCGACAACAACCTTTCACGCTACCAGCCCAATGCGTTCCGGAGCAGCGACCATGACCCCGTTCTGGTGGGTTTCGATGCCGCAGAACTGAGCGTCGGCCTTACAGGTGGTGAGAGCGCGACAGGCGTCCGTATCCACCATGACGGTGCGGTGATCACCTGGACCATCCCGAGCGGGACCCCGCGAACCCGGTTGCTCCTTCTCGACGCCCGTGGGATGCAAGTTGGAAGTGTCGGCATCCACCATGGTCAAGCGCGGATCGGTACCGGGTCTATGGCGTCGGGTGTTTACTTGTGGCGGATCCCAGAAGGTGGCCCAACTGGACGCTTCGTTATTCCTTGAGGCAAGAGATGGTGTTGAGAGCCTGATGAGCCTTAAAGGGCCGCGTGTCCACGCTGAAGTACGTTCTCAGATATTATCTTGGCGGCACGGTCTTGGTAGTCCGAACAACCAAAGCACCACGAAGCACGTCAAACACCTATCGAACCCAAACGAACCATGCGCACTACCGTTCTCACCCTTTTCGTTGCCCTCTTCGCCAGCACGGCGGCTGTGGCACAGACCCCGACCACCAAAGGCACCGGCACCGTGGCTGCGCCACAAGCCACGGATGAGTTGACCCAGCAGAAGCGCGAGCTGTCCGGTGAGCTCAAGAACAGCCTGGGTATGGCCGAGGGATTGATCAAGCGTGCCGTCGACATGGCTTCGAGCACCAGCGGCCCAGAGCAGGAGGGTCACATGAACAACGCGAACGCCCTGAAGACCATCAAAGTTTCGTTGATGGAACAGTTGGACCTGGTGAACAAGGCCACTCCTGAGACGAGCAAAGGTGTTTTTGCCAAGGCCAGGGAGGTGATCACCGCCAGCACCGCACAACTGAACGGCATGAAGGACAAGCTCGGCGCGGCCAAGGAGCCAGCCGCGAAGTGATCTTTCGTAGGTCGAATGATACCGGGGCCGACTTCTTGAAGTCGGCCCCGCTTCGTTCTAGGATTTCGGGAAGCGCGCGAGGAACTTCTCCTCCAGTTGGCGCATGGTCTCACGTTGCGCCTTGGTCTTGTCCTTATGGCCTAGCAGGTGCAGAAGCCCGTGGACCATCACGCGCCGCAACTCCAGTTGAGCGGAGGCCCCGAACGTGGCGGCATTCTCCTTGATCCGGTGGTAGCTGATGAGGATATCACCTGCCACCCCGTTATTGCTTTCCACTGGGAAGGTGATCACGTCGGTAAGGTCGTCGTGGTGCAGGAAGGTCTCGTTGTAGTACAGGAGACCCTTATCCGACATGAGCACGAAGTTCACCCGATCGATCCGTGTGCCATGGTCCTGGGCCACGCGGTAGAGCCATTTGCGGATGCGGGTGCGCTCACGGAACGCATCGGGAACGTCTTGAACGATGAACTCGATGGAGCCGGTGGTGGCCATTATTCGGAGACCGGCTGAAGGCTGAAGGCCATGGCCACGGTGGCGCCATGGTCGCTGAACTCCACACTGTCGGCAAGGGCGCGCATGAGGAAGACCCCGCGTCCATGAGGCTTCTCGATGTTCTGAGGATCTGTCGGATCGGGCAGATGGTCGTGGTCGAAGCCAGGGCCCTGGTCCTGGACCATGAAGATGATACGATCACCCTTCACCACATAGCCCAGCGTAACGGACTTCGAGGGGTCGAGCCCATTGCCATGGTGAATAGCGTTGTTCACCGCTTCGGTAAGGGCGATCAGGATGTTACCGTAGTGACTTTCGTGCACGTTGTTCTTCGTGCACGCCTCGTCGATCAGCTTCTCGGCGAGAGCGATGTTCTCGGCCTTGGCGGGGAAGTCGATCCGTTGCGTGAATTCGAGCTCTTCGATCAAAGCGGCCATGGCGTTCAGGGTCGGTCAAAAGTACCGAAATAGGCATTGACCCGATCGCGATAATACGGCTTCAATCCCGGGGGCACTGTTCGTAACAGTT
>JAEUTB010000093.1 GCA_016787995.1 Flavobacteriales bacterium | reverse complement strand
TTTGCGGAACTTGTCGCTCACGTCCTGTGTTTTACCGACTACTTTGATCGTACCTGTGATGGTTACTTGTGCCATGTGTTACCCGCCATAGCCTCGGCGGACGAGGGGTTCTAATAGCCCGCGTTCTTGCGGGCCTGCTTGTTGGTTAACGTGCGTTGTAGGCCAGAAGGGTCTTCCATGCTTCATCCACCCGCTCCTGCGCGAGCAGGTGCTGGGCGTGCTGGTGGAGAGCGGTGAGCAGCGCGCTGGGCTGATCCTTGTGGGAGATGAAGATATCACTCAGTTCGGTGAGTTTATACTCGTTCACCAGGGTCTCGTCCGGTATGGTCAGCAGCGTGCCGAGCTTTCCCAGGTCACTGCCAGTGAGTATCGGGCTGTTCCGAGCCTCAGGAGGAAGGCTATCCACGCCAACCCCCAACTGCGTGGTGGGTTGAGCCAGTTCGAACAGCGCATCGCCATGGGCGCGGGCGTAAAAATGGCCGCCCATGCGTCCGACCAGATCGATCTTGCGTTGGTCGATCTTGCCTTTGTCGTCGAGCACGGCTTCGTTCACGTGGATCATCACCACCTCGCAGAGCACCAGGTTGCCGGCTCCTCCACCAGTGCCGGTCTCGATCACCTGCTTCACCACGCACTCGAACTGCACGGGACTCTCCTTCACCCTGTACGGCCTGACCCTTTCCGATGCGATGGGTGTGAAACCGGCCTTCTCGAATTCATTCACCCCTTCGGGATATTCGGTGCTGGCCAGGGAGGTCTGGTGTACCATGGCATAGGTCACCACGTTGATCACCACCTCAGGCACGGCTTTCACGTTGTGGTAGCTGTGTTTGGTGGTGTTATCGCGCCCGCGCCGGGCCGGACTGAAGATGAGCAGCGGTGGATTGGCGCCGAACACGTTGAAGAAGCTGAACGGGCTCAGGTTGGGCCTTCCATCGGCGTCGATCGTGCTGGCGAAGGCCACCGGGCGCGGGCCAATGGCGCCGACCAAGTAGCCATGCAGTTCAGGAACGGACAATTGGGCCGGATCAAGGCTTTTCATGGCTGGGCGACGGGCAAGGGGAGGGCGAAGGTAATGGCGTGCGAACGACCGGGTCGAGGAGCGGAGTGGAGGGCTATCTTTGGCGCCCTTTCAGCGGGTTCTTCCTGCTTGAATGGACCCACGGACGTGGCGGAATTGGTAGACGCGCCAGACTTAGGATCTGGTACCGCAAGGTGTGGGGGTTCGAGTCCCCCCGTCCGTACGAGGTGAACGGTTCCATCGTTCGCCGGAGTGCAGTCTGGCAGGGTTTGTCAGGCCGAAATGGCCGGAACCAAGCACGGCCTGGCTCTTGTCAGCAGCAGAACCACTTCGTCATTCGTCCACATCCTATGAACATCGAACGCGTAGAGACCGGAAACCTGACCGCGATCCTTAATGTGAAGCTCACCCCGGAGGATTATGCACCCGGCGTGGAAAAGGCACTGAAAGAGCAGCGCAAGAACGCTGTTCTACCCGGCTTTCGCCCGGGTCAGGTGCCCATGACACTCATCAAGAAACGGGTGGGCCGCAGCGTGCTGGTGCATGAGGTGGAGCGCCTGATCGACAGCAACCTTCGCGAATACCTGCAGACGAATGCCATCCGGGTGCTTGGACAACCCCTGCCGAAGCCGGACAGCAGTTCCGCCAACAACTGGGATGAACCAGGTGAACTCACCTTCGCCTATGAACTCGGTTTGGCCCCTTCCATTGAATTCGACCTCAGCGAGAAGCTCGGTGTGGAGTACCCCGTGGTGGATGTGGACGATGAACTCGTTCAACGCGAAGTGGCCGATATGCAACGGCGCTTCGGCACGGTGGAAGATGCCGAAGTGAGCGCCGACAAGGACATGGTGCTCGGCGATATGATCGAACTGAACAGCGATGGTACGATCAAGGAAGGTGGCATCATGAACCGGACCTCCATGAGCTTGGAGTTCATCGAGGATGAAGCGAGCAAGGCGGTCCTCTCCGGCAAACGCGTCGGCGATGAGGTCATTCTTGATCCGCACAAGGTGAGCAAAGGCCATGACGACCTGGCGCGCATGCTGGGTGTCGATCACGAGCGCGTGCATGCCGTGGACGGGAATTTCCTGTTCCGGATCGCGGAGATCAAGCGTATGGTGCCTGTGGCCCTGGACCAAGAGCTTTTCGATCGGGTTTACGGCAAAGACGCCGTATCGGATGAGATCGGCTTCCGCGCCAAGGTGAAGGAAGGCTTGGAGAACATGTTCCGGCGCGATAGCGACCGCATCTTCAAGCGCCTGGTGATGAAGAAGCTTCAAGAGAGCACCTCGTTCGAACTGCCCGATAGCTTCCTGAAGCGGTGGATCCAGGAAACGAGCCAGAATCCGGTGACACCGGACCAGATCGAGGAGAGCTACAGCGAGTACGCGAACGGCCTGAAGCGCCAGTTGTTGGAGGAGCGGGTGATCGAGAAATACGGTCTCGAAGCCAAAGGCGAAGAGTTGGATGCCTTCGCGAAGCGGTACGTGAGCGACCAGTTCATGCAGTATGGCATGCCAGCTCCCGAGGGTGAGCAACTCCAACAAATGGCTGCCCGCATCCTGGGAGACCGTGAGCAGATCGGCCGTATCCGCAACACCATCGTGGAACAGAAGCTCAATACCCACTTCAAGGCCCTCTTGAGCCCGAAGGAGAACAAAGTGAGCTTCGACACGTTCGTAACCTTGGCGCGCACGGCGTAACGGTGAAGCTGTCCAACGCCGTCCTTTACCTTCCTGAAGACCTCCGCATGTTCCCGCAAGACGAGTTCACCAAATACGCGGTCAAACACCGTGGCATCAGCAGCAATACGCTGAGCGGTTACACCCGTGCCCTCACCCCCTACATCATCGAGGAGCGGCACCTGAACGTGGCCCAGATGGACGTGTTCAGCCGATTGATGATGGACCGCATCATCTTCATGGGCACTGCCGTGGACGACCAGGTGGCCAACATCATCCAGGCGCAACTCCTGTTCTTGGAAAGCGTGGATGCGAAGAAGGACATCCAGATCTACTTGAACAGTCCGGGAGGTGGGGTCTACGCCGGCCTCGGCATCTACGACACCATGCAGTACATCGCACCGGATGTGGCCACCATCTGCACGGGCATGGCCGCCAGTTTCGGCGCTGTGCTGCTATGCGCAGGGGCCAAAGGGAAGCGGAGCGCGTTGAAGCACGCCCGGGTCATGATACACCAGCCACTGGGGGGGGCGCAAGGCCAGGCGAGCGATATGGAGATCACCTTGAAAGAGGTCTTGAAGCTGAAGAAGGAGCTCTACGAGATCATCGCCCATCACACCGGTCAGCCCTACGAGAAGATCGACAAGGACAGCGACCGTGATTTCTGGATGACCTCCACGGAAGCCAAGGAGTACGGCCTCATCGACGAGGTCCTGGTGAAGTCGCGTTAACCCGATAGCCTACGAACCAACATGTTCCCCAAAGACGAGTTCGACAAGTACGCGGTGAAGCACCGTGGCATCAGCAGCAATACCCTGCACAGCTACACCAAGTCGGCGATCACCTCATCGGTCACCCCGTATATCATCGAGGAAAGGCAGTTGAACGTAGCCCAGATGGACGTTTTCAGCCGCTTGATGATGGATCGCATCATCTTCCTGGGCACGGGCATCAATGATCAGGTGGCCAACATCATCCAAGCACAGCTGCTGTTCTTGGAAAGCGTGGACGCCAAGAAGGACATCCAGATCTATATGAACTCCCCGGGAGGAAGTGTCTATGCTGGCTTGGGTATCTACGATACCATGCAGTACATCAACCCCGATGTGGCGATGATCTGTACAGGTATGGCGGCGAGCATGGGTGCGGTGCTGCTTTGCGCGGGCACCAAGGGCAAGCGCAGCGCCCTGAAGCACAGCCGGGTGATGATCCACCAGCCGATGGGTGGCACCGAAGGTCAGGCCAGTGATATGGAGATCACCGTGCGCGAGATCCAGAAGCTCAAGAAGGAGCTCTATGAGATCATCAGCAGCCACAGCGGTCAACCCTTCGAGCGGGTGGAAAAGGACGGCGATCGGGATTATTGGATGATCGCCGAAGAGGCCAAGGCCTATGGCATGATCGACGAAGTCCTGGTGCGGAACCCGAAGTGATCGGTCATCAGCACCGGTATCGGCTCCGGTAACGCAACCATTTGATGGTCAGGCACGAACAAAGGCCGGGTGGACGACCACCCGGCCTTCGATGTATCTTGCGGGACTTTGCGCATCCCGTTCAGCGGCGCAGCACACCCTTCCATGGATAAGAAAGAGATCAAGTGTTCCTTTTGTGGGCGAGACAAACAGGA
>JAEUTB010000078.1 GCA_016787995.1 Flavobacteriales bacterium | reverse complement strand
TAGAAACCATCGGAGGTGAACACCCGGACACCTTGTGGGCCTTCAGCTTCCAACCGGTGGAACATCAATTCGATCTCCTCTTCTTCCCCTCCGGACAGCAAGGGCGTGGTACGTATTCGCCAGACCTGCGGAGCATGATAGGCAAGACCGTTCACCGTACCTACCCAAAGCGTCCCGCTTCGATCCATGAGCATACACCGAACACGATCGCTCGGTATGGAGCTAGTTTCGGATCGACGGTGATGCACGGTGGTCGTTCTTCCCGTGCGAGGGTCGTAGACCAGAAGGCCTGATCCGCGTGTTCCAGCAAGCAACGTTCCATCCGGCCGCGCGACCAGTGAAAGCACCTCATCCGCTGTGGGTATCACACGAGGTTTGGTGATCAATGGCCTCCCGTTCAAGTCCCCCATGGTGAAAGGCACGGCGTCGATACCCTGCTGCCATCCACCGGTGTAGAGCGTGTCGCCAAGCCGCACCGCGCACGTCTGGGTTTCCGAGCCCGGTCGCCGGATGACCAGGTGGGTTGTGATCTTGAGGTTGGCCCGGTCCACGAGGAACGACTGGTGCTTGTTGAGCGTTCCGATCCAGAGGGTGTGATCGTCGAGTGCCGTGATCGTATGGCACCATCCCGCCAGGCCGGTCGGTCGTGGCAGTGCGCGTGAAGGTTCCAGGCTCGTGCTGTCCGCCCAGTACGAGAAGGCCTGCGTACGCTTATCCATGAAGATCAGCGTGTGCTCGCGAGAACCGAGCAATAGTGTGGTGTCGTTCAGGTCGAACACCGCCGTAAGCTGATCGTTAGCGAGGCTCTTCGGATCACCTTCGACATGTCGGTAAGGCTTGGCTTTTCGCCGCTCACGATCCACCTGCAAGAGCCCATGGTCCTTCGTGGCCACCCACAACGACCCTCGGCTGTCTTCCGTGATCCCGGCGATCGCGTGCTCACTCCCGATCACAGGGTCAACACGCTGCCCATCGAATCGATTCAGCCCACGCTCCGTGCCGATCCAGAGGAACCCATCCCGGTCTTGGAGCAGGCAGGTGATCGCATTGTCGCTGAGGCCTTGGTCCGTGGTCACGTGCTGAAAGCGCAGCTCCTGTGCCAGGCACACGTGCGTGATCGACCAGGCAACGTAGAGGGAGAGCGTGCGCATTGCAGCTAGGAAAGTTAAGCCATCCGGGTGTTCGACCACCGTAAACCGCAGGCTGCACTCCTCGTAGACCGCGAACATGGAAGGAACAAGCCCCGACCATTTCCGCGGTGTCGCGGAATGGCCGGGGCTTCTCTCTCCGGTCGATCGGGCGTGATGCTTACATCATCCCACACGCGTGCATAAGAGGACTCTCTTCATGATCCTCCCTTGTCACGAAACCATTCGCTGTACTTCCGGGAGAACGGCGTTCGAAAGGGTAAGGGTTGTGTATCAAGTCGTTCACTTCTTTCTCCAGTCCTCTCCCGGCATCACACGTTTCATGAACTGATCGAAGAGTGGTACAGTGAAGGCCGTATCGCCGTGATTTGGGCTCCATATCATGCCTTTTGAGATCAACTGGTTCCTACGTGGACCAAGCGCGGTCACTTCCATACCCAGCACTTGCGCTATATCGCCAGAGCGATGTGGTCCCGGACCTAATTCAGCCATTGCCCGTAGGTAGAACTTCTCAGCAGGTGTCAAACGATCGAACCGCACACGGAAGAAGCTATCGTCCAATGCAGCCAATGCTGTGACCGTTGCGGATTCCACATCGATATCGGTGATCGGTGAGGATCGGGCGACATCCCAGGCGTGCTTACCCCACTCCTGGATGAAATATGGGTACCCTTCAGTTCTTGCGACGATCGCATCAACCGCAGCGGCCGTGTGTTCCACATCTTGTTCTTTGGCAGGTATCTCGATCGCCTTTCTAGCGTCACTATCGGAAAGAGGACCGATGGTCGGAAAATCGAACAGTCGTTCTGAATAGGACTTTGCTTCACCCATGCGTCCTCGTAGTTGCGGAAGGCCAGCTCCGATCATGATGACCGGAAGGCGGCGCTGCGCACAGCGGTGAAGAGCCGTTATCATTGCCGCCAATTGCTCTTCAGGGACATATTGAAGCTCGTCGATGAAGATCGCTAGTGCTGTGTCCGCACTGGCAGCAGCCCGGCCAGCAGCTTCCATCAAAGCTTGGAGGTCATGCTCCAAGTCTCCATTGTCCGCTAGACCTGGTTCTGGCTCTTGGTCGAAACCGATCTCGATATCTCCGAACTTCACTTTCAGGGCCTTGGCGAATCCTGCCAACCCGCGGAGTGCTCTAACGGCGAGGTCTCTTGCCTTCTCATTCCGGGAAAGGCGCAGAAGAGCGGTTCTGAGTTGCGGAGCAAGCAAGGAAGGAAGGGACCCATTTTCCTTGGCCTCGATACGAAGCGTCTGGATCCCTGCGATCTCGGCATCTTCCCTTATCCGATCTAGCAGAACGGTTTTTCCAACTCCACGTAAGCCCACCAAGATCAAACTCTTCGCAGGGTTGCCAAGTCGGACCCTGGCTATCGCGATCCGAGCAGTTTCAATAAGACTATCGCGACCAACGAGTTCCGGTGGCTGCGTTCCAGCCCCTGGGGCATAGGGGTTAAGAACAGGATCCATGGTTCGAATATAAGGGAATTAGCTTGATTATCTTCAATTGATAAATCCAATAATATTCATCAAATCACTGTGCCTCTTCACGGAAAAGAGCCCCGACCATTTCCGCGATATCGCGGAATGGCCGGGGCTTCTCTCTCCGGTCGATCGGGCGTGATGCTTACATCATCCCACCCATGTCGCCCATGCCGCCGCCATGGCCATGGCTATGCGGTGCTTCCTTCTCCTTCTCTTCGCTGATCACGCACTCGGTGGTGAGCAACATGGCAGCGATGGAGGCTGCGTTCTCGAGCGCGACGCGGCTCACCTTGGTCGGGTCGATCACCCCAGCGGCCAGCAGGTTCTCATACTCCTCCGTGCGGGCG
>JAEUTB010000041.1 GCA_016787995.1 Flavobacteriales bacterium | reverse complement strand
GGCTCTACCTCGCACACTTCCACGGGTTCAAGACAGACACCAGTTCCATCGGCCCGGCCATGTTCATCGACAACCTCACCTGGCATTGTTGGGGCCTTTGGTCGGGGCTCGAAGGCATGTGGTTGTTCATCGCCGTCGTCTTCTACATCATCGGTCGCCGATCCGGTTGGCTCATGGCAGTGCTCTGCGTGGGCGTGTTCATCACCCTGAGCGGTGTATCGGTGCTTGTCACCGACACCACGCGCAGCATCGCCTACGGCGCGGTGTTCCTCTTCCCCGCCTTCATCCTGGCGCATCGGCACCTGCCCGAGCGAACGTTCAAGGGCTTGGTGGTGGCGGCCTTCCTCTGTTCGTTGCTCTGCCCACAATACTTCACCTTCGGTTATGGCAGTTTGTTCTCGGTCGATCCCGCACCGGTGAAGTTCTTGAAGCTGGTCCTTCAATAGTCTTAAGAACGGCGACTAGACGCTGCAATATCCGCCTGGCGAGAGTGCTTGAGATGGATAGGATACGCGCCGTGAATGGACATCAGAAAGAAAGACGAAGGCCGCGACCTCGCCGGAGGCGCCGAGATCAGTGTACCCAGTTTCGTGGACATCGGCACCATCGTACGTGTGGATACCGAGACCGGCGAATACATGGACCGCGTGAAGAAATGAGCGATCATCAAGACTAGTTGGAAGCCCCTCCACCTTGTGTCGGATGGGCTTCTTCGTTCAAATTGGCACGGTGCCAATTGCACTTCCGGGAACCACCGAACACAACAGGAGAGTGGTCTTGGGAACAACCCCGAATGACCACCGTGCCATCCGCATGTGATACGCACGTAATGCCAATGCAACCTCCAGTGTGGGCGTAGTGATTCTTTCGAGGGATTAGTGCCTCGATCGGACAGACCATTTTGAAATCAATCATAACCGGTTTAGCTTGCATAACCAGTGGAATTTAGAGATAACACTTCAACCACCAGGCCTATGATACCTACACTCAAGCACACCAGGGCTAGGTCACTATTCTTACCATGCCTATTGTCTGCAGCGCCCATACTAGCGCAGCATGAATGCCATTTTGAAGACCCTCCACAAGGCCCGGCACAAGACAATTTGGGTGGATGTGTACACACCTCGTGGACCGCTAGCACTTTCAATGCGAACTATGTACCCAGTGCCGAGGATCCTATCCAGACAATACGTGTGATACTGCACATCATCCAGAAAGGAGATGGCAGTTCGAATTTTCAAGAGGACGATCCAGCGCACACAGCATATCTCCAGTCCATTTTTGACGACCCGTGGTCCGTGAACAGCCCGAATGTGAATGATGTATTCGGAGTGATCCCAGGGCAACGAGTAAATGAGGTCGAATCACCTCCTGTTGTAACCGACTCACGCATACGTATTGAACTTGTAGACATTTTGTATCACCAAGACGAATTAGGATGGACGAACGCTGGTAATTCCTGTAGTTGTTATCTCTTCAATGAGTACGCAGTTGAGCCATGTAAATACTTGAACATATTCTTCTACGGAAGGAGTTCTCCGAATAGCACCCCTGTTGCAGGCTGTGGACCAAGCGCAGATGCGGGTTACACTTGCGATGCAGTGAATATGCAGAATGTTTACACCGACTTCTTGAACCGACCTCCAGGTAGTTCAACAGTGTGGCCATTGGGGGGCGATTCCGGTGGTACGAATCCTTTGCTTGCACACGAAATTGGGCATGTACTTGGGTTCAGACATTCTTGGCAAACTGGCACTCAGTTTCCTGATCTTCATACGCCCCACACATCTCTTGGATGCGACCTGACCGTACCAGGTCAAAATCCGCCCTGCGTGAACAACGTGATGGGTTATAGCAACGGAAAACGGCATTGGACGCCGTTGCAATTGGGTCATATGCACCAGTTGCTGCGATCAACAAGACGAACGGGCTATCTAACCTCCTGTGAATCAGATGCAAGCAATGACATTAGCGTGACGATGAACCAAACTTGGGAACAAGCAAGGAACGTGGGTGGTTCAATCTCGGTTGAAACAGGTGCCTCTTTGACCATAAGGTGTAAGGTGAACATGCCCTTCGGAGGTAAGGTCATCGTGAAACCAGGCGCTCGGCTGATCGTTGATGGAGGTGTGATCACCAATAGTTGTTGTGATGACTTCTGGGGCGGCATCGAAGTCTGGGGTGATAACACACGCAGCCAGGGTGGTGCTGTGGTGGATGGAACCTACCGTGACTTCGTACACCAAGGGTATGTTGAGTTAAGGAACGGCGGCACCATTGAACACGCGCGTTGCGCGATCGCGATGAAGAATGGTGACGTGTGGGGAACGTTCGGGGGCGTGGTACGTTCTTTCGGCGGTGTTTTCCGGAACAACCGGCGGGCGGTTGAATTCCTGCAGTACGACAACACGAATGCACAAGGCGACCCGATCAACAACCGATCCTTCTTCCAGAACACCCTCTTCACGGTGGATGACGACTACCGCGGAGTGGACGATTTCCATGTTCATGTTTCCATGTGGGATGTGAATGGCGTCACCTTCAGTGGCTGTACCTTCCAGAACGAGCAGACACAGATCACCGAAAGCCACAAGCTGGGCTACGGTATACATACCCTGGACGCCGGTTTTCGGGTGAAGGCAGCCTGCACCGGACCGCCGCCTCAGACGGATCCGTGTCCCATTGTTTACCAAGCACCCAGCAAGTTCATCGGGCTTGACCATGGTATCCATGCCCTGCAAGCCGCCAGCACCCGCAGCTTCCACGTGGAGAACAGCGAGTTCCAGAACAACGTGTGCGGTGTATACAGCGAAGGGGTCGTGGGCTTCTCTGTGGCCGAAAGCAAGTTCGAGGTGGGTGGAAGAGATGTTCCGCTTACAGGGGATATTGATGAAACATTCCTGGATAGACATCGTGGGATATATACCACGGGTGGTTATGGGTTCATCATCGACGACAACGAAATACTTCAAAGTGGGACTAACCTTTCAGAGGGCATTGTGGTCGGTTACTCCGGGGGCCACAACGACATGGTCTTCCGCAACAGCGCCGAAGGCTTGGATGCCGCCTACGTGGGCGAAGGCATCTGCGCCGATGAGAATGCCCGCGCCTACATCGGCTTGCACTTCCAGTGCAATACGAACGACCATAACCAAACGAACATCTGGAGCCGGAGGGTTGAAATTGATGAGATCACCTATCCGGAACAAACGATCCGGACCAACCAAGGGCGACTGGAACGCGCTGCGGATAACACCTTTGATCGGGATCCTGAGAACTTGGACCTCCGAAACACGAACAACTTCACAAATGTCTTAACCTACTGGTGGCAAACCCCTGAAGCACCGAACAAGCCGGAGTACGTGACGGATGGTGTGATCGTGACCAACGACTTCAATAACTTACCGGTGCTGCGGCCAGCGGGCAACTGCGCCACGCGCAACGTGCCGTTGGTGACCTACCCCGATGGCGATCCGGGTATCTGGGAAAGTGGCATGCAGCAAGCGCGTGGCCATTACGTGAACAGCGCATACCTCTACAAACAATTGATCGATGGGGGCAGTACGGACGAGATGGTGGAGGAAGTGATGACGAGCTGGCCCGAAGACGTGTGGCTCCTGCGCACCTCCCTGCTGGAGAAGAGCCCCTACCTCAGCGTGAAGGTGTTGAAGGAGATGATGAACAAACCCTTCCTGCCCGATGCCATAAAGGCCGAAGTGTGCATCGCCAATCCCGATGCCACGAAAAGCGAAGGGTTCATGACCTGGCTGGAACGGGAGGCTGCCTACCCCTTGCCGCAAAGCCTGCTGGATAACATCGTTGCCAGTTGGGATGTGAAGACCTTCCGCACCCAACTGGAGACCACGATGGCGCATCAGCATAGCGGCATGACGCAATACGCCAACCTTCTCCTGCACTACCACCAGACCGATGAGGTCGAACATGTCGATGAGACCCGCGCGGTATGGCAACAGCTACGGACACCGGCCGCTCGCTACGCCGAAGCGTTGACCTACATGCAGCAGGAGCGTTATACCGAAGCCGAAGCCGTGATCACTGCGCTACCTGAAGAGCACGACTTGCGAGACAAACAGGAGAGCGAGCGTTGGCGCATGCTGGCCTTGATCGACTTCCTAGAAGGCGTGCACCAGGACGGCAGGGGCATAGCCCAATTGACCGCCGGGGAGCAGACGGCCTTGGACAACATGATCGCGGGCCAGCGCGACCGGGCTGCTACTTGGGCGCAGAACATCCTTTGCTTCCACTACAACAAATGCAGGGCACCGCTTTCCGGCGGGGATGGCGGTACGCCCAAGGCCCGCCGGGCAAAGCCGAACGAACCAGTGCAAGGCCAGACGGCGAGCCTAAGCGTCTATCCGAATCCAGCGAGCACCTTTGTTGCCCTCGAATTGGACCTTGCCGCGGAGCCGAAGAACGCGACGATCCTTATCCAAGACATCACGGGCCGTGTGCTTAGGCGGTTGATCGTGACTTCCCGCACGCAGCAATTGGTACTGGATAGCCGGGAGTTCGCACCAGGAACGTATAACGTAGTACTGACCAACAATGGTTCAACGCAGCTAGCCCAAAACCTGATCATACGCCAATGAGCAATTGCCGCAGTTTGCGGCTGGCAAGCTTTGGAGTTACACTACTTTGGAATTGCCCCGCCCAGCCGCAAGTACCATTCGACCTAGACACCACATTTGCAACTGCGATATCCAGGGTATATGTTGCCTCTTTGGTGCCTTTACAGAACGGGGACATCTTGGTTGCTGGTCGTTTCCAGCACCCCGAATCGAGCACGCTGTTGGGGGTAGGACGGCTCACAAGCGAGGGGCTGTGGGACCTTTCGTTCGACGCCAGCAATCTGGGATCGGGAAAGATCGTACCCTGGAACGAGCGCATCTACGTGGGAACAACGCAAACGGTGAGACGGTTGATGCCAACGGGTGTTGCTGATCCGGAGTTCATCAGTATGAACCTTGGCGCCTATTTCAGCTCCCTCCAAGGCGGCGACTACCACGTATACCCCGATGGGCGGGTCTTGATGAGTGGTGCCCATGTGCTCTCCGACAGTATCCGGGGGTTCGAGGGGCTCTACAGCCTGATATGGTTCACCAACACGGGCTACCTGGATACCACTCGTACGCACCGCCTTTGCAATGGGGTGATCTACGCCATCGAAGAACAGCCCGATGGGAAGTTCCTCTGTACCGGCACCATGACCACCTACGAAGGGCAACCGGTGAACACTGTCTTCCGCGTGTTGGCCGATGGAGCCTTGGACACCACGTTCGAGGCGCCACTCCAATGGTATGGCGAAGCACGTGATTACCACACTTTACAGGATGGTCGCATTCTCGTGAGCGGTCCCTTGAAGTTGATCGGTTCCGAGGACATCCAGGGGGTGATCCGACTATTGAGCGATGGCAGCTTAGACCCTTCGTTCAACTTATTGGACTTTGATGCAACCTTCACTCCATCGCAGATACCAAGTGTAAGCTCCATCCTACAACTCAGTCCGGATCGTTTCATCATCACCGGTGTCTTCGACAAGATCAAT
>JAEUTB010000023.1 GCA_016787995.1 Flavobacteriales bacterium | reverse complement strand
AACCAAGACCAAGATGGTAGCTGAAGCAAGAATGTTCGTGCGACTGGGGTTGTTGTCCTTCCTCGGTTTCGTTTTCTACTACGCCCACCTGTTCTTCGGGCTCCTTGACAACGTGGTGCTCTTCAAGGCCTTGGCCATCACGTTCCTACTGGCCACGATCCCGTTGCCCATCATCGCCGTGAACAATAAGAAGCTCTTCCCGGAGCTCAATTCCAGCGGGAAGACCGTGCTCACCGTGGCCTCCGCGCTTCTCTTGCTGCACCACTTCCTGATGACCTTCATTTTCGTGCTTTTCCTGAAAGGAGAAGCCATGTTCTAGCCACCGATAATCCTGCGCTGAACCAGATTTTGGCCTTGACACGCAACTCCGGTTCTTCGTAAACGAAACCTTCCGAACACCACCCACGTAACAACGGAAACGGCCGCAACCTGTGGCCCAAGGCACACCTGATCACAGAGGACATCAGCCTAGCGGCGTTAAAAGTCCTTGTCCGAGCCCGTAAGCCCGGAGATCAGGAAAATGAGAAGCCCGCCCCGTAAGGCGGGCTTCGCCTTTTCTGTGCGGATCAGCGCGAACCAGCGAAGAGTTTCACTCGGTGTTGGTCCACTTGTACCACATAAGCCCCCATGGTAGCTACGGGAATCTGCACGCGGTCACCGTTCACTTTTTGGGTGTACACCATCCGACCCAGCGGATCCATTAGTGTAACGGCTCCCAACTGCCTTCCTTCGGTCGCGATCAACTCGATGCCAGTGGTTCCAGTGCTTACGATGAAGGGTAATGCCCGGCGGGGAGCTTCGTCAAGCCCGTTCGTCCCATCGAAGCAAGCGGGCACCAAGGAGAAGGGTAGTGGACCCGTAGGGATCCCCTGTGGAAAGGGCTGGCTCACGTCTGCGCTCCACTCCAGGCCTCCGATCCCCATGGTCAATTGGCCGCCCGTAGGTTCCTGCAAGGGTGTCACAGAGAATTGGTACTCACCTACCGGCAAGCATACCTCTTCTTGAACGTTGGGTAGCTTCATGGTCAAGGTGAACGTTCCTGAAGCTACTTCGGAACCGTTCGCATCGGTGATCGTCCAATCGAAATCGCCCAAGGCGATGGCTCCTCCCGTATTGATCAGGTAGGGAAAAATGGTCACACACACCTCTTCGGGGCACAGCTCTTCTTCCAAGTTCCATGTGCAGGCTTGCTCTCCATAGAAGTCGGTCCAGAGTTGTAGTTCGGCGTTGAACGCGCCATTGGGTACGACCACATCAGGCTGAACGGTGAGCGTATGCCAACTCTCGCCAGCGATCGCGAAGAGGTTGACGCTCTCGATGGCGATCGTATCCCCGGCTTCGTTGAGTAGGATGAATCCTGGGTAGTCGAAGCCACTGGTCGTATTCGTGACATTCACCACGATGGAGTTGTCGTTGAAGGTGGCCCATTGGATGCTCCCAACCGTGAGCGTGCTGCAATCCTGACCACCGATCACGTTGAAGCTGTGTTCGTTCTCCGGTGCGGAATCCAGGATGAAGTCACCATCGACGAGTATGCCGTAAGCGCCTTCGGGCAGGTTCCCGATCTCCACCTCCTCGGTGTGTGGCACAAGAACACCCAAGCCACCGGCATCCGTGGCGTTCACCGTGATGTGTACGATGTTGTCCATCAGCATGTAGTTGGTGGAAACGATGGATGCTCCGCTGCTGCTGAGGTCTCCGGTGAGCGCTATGGTGATCACATCGCTTGTCGTCGGCTCTGCCGGGACCACGGCGATGGACCCGATATAGAAGTACGTCTGGGCATGCACCACCAGCGAGAGGCAGGCAGTCGTCGTGACCAGGAAAAGGGAGAGTAGGATCGATCTCATTTGCAGTGGGTTTCTGGTGGAAGACGTGTGAATGTACCGGAACGCCGCCTGCCTCAGCTCTTCATATTGTCGAACTGAAGGGGGATCTCGAAGTCCTTCTCGCGGCAAAGTGCCATCACGGCTTGCAGGTCGTCGATCTTCTTGCCGTTCACGCGGATCAGGTCGTCCATGATCTGGGGCTGCACCTTGAGGCCACTGTCCTTGATGGCCTTCACGATCTTCTTGGCCGTTTCCCGCTCGATGCCCTGCTTCACTTTTACGATGCGGTAGAGCGTCTTGCCACTCGGTACAGGCTCTTCCTTCAGGTCGTAGCTGCGCACATCCACTTTTTGTTTCCCGCTGCGCTCCAAAAGGATATCGAGCACCGCGTCGAGTTTCATGTGGTCCTCCGTGCTCAGGCGTATGGTGAGGGCCTTCTTATCCAGTTCCACGGTGCTGTTGGTGCCGCGCAGGTCGTAGCGCGTGTCGATCTCGCGTTTCACCACGTTGATGGCATTGTCCAGCATCTGGATGTCGACCTTGGAGAGGATGTCTACGGAGGGCATGGGGATGGCGTATTCGTCCGGCGAAGGTAGAAGCCTCCCGATATGCGGCCTCCCAGGCAGGATCGTTATCTTCGACGGATACAAGCGACCCCCATGGCCACGCAGACCTTGAAGTACAACGCCACCACCAACTACATCGCCGGGAAGCCGGATAGCAACGGACAACAACGGATGGACGTGATATCACCGTTGGATGGTAGCGTCATCAGCACCGTGCTCCTGAGCACCGCCAGCGACCTGGATAAGGCCGTGAATGCCGCAGAAGCTGCCTTCCCCGCGTGGAGCGGCACCCCGATCAAAGAGCGTGCGCAGATCTTCTTCCGCTACCGCGAACTGCTCCTGAGGAACCGCAAAGAATTGGCTGTGTTGGTGCACACCGAGAACGGTAAGACCATGGAAGAGTCGTACGCCGAGGTGGACAAAAGCATGGAGCTGTGTGAATTCGCCTGCAGCCTGCCGCAGCTGGTGCAAGGTGAATTGCTGGAAGTGAGCAAAGGCGTTGAATGCCGCATCGAGCGGAAACCGTTGGGTGTGGTGGCCAGCATCGCGCCGTTCAACTTCCCGAACATGGTGCCGCATTGGACCATCCCCAACGCGCTGATGCTCGGCAATACCATGATCCTGAAGCCGAGCGAGGTCGTGCCCATCAGTGCCATCCGCATCGCCGAGTTGCTGAAAGAAGCCGGACTACCAGATGGCGTCTTCAACGTGGTGAACGGCGACCGTGCGATCGTGGAAGCGATCTGCGATCACCCCGGCATCAAGGCCGTGAGTTTCGTGGGCTCTACAAAAGTGGCCAAGATCGTCTACATCCGTGCCACGAGTACGCTGAAACGCGCGGTCTGCCTGGGCGGTGCGAAGAACCATTTGATCGTGCTGCCCGATGCGCACTTGGAAATGACGGCCAGCAACGTGGTGGCCAGCATGAGCGGCTGCGCAGGTCAGCGTTGCATGGCCGCGGCGCAGATGGTCGGAGTCGGTGGCGTGGAGCACATCATCGACCAGATGATCATCGAAGCGAAGAAGCTTGTCCCCGGGAAGAACCTGGGACCGGTGATCAGCAAGACTGCGTACGAACGCATCACCGGTTACATCGCCGAGGCGGAGAAAGCAGGGGCGAAGGTCATCCTTGATGGCCGCAACCCGTCCGTAGAAGGTGGTGCGAAAGACGGCTACTATCTCGGGCCCACCATCATCGATCATGTCACCACCGACATGCGCATCGCACAAGAAGAGGTATTCGGACCGGTGATCAGCATCGTGCGTGCCAAGGACCTGGATGCCGCCATCGCCATCGAGAACGCGAACCCGTACGGCAACGCGGCGGCGGTCTTCACGCAAAGCGGTGGACAAGCCCGCCAGGTGATGGAACGCGCCAGCGCCGGCATGATCGGTGTGAACATCGGTGTGCCCGTGCCGCGCGAGCCCTTCAGCTTCGGCGGTTGGAACGACAGCAAGTTCGGTACTTGTGACATCACTGGAAAGAGCTCCATTGAATTCTGGACCCAGCTGAAGAAGACCACGACGAAGTGGAACCCTGAAGGGAAGACGAATTGGATGAGCTAGGATCCCGTTACAGCACAACTACGCGCTGCACCAACTGCCCTCCAGCACCAATGGAAGTCGTCTGGTAGACGCCCGGTGTTCCGATCTGGAAGTTGGCATTCACGTTGCCATTCAACGTGCGTTGTTGTACGATGTGCCCGAGCGCATCGGTGATGATGATCCGCTGTACTCCTTGAGGTACTGCGACGGTGAAGGAGCCAGCTGTGGGATTCGGATGGACGAGCATATATCCGTTGTTCTTCGGTTCATCCAACCCGACCACACTTCCATCGTAGCGTACCACGACAATGTCGTTGTCATTATTCACGGCTGTCCCCACCACCAGGATGCGACCATCGGCTTGCACGGCCATGCCGCCAGGGTTGGTGCTGAACGAACCAATAGCCGTGTGGGTGAATCCACCGAGATCGCCGAACGTAGGGTCCAATGTGCCATCCGTATCGAAGCGTGCCAACGCGATCGTGTTGGAGAAGTCTCCCCCCAAGGCAAGCACCTTGTCGTTCGCCTGCACCAACAAGCGTTTGAAGAACGAGCCCACATACGGTTTGATCCAGCCCTGTAGCCCAAAGGACGCATCAACGGAATTGTCGTCGTGCACCTTCAACAACGATGTGCGATAGACATCGGCGTTGCCGGTCGTATCTATCGTTGTTCCCGCCACCATGATGTCGCCATTGTTGAGCACGGCGATGTCGTTACCCGTGTCGTTGGTGAAGAACAACGGGTTGCCGGAATCGTAATACTCCACACCTTGGGTCTCAATGTTGAACTGTCCGCAGATGTATCCGGGTGAGAAGTCAAGATCACCGGTAAGGTCGGGTTCTAGGGCCAGGATCAGGGCCACCCAATTCGAACCATTGTCCGTGCCTCGGTAGCCAGTGACGAGGACCCTGTCATCACTTTGAACTTGCAATGCCGTAAGTCGATCAAAGAGCGAACATTGCAACTGAACAAGCGGTTCGGCGAACACGCCCGTGCTGGAGACCGCGCATACGGCCGGGTTGATCTCGGACAAGGGGCCCAAGGTGACCACGATGGTACCCGAGCTCTGAACACCAAGGTCCGTGACACGGTAGCCATCATTGGAGCCAAGCGCGAAGCCATTGCTGCCGAACCCAGGGACGGGATTGCCATTCGCATCCACTTTTATCACCAACGGGGAGGTGGACCCAAGTTCATCGATATAGTAGCCGCCGATGAACAAGGAGCCATCTGCCTGAAGTTCCATGCACGAACTGAAAGTGTTGCCAACCCCTTGCGAGAGTTCCTGCACACCGTCGCCGAAAAAGGTGTTATCCAGAGTGCCGTCGGTGTTGAAACGCATCAGCAGGATCTTCTCCTTAGTGCTGTAGCTGTGCCCAAGCACCCAGAGCTTGCCATCAGAGCGCACCGCGATATCCACGCCGTTCTCCTCATTCCCTTCAGCATCATAGATCACCATACCGTCGGTACTGAAGCTCGGGTCCAATAATCCATCTTGCGCGTGGGTGACCGCAGAGATCGATAAGGCAGCAAGAGCAAGCAGGCTGGAAGGTCGCATGGCGCATTGTTTATATTCAAAGGTAAAGTATGCGGGTCTGCACAAGTCTGTTGCTTGGTCTTATCTTGTCAGTTGAATAACAAGAACCGTGAGCACACTGACATCGACGAACCCCGCCGGGATCCTGAAGGATAACCTCGAGCACACCATCTTCAGCTGGAGCAAGCAGAGCGGCCTAGCACCGTTGAACATCGAGCGCGCGAAGGGTATCTACCTCTACGACCGTAGCGGAAAACGCTACATCGACTTCAGCTCGCAGCTGATGAACGTGAACATCGGACACGGGCATCCGAAAGTGGCGGAGGCCGTGGCGAAGCAGATGGCCGAGGTGAGCTACGTGCATCCGGGTATGATCACAGAGGCGCGGGGCAAATTGGGCAAGACGCTGGCGGAGATCACGCCTGGTTCGCTCAGCCGCACCTTCTTCACCAACGGTGGTACGGAGGCGGTGGAGCACGCCATGAAGCTCGCGCGTTTGTACACCGGTCGCCACAAGATCATCACGCTGTACCAGAGCTACCACGGCGCCACGTACGGTGCGCTCAGCGCGGGCGGCGATCCGCGCGGTCTGCCGCACGATAGCCAGGGCGTGCCGAACATCATCCATGTGGAGAACCCGTATTTCTACCGCTGCCCTTGGAACAGCAAGACGCCGGAGGAATGCACGGAGAACGCGCTGGCACACTTGGAGCGCATCGTGAAGTACGAAGGCCCGCAGTACATCGCGGCGATCATGCTGGAAGGGGAGAGCGGCAGCAGCGGCTGCATCAAGTATCCGCCAGGCTATTGGAAAGGCGTGAAGGCCATTGCGGACAAGTATGGCATCCTCACCATCTGCGACGAGGTTATGAGCGGCTTCGGGCGCACCGGCAAGTGGTTCGGAATCGACCACCACGGCGTGGTGCCGGACATCCTGTGCATGGCGAAGGGCATCACCAGCGGCTACATCCCGTTGGGTGGATTGATCGTACGCGAAGAGATCATCAAGCACTTCGATGACAAGCCGTTGCCCATCGGCCTTACGTACAGCGCGCACGCCGTGGCCTGTGCTGCTGCGAACGCCGTCATCGACATCTACAAGGAGGAGGACCTCGTGACCAACGCCGCGAACATGGGCCGCTACGTGGACGAGAGCGTAGCGAAGCTCGCGGCCAAGCACCCGAGCATCGGCGACTTCCGCAACACCGGCCTGCTGGGTTGCATCGAACTGGTGAAGAACCGCGACACCAAGGAGCCCATGGCGCCCTGGAACGCGAAGCCTGAGGAAATGGCCGTGATGAACAAGGTGGCCGCGAAGATCAACGAACTGGGCATGTTCACCTTCGTGCGCTGGAACTGGATCTTCGTGGCGCCGCCGCTGTGCATCGACAAGGCGGGGGTGGATGAGGGTATGGAGATCATCAGCAAGGCGTTGAGCGTGGCGGATGAAGCGTGTGTTTGATCAGTTGATCTGGTCTATTAGCTGATTAGCTGATGTCTGAAGAACCTGATCCCAGGCATTCATCAGCTAATTGATCTAATCAGCTAATTGGCTGTTCATTCATGGAAGACATCACCCATTCCCCACTCTACAGCCCGGACCTCGCGCCCATCCCTCCGGAGAAGCGCACCTGGACCAAGTGGAACCTCGCCGCGCTGTGGGTGGGTATGGCCGTGTGTATTCCTACCTATTTGCTCGCCTCTTACATGATGCGTGCGGGCCTTAGTTGGCAAGCGGCGCTGACGATCATCGGCTTGGCCAATCTGGTGATCACCATCCCCATGGTATTGAACGGCCATGCCGGTGTGAAGTACGGCATCCCGTTCCCCGTGCAGGGGCGCGCTGCGTTCGGAACGGTGGGCGTTCACATCCCGAGCATCGTGCGGGCGGTGGTGGCGTGTGGCTGGTTCGGTGTGCAGACGTGGATCGGTGGCCTGGCCATCTACTCCATTTGGAACGCGGCGACCGGTCAGGAAGGGGAAGTGGCGCTGAGCATTGGCAAGTTCATCTGCTTCGGGGTGTTCTGGCTGATCAACATCTGGTTCATCTGGAAAGGCACCGAGAGCATACGCTGGCTCGAGGATTGGAGCGCGCCGATATTGATCCTCATCGGGATCGTATTGATCGTGTGGGGTGCGAACAGTGCGGGTGGCTTCGCCAATGCGCTGGAACAGGGGAAGCAGTTGCAGAAGCCTACCGCCGTCATCGTGCCCAATGCAGATGGCGTGAACTACGACTTGCTCCTGACTCCTTTGATCGGACCCGATGGTAAGCCCAAAGCCACACAGTACCATTTGTTGAGCACCTGGGTACACAAGCTCCCGGACTTCCACCCGATCACCGGTAGCCCGATCCGTATTCCGCTCGGGCCGAGGGATAACGAACAAGTCAGTTTCAATAATGACGCAGGGCAGGAGTCCACAATGATCGCGGTTGCAGTGAATCACAGCCAACGATCAACCGTCGGCTTCTGGCAATACCTGATGTGGTTCACCGCAATGGTCGGTTTCTGGGCCACCATGTCCATCAGCATCAGCGACATCACGCGCCACGCGAAGAGCCAGAAGGACCAGCTCGCGGGCCAGTTCATCGGCCTGCCAGGCACCATGTTGTTCTACTCGTTCGTGGGCATCTTCGTCACCAGTGCTGCCGTGGTGGCCTTCGATGACGTGCTCATCGCGGAGGATGCGCCGTGGGATCCCGTCTCGTTGATCAGTAAATTCAAGAGCCCGGGCGTGGTCATTTTCGCGCAGATCGCCATGCTCATCGCCACGCTCAGTACCAACATCGCGGCGAACGTGATCGCACCGGCGAACGCCTTCAGCAACCTCTTTCCGAAGAAGATCAGCTTCCGTGTGGGTGGCGTCATCGCGGGGTTGGTAGGCATCGTCATCTGCCCTTGGTGGCTCATGAACGAGATCAGTGGCATCCTGATCTTCATCAGCGGACTGCTGGGCCCGGTGCTGGGCATTCTGTTATGCGATTATTTCATCATCCGAAAGCGCACGCTGGTGATCGTTGACCTGTACAAGGTGGATGGACCCTATGCTGGTGTGAACAGCGCGGCCATGATCGCCTTGGTCGCAGGTGTGCTCGTGGCGCTGATCGGTTATTGGGTGAAGCCCCTCGAATTCCTCTACACGCTCTCGTGGTTCAGTGGAACAGCCGTGGCGTTCGCGATGTATTGGGCCATGATAAGGCTGCGTTCGTAATTGTCCAGCGATCGCTGGACAATTGGCTTCAACTGTTCCGTAGCCATTGCTGCTGTAGGGTGTCGGCTCGTTTTGGAGCACGTCGATGGTGGCTCTTGCGTAGCGAATGATGTCCCCGACCGCAATTGTCCAGCGATCGCTGGACAATTGATTTTCGTCGGCCATGTGGCGAATTCCGACCGGCGTGTGTTAGTTTGCTATCGCTCATGAAGCATCCGACCAGAAAGCCCAGATCACGAATGAACGCGCCTGCCGGGTACGGTAAATTCCTCGCCTCCCTGAAGGGGCATATCCGCAGTGCCCAACTGAACGCCTCCTCCACGTTGCAACGGGAACTCACGGGGCTTTACTGGCATATCGGGCGTGAGATCCTGTTGCGTCAGGAGAAAGAGGGTTGGGGAGCTAGGGTGGTCGATCGTTTGGCTGGTGATCTTCAAGCGGAGTTCCCTGAGATGGCTGGTTTCTCACGTTCGAATCTGCTCTACATGCGCGCTTTCGCCGAAGCCTATCCGGATCCCGCGATCGTGCAGCAGGTTGCTGCGCAATTGCCATGGGCACATAACATGGTGTTGCTCGACAAGCTCAAGCGGACCGATGACCGCTTATGGTACGCCACCGCGGCCCTGCGGCACGGTTGGAGCCGGTCGGTGCTGGCCTTGCAGATCGCGGCCAAGGCCCACAAGCGTCATGGCAAGGCGATCACCAACTTCAAACGCACGTTGCCGCCGGACCGCTCCGACCTTGCGCACCAAACGCTCAAGGACCCGTACACCTTCGACTTCCTCACACTGGGCATGGATGCGCGTGAGCGCGAACTGGAGCAGGGCTTGGTGGACCACGTCCAGAAGTTCCTCATTGAACTGGGTGTTGGCTTCGCTTTCCTCGGGAGGCAATTCCATTTGGAGGTGGAAGGCGAGGATTATTACATGGACCTGCTCTTCTATCACGTGCGGTTGAGGTGTTACGTGGTCATCGATCTGAAGATGGGCGCGTTCAAGCCGGAGTATGTTGGCAAGATGGGATTCTACCTGAGCGCGGTGGACGAGGAGTTGCGGCACGCTGACGACCAGCCGACGATCGGCCTGCTATTGTGCAAAGGCGCGAAGAAGCTCACTGTGGAGTATGCCTTGCGCGGTACCAATAAGCCCATCGGTGTTTCAGCCTGGAACACCAAACTCGTCGCCGAACTGCCGAGGAAGCTGCAACGCCTGCTGCCATCGACGGTCGAGATAGAGAAGGAATTGGAGAAGAGATCGGTAAAGAAGCAGCGCAAATGAAATTGTCCAGCGATCGCTGGACAATTGATCGAATTCGTCAACCAAGGACCATATCCAACGAGAATGAGCTTACTCATCAAGAACGGCACCGTCGTCACCGCCGCCGACTTCCACCGCGCGGACGTCCTCATCGAAGGCGAACACATCAAGGCTATCGGGCACGATCTGCATGCGCCGGATGCTGAAGTGATCGACGCGAAAGGCCAGTTCGTGCTGCCCGGCGGCATCGACCCGCATGTACACCTGGACATGCCCTTTATGGGCACCTTCAGCAGCGATAACTACGAGACCGGCACGCTCGCTGCGCTGCACGGCGGCACCACCACGGTGATCGACTTCATCCTGCAGACCCAGGGGAAGAGCCTGCGTCACGCGCTGGAAAGCTGGCAGGGCCGCATGAACGGCAACCTCTTCGGGGACCTCAGCTTCCACATGGCCGTCACCGATTTCAATGACGACACGAAGAAGGAAGTGCGCGAGATGATCGAGCAGGAAGGCATCACCAGCTTCAAGACCTTCATGGCGTACAAGGGCGCGCTCATGATCGACGACCGCCAGATGGTGGGCCTGATGCAGGAGGTGAAGGAGCACGGCGGCATGGTGATCGTCCACGCCACCAACGGCGACATGATCGACTACCTCGTGCAGAAGCACCGCAGCGAAGGCAAACTCTCGCCGCTGTACCACTACCTCAGCCAGCCCGAGATCACCGAGGCCGAGGCCAGTCACCGCTTCTGCGACATGGCCAGCTACACCGGCGTGCCCGCGTACATCGTACACCTCACCTGCGAAGGTGCGCTCAACGCCGTGCGCGATGCCGCGCGCCGGGGCCAACGTGTGCTCGCCGAGACCTGTATCCAATACCTGTTGCTCGATGCCTCGCTCTACGAACGCGCCGATGGCGCCAAGTGGGTCATGAGCCCGCCGCTACGCGAGAAGAAGGATCAGCAGCAGCTGTGGGCGGGCATCGAACAAGGCAGCTTGCAAGTAGTAGCCACGGACCATTGCCCCTTCATGATGGCGCAGAAAGCCATGGGTTCCGCCGACTTCTCGAAGATCCCGAACGGTCACCCCGCCATCGAGCACCGCATGGAACTGCTCTTCAGCGAAGGCGTGAACAAGAAGCGCATCAGCGTGAACAAGTTTGTGGAAGTCACCGCCACCAACCCGGCGAAGATCTTCGGCATGTTCCCGCGCAAAGGCACCATCGGCATCGGCAGCGACGCGGACATCATCCTGCTGGACCCCAACGAGCGCCACACCCTCAGCGCCAAAACGCACCACATGAACGTGGACTACAGCGGCTACGAAGGCATGCAACTCACCGGCAAGGTGAAGACCACCATCCTCCGCGGCCAGGTGGCGGTACACAACGGCGAAGTCCGGATCAAGAAGGGGTATGGGAAGTTCGTGAAGCGGAACAAGGTGAGCGGGATGCTGTAGGGGGATGGAAAGCTCATTGGAACACAGATGACGCGGATGAAGCAGATGAACGCTGATATGAAATGCAGATGAGGAAGGTTTTGGGCGTGCCGGCTCGAAGACTCACCGTCGCGCTTTTCGCTTCAAGTCCTCGCGCGGGTTACCGCACTGTGGGCTTTTCGCTACAATCGCTCACGCGAAACCCCAAGCGGAACTAGGATGACGTTTAAAAGTGAGCATAGTGAAGCTGAGCCATCGGGTAGAGTCTTCAACGAGGACGGTAAGTTGATCTGGGAAAGCCAAGGCGAACGTGTGGGAGAAATTGTGATGAGTGATGTTCGCCTCATTGGAGAGTACACAACCGGTGAAGGGCCAGTCATTGATGATTGGTTTATGGTCTTCTACATGTCGAAGGATGACTGCAAACAGATATCGCTTTATGTCAAAGGACGAGAGGAGATGCTGCAGCTACTTAGCGAATGCATGGGATCCGTAGTGGCTCCAAGACTCGTGGGTTCGACTAGTTGGGAAACAACATTGCTTTGGCCTCCGGAGGTAGCCGGACAGGCAATGTGGAATGTGGAGAATCTTCCACCGGAGACGTTAGTTGAGAAGCTGAAGGCCTTTTTGGGAATGGGAAATCCTGCACGGATGAATCTCACCGATGCTGCCCTGCGAGGATTGGCGGGTCAACCTCGTTGATCAGGTCGGTAGTTCGCGCGTGAGGGATAAGAGCGGCACCCCGCAGCGAGGAACGAGCGAGGAGTATAGCGGATAGCCCGACCCGAGGCTTTTGCGAGGGGCACGCCCAAATATCACCCCCCGTCCAACCCAGCACGCTGTCAGATCCGAGTTCATCTGCTTCATCCGCGTCATCAGCGTTCCATCCCACCATCCCGGATCGGGCTAGGAAATACGCGTACTTCCTCTTAACATTGGTTCCACCAACCCAAGACCCATCCGCGCCGATCCGCTCCATCAGCGTCATCAGCGTTCCAATCATTCAACCCATGCCGAGGAAGATCAGAAGCGGCCTCATCCAGATGAGCCTTCCGAAGACGGAGGGCGAAGGCAGCATCCAGGAGATCGTGGATGCGATGGTGCAGAAGCACATCCCGTACATCGAGAAGGCGGGCCAGCAGGGCGTGCAGATCCTTTGCCTGCAGGAGATCTTCAACACGCCGTACTTCTGTCCGGGGCAGGACAAGGCCTGGTACGCCAGCGCGGAAACCGTGCCCGGCCCCACCACGGAGCTGATGGCCCAGTACGCGACGAAGTACAACATGGTGATCATCGTTCCGATCTACGAGAAGGAGCAGGCCGGCGTGCTTTACAACACCGCCGCAGTGATCGATGCGGACGGCACCTACCTGGGCAAGTACCGCAAGAATCACATTCCACACACGAGCGGGTTCTGGGAGAAGTTCTTCTTCAAGCCCGGCAACCTCGGGTATCCGGTGTTCCAGACACGCTACGCAAAGGTGGGCGTGTACATCTGTTACGACCGCCACTTCCCCGATGGCGCGCGCTGCCTGGGCCTTAACGGTGCGGAGATCGTCTACAACCCGAGCGCCACCGTGGCCGGCCTCAGCGAATACCTGTGGAAGCTGGAACAACCCGCGCATGCAGCGGCGAACGGCTACTTCATGGGGTGCATCAATCGTGTGGGGGAGGAGAAACCTTGGAACCTCGGCAAGTTCTATGGGCAGAGCTATTTCGTGGATCCGCGCGGCCAGATCTTCAAACAAGCCTCACGCGATGACGATGAGCTGCTCGTCGCGGAATTCGACCTTGACATGATCGAGGAGGTGCGCAGTACGTGGCAGTTCTTCAGGGATCGCAGGCCGGAGACGTATGGACGGCTGACGGAGTTGTGAGGATGGTACGGGGTAGTGGGTATCGGGTAGTGGGTACTGGGGCGCCGATGTGGCCCTTCGGGCCTTTCGTCGTCCAATGGTTGGTGGGCAATTCCGCCTGCCGAACAACAACCACTGCCATGCACGATTTCACGAAGCTCCGGGTTTGGAACGATGCCGTTGAACTGGTGACCGACATCTACAAGGCCACGGAGAGCTTCCACAAGGATGAGCGCTTCGGGCTGACCAGCCAGGTGCGCCGTTGCGCTGTGTCCATTCCTTCGAACATCGCTGAAGGCGCGGGCCGCCGGACTACCGGTGAATTCAAGCAGTTCCTCGGTATCGCGATCGGTTCCAGTTGCGAGCTGCACACCCAGTTGATCATCGCACAGAAACTCGGCTATCTTGATGCACAGGCTGTGACGGATCTTGTAGCCAGGATCATCCTGATCCAGAAAGGTGTCTACAAACTCGAAGAGTCCATGAAAGGACGGAAGTAGCCCATACACACCCTGGGTTCAAAGTACCCGCTACTCTGTACCCACTACCCGATACTCCCGCATTATGTCCGAATACAAGAAACCCACCACCGAAGCCGAGTTCGCGGCCAACTTCCACCCGAAGAAGCCTTTGATGAGCGACACGGAGGCGTACTACGAAAGCTCGCGCTGTCTGTACTGCTACGATGCGCCGTGCATCAACGCCTGCCCCACAGGGATCGACATCCCGCTCTTCATCCGCCAGATCAACGATGGCAATAAGGAGGGTGCGGCGAAGACGATCTACGAGAGCAACTGGTTCGGCCATGCCTGCGGGAACGTGTGCCCCACGGAGGAATTGTGCGAAGGCGCCTGCGTGTACAACAACAGCGATGTGAAGCCGATCGAGATCGGTCGCTTGCAGGCCCATGCCACGGACCAAGTGATCCGGTCGAAGAAGAAGTTGTTCCGCACAGGCAAGGACACCGGGAAAACCGTCGCCGTGATCGGGGCAGGACCGGCGGGGATCTCAGCGGCGTGCGAGCTGCGGATGCTCGGGCATGCGGTGGACGTGTACGAGGCAAAGGCTCAACCCAGTGGATTGTGTGTGTATGGCGTTGCACCATACAAGCTCACCAACGAAGAGGCGGTGGAAGAGGTCGCATACCTGCAGGACCAGTTCGGTTTCAATTTGCACTACAACAAGCCAGTGAGCGGTCGCGCCGACTTCGAGAACCTGGAGGAAGTCTACGACGCCATCTTCATCGGCATCGGGCTGGGCGGAACGTCAACCTTGGGGATCCCGGGGGAGGATAAGAAGGGTGTGATGGGCGCGCTGGAGTTCGTGGAAGTACTGCGGAACAAGCATCACGCTACGCCTGTAGGCAAGAAGGTGATCGTGTTGGGTGGTGGCAACACCGCCATGGACGCGGCAAGTGAAAGCTGCCGGATGGGCGCGGAAAGCGTGATCATCGCGTACCGTCGTGGCCCTGAAGAAATGGGCGCCTATTCCTTCGAGTTCGACCTCGCGAAGAAGAGCGGTGCGAAGGCGCTGTTCAATGTGACACCGGTGGAGGTGCTCGGGAATGGCTCCGTGACCGGGGTGAAGTTCATCCGGAACCGTTCCGCCAACGGCAAGCTCGAGCCGATCGCAAGCAGCGAATTCGTGGAGCCCTGCGACATGGTGCTGCTTGGGACTGGTCAGGGAAAACAAGTGGAACTGTTGAAGGAGGTCTCAGGCCTCGCGCTGGATCAGAAAGGGCGCATTGTGGTGAATGAACACTTCCAAACCACCAACACCAAGTACTTCACCGCAGGCGATGCGATGAACGGTGGGGTGGAAGTGGTGAACGCGGCGGCCGAGGCGAAGAAGGCGGCGCATGGGATACACTCCTTCCTGAAAGGCAAATAGTCATGGCGATAGGATACTGCCTTATGTTGCCGATCAGAAGGCCGATCACGGCCTTGTTCGTCTTAGCGCTGCTGTCATCCGGTGTTGTGATCGGGCAAGGCAGAGCGACGACACGGGCGCTTCTCGATTCCGTAATCGCTCATGCCAAGAGCGCATCGCAGTATCGCGATAAGGTGGATTGGCCAACGATAACCCAGGAAATGCACACTATGGCCGTTGATGCCGACTCCGTGCCGGCTATCGCTTCGGCCGTGCGTCATCTGTTCGCGAGCTTGGGCGATGAACACGCTCGGCTGATCCATGATAGACGGGCGGTCGCCTATTACAGCGGAGGAGTGAAAGGGCACATGGTGCGCTTCGACCCCGCCGTTTATGATCGTATCCAGAGCGGGGTCGAATTCGCCTACATGGCGACGTTGGTGGATCCGGGCGTGGGGTACGTGCGCATCGTCGGCCTGCCCATGGGAGACAACTTGGCCATGGCCACCGCGATCCAAGCGCCGATCGATTCTTTGCGCGCCCTGGGTGCCGAGAAGTGGATCGTGGATCTTCGGTACAACGGCGGTGGTAACATGTTCCCGATGGTTGAAGGCCTTGCCACGATCCTGGGCGATGGCTCCGCTGGTGGGGTTACTGGACATACGGCGGCAGAAGGCGGGCGGTGGAAAGTCGAGCATGGGGATTTCTACTATGACGACTATTCCGTGCATCTGCCTAACAACGAGGTCCCGACGACCCTGCCGGACGTGGCGGTGCTCACCAGCATGTACACGGTGAGCTCTGGCGAGGTGGTGGCCGTCGCATTCAAGGGACGGCCGAACACGCGGTTCTTCGGTGAACCCACCGGTGGTATGGTCACGGCAACTGACTGGACCCAGTTCGATCCACGTACGGCCCTGATGATCTCCGTGGGCAACTACACTGACCGTAACGGGAAGGTCTATACCAACTTTGTGGATGTGGATGAAGCGATATCCTTCATTCCAGGTCAGCCCCTGAAAAGCGATAGCACGGTACTTCGCGCGATCACGTGGTTGCGCAACGATCGATAATTCTGGCCGAACGAACGAGCCCTCATCACAACATGGCAGACCTGAGAACGAACCTCGCCGGCATCAATAGCCCGAACCCCTTCTGGCTGGCTTCTGCACCTCCGACCAACAGCGGCTACCAGATCATGAAGGCCTTCGACGCGGGCTGGGGTGGTGCCGTGTGGAAAACGCTCGGTGTGCCCGTGGTGAACGTGAGCAGTCGCTATGGCGCTGTGAACTACCGCGACAAACGCATGGTGGGCTTCAACAACATCGAGCTGATCACCGACCGGCCGTTAAAGGATAACCTGCGCGAGATCAGCGAGGTGAAGAAGCGCTTCCCGGATCATGCGGTGATCGCGTCGCTGATGGTGGAGACGAAAGAAGAATGGCACCAGATCGTGCGCGATGTGGAGAATGCCGGCGCCGATGGCATCGAGCTGAACTTCGGTTGTCCGCACGGGATGTGCGAGCGAGGCATGGGCAGCGCGGTGGGGCAGGAGCCGAAGGTGCTCCAGATGATCGTGGAGTGGGTGAAGGAGGTGGCGAAAGTCCCGGTGATCACGAAGCTGACGCCGAACATCTCGGACATCACGCGTCCGGCGCGAGCAGCACGAGCCGGTGGTAGCGATGCGATCTCGCTGATCAACACCATCCAGAGCATCGTTGGTGTGGACATCGACCAGTTCGTACCCTACCCGATCGTGGATGGCAAAAGCACCAACGGCGGTTACTGCGGCCCGGCCGTAAAGCCCATCGCGCTGAACATGGTGAAGAACTGCGCGCAGCACCCCGATGTGAACTTGCCCATAAGCGGCATCGGGGGCGTGGAGAACTGGCGCGATGCCGTGGAGTTCATCCTGCTCGGTGCTACGAGCGTTCAGGTCTGCACGGCTGTGATGCACTTCGGCTTCGGCATCATCCGCGATCTGAAGAGCGGACTTGAGCGGTACATGGACGAGAAGGGCTTCGCAACACTCGATGACTTCCGTGGCAAGGCGCTACCGAACGTGAAGCATTGGGAAGACCTCAACTTGAAGTACAAGGTCACCGCCAGCATCAACGAGAGCAAGTGCATCGGTTGCCAACTCTGCTACACCGCTTGCGAGGACGGCGCGCACCAGGCCATCGCCCTGAGCAGCGATCCCGCGAACCGCATCCCGAGCATCATCGATGAGAACTGCGTCGGCTGCAACCTCTGCTCGCTAGTCTGTCCTGTGGAAGATTGCATCACCATGGAACGCCGCGATGATGGCACGGAGCACCTCACCTGGGGTGAGCGCACGGCGGCCGGGAATATTCCGAAAGGCTTCAATGATGAACTCGCTGGTGGGCTGCACCATTGGGTGCCGGAGCCTGCGGAGGCTCTAGTCAAGAAGAAGCCGAGGCACTACAAGGGATAGTTACGTAGACCTACGCGCAAAATCAGGCTGAGCAATGGCTTGTCGGACGTTTGAAGGCGCTTTGCGAATCCTTCTCGCAACAATCCTGGTCGGATGCGGTGTCAGTGATGTTGGCAATGAACGAACGTTCCGATCTACACGATTTCGGAATGATACAGTGGAGTTCAAGTTAGTGGAGGTTGCATCGTCGCCGTTGCACGATGGATTTCTTGCACTGCTTTACGATGAGAATAGTAGCATGAGCGGTAACAAGATTCTAAAGCTGTACTCAACAGATAGCAACTCCGTCGCAGAACTGCACTATGCAGCACACCCAATGGAACTTGTGAGTTGGAACGATACGCTGATAACGTTCGCAGCGAGTGTGTTCAGTGCACATGGCGATTTGAAGTACAGGAGATGGTACCTAGACAACTCTGTTGATGGCAAACGCGTGCTAGGCCGTTATCGGATCGCTTATGAGAAGGAATACGACATGATGCAAGAATGACCCCAAGGAGAGCATGCTAAAACACATGGACGAACACATGCAAGCCGCCATCGCCGAAGCCCGCCTGGGCCGGTCACAAGGTGGCATCCCCATCGGCTCCGTGCTAGTGAGGGACGGGAAGATCATCGCGCGCGGGCACAACAAGCGCGTGCAGGAGAAGAACCCCATTCTGCACGGTGAGATGGACTGCCTCAACAACGCCGGCCGCATCGGCAGTTACAAAGGCACCACGATCTACTCCACGCTGATGCCGTGCTACATGTGCGCGGGCACCATCGTGCAGTTCAAGATCAGGAAGGTGGTGGTGGGCGAATCACGCACCTTCGCGGGAGCGCGTGAATTCATGGAAAGCCATGGTGTGGAGGTGATCGACCTGGACCTATCGGAGTGCGTGCAGATGATGGAGGAGTTCATCGCGGAAGAGCCCGAGCTTTGGAACGAGGACATCGGGGAGTAGCGCGATGGAACGCGGATGACTCGGATCGTTATAATATGCGCGGATCTGACATGGAGGAGCGTTGCGCTTATCAGCGTTGATCCGCGCCATCTGCGTTATCCGTGTTCCATACACCCTCAACAGAAAAGCGGCCACTCCTTTCGGAGCAGCCGCTTTCCGGTCGGACTGCAAAGACTATTTCGTCACCACCACACGGAAGTCGGAACGTTTGCCGTTCTCGAAGTCCACATGGAATAGGTAGGTGCCATTGGCCACGTTGGTGAGGTCGACCACCATGGTCTCGTTGCCACCCACAGCCACTTTTTGCTCGGATACCAGGGCGCCCGTGGTGTTGAAGATGCGCAGCATGGCAGCACCGTCGAAGCCCTTCATGGGTATGCGTAGGACGTTCTGCGCGGGGTTGGGGAACGCGGCGAGTTCCACGCGGTCCTGCTCGTTTATTCCGATGCTGTTCGCAGCGATGGTCTTCAATGCGAGTGCTGGCGATCCGCCCAGGCCTACGAATCCGTTGAACCAGGTGGCACCATTGCGGATGGTGCTGGTGGGCTCATCGGAAACACCCAAGGTGGGGTCGCTGGTCAGGGCATAGTCGATGGTCTCGTTCCAGCCGTGACGAAGGAAGGACTCGGCCGTTTCCACGCAGAAGAGGTAACGCTGGTTGTCTTCCAACACCACCGCATCATCAAAGGGAATGTAGATCGATTCGCCTTGACGGTCGCTGTCGTAGCTGTAACTTCCATTGGTGAGGGTGCTCAGTCCTGCGTCGCTGGGAATGGTGAAGGCGTCGGATAGCAGGTCGGTCCACAAGAAGGCGTAAGAGGTCACCAGGAGTCCGGTCAGCACACTGTCGTTCGGCTCTACGACGTCCACCGGGGTGCGGCCTGCGAAATGGAGTCCGGTGACCGCGAGTCTGCTGGCATTCGTGTCGGAGAACGCGATGCAGGTGCGGAAAAGCCCTTCGAATGTGGCGGGTGCCACGGTGATCTCCGCTATTGGAAGGTTGGTGGCTGGGTCCACCGGTACATAGCTCAGCAGGTCCCCGAAGAGCAAGGGGAAACTGTATTCATTGTCGTTGTCGAACTCCTCGATCTCGTCGCTCTCGGCAGTGTAGGTGATCTCGTATTCACCGGAATAGGAAGGCTGGGTGAACTGCGGCAGCGTGACCAGAACACTGTCACCAGGCGCGATCGTGACATTCTCGGATACCTCGTTGTACACTTCGGTACCGTTCTGGGTGACCACTCCACGCAGGCGAGCGCTCGTTTGTTCGGCCGATCCGAAATTGTAGACGAATCCGCCCATGGCCACTTGGTACTCGCTGGCGTCCGCTGCGACCAAGCTGGGAACGGCCAGTGCGCTCGGAGCGAAGAGGCCGAATCCATCGATGTTCAGGTTGTTCGGGAACGCTCCGAAGTTGTTCCCGATCAGGGCGATCACCGTTTCGGCCTCGATCACCGGGCGAATGATGGCACCACTGCTCTGGCTGATCATGGCAACCGGGATGTTCACTTGTGTGCCGAAATCGCCGCCTTGCATGTTGATGTTCAGGTCATCACCATTGCTGATCAGTAGCACGGCGCGAGCACCGGCGTTCTGGGCGTTCAAGGCCTTCAGCGAGAAGTTGCACTCGCCGCGGTAGATCACCGCGATACGCCCGTTCACCGCTTCGCCGTTCACCAGCGGTTCGCAACCCAACGAGTCGGCTGCGCTGCCGTCGAAAGCGAGCACCAATTCGTCCTGCACCGAATTCTCCGGAAGGGTGAGGTCAGGAACAGACCATCCGCTCGCCGCTACGGCATAGGCATTGGAATAAGAGTCGGCGATGGAAGCAGGGCTCAGGACCTGTACCACCACGTTTCCCTGGCCGAAGACCAGACTCGAGATCAGGCCTAGTGCGGCCGTGCATAGTTGTTTTCTCATCGATGAGAGGTTCAAAGTGTTTTGTTCTTTGGAGAGGTGTTCGTGTTCGTCACAGGTCACAATTTTAACCATTGAACCCCGGATGACCTACCGCTCTTACACGTTCATCGGTGTGTTCCATGGGTTCCCATCGGCTCCTCCTTGAACAGACGCCTGTTGTGGAAGGACGAAAGCCCCTCGCACTCAGGAAGCTGCGTCCTGTTCCGTAGGTTGCGGAGCCGGATGGCCTCGTACTCCTGACGTCTTCAGATCCGGGCTTGGTAGGTGTAGAGGTCGAAATAACGACCTTCCTTGGCGATCAACGTGGCATGATCACCCCGTTCAACCACCTGCCCATGTTCAACGACCAGGATCTCCGTGGCCTGGCGGATCGTGCTTAAGCGGTGTGCGATCACGAAGGTGGTCCGATCCTTCACCAGTTCGTTCAGGCTCTTTTGGATCAGTGCCTCGCTCTCGGTGTCCAGATTGCTGGTGGCCTCATCCAGGATCAGGACCTTCGGATCGGCCAACATGGCCCGTGCGATGGCCACGCGTTGCCGCTGACCGCCGCTCAGCTTCACGCCGCGCTCACCGATCACCGTGTCCAGCCCCAGTTCCATGCGATCGGTGAACTCGTTCACGTAGGCGCCCTTCACGGCCTTCATCAGCTGCTCGTCGGTGGCGTCCGGTCGGGGGAAGAGGATGTTCTCGCGTATGGTACCCTCGAACAGGAAGTCGTCCTGCAACACCACGCCAAGGTGCCGGCGGTAGCTGCTGAGGCGCACCTTGCTCAAGTCGTGGCCGTCGATGGTGACGGTCCCGGATGTGGGAGTGAGGTAGGTGGCCACCAATCCGGCGATCGTGCTCTTGCCGCTTCCGCTCGTGCCCACCAGCGCGATCACGGAGCCCTTCGTGGCGGTGAAGTCGATGCCGTGCAGCACTTCCTTGCCCTCTTCGTAGGCGAAGCGCACGTCGTGGAACGCGATCTCGCCCTTCACATCCTCCAGCACGATGGGCCGCTCTTCTGCGATGTCCTCGGGGTCCATGTTCATGATCTCCTCCGTGCGGTCCAGTCCAGCGAATGCTTCCGTGAGCTGGCTGCCGATGTTGCTCATTTGCACGATCGGTGTGATCATGAAACCGAGCAGCACGGTGAATTGAACGAATTCTCCGCTGGTCAGCTCTCCGCCGACCATTTGGTAGGCCCCGATACCCATGATACCCGCACTGGCCAGACCGAGCAACAAGGTGCTCATGCTGCTGATGAAGGAGGTGGCGGTGAGGCTGGTCTTCACATTATCGAACAAGCGCTGCACGCCCCGTTCGAAGGTGCGGTTCTCCTGTTCTTCGGCTCCGAAGCCCTTGATCACCCGCACACCGTTCAAGCTTTCGGTCAACCGGCCGGTGACCTCCGCGTTGATCACTCCGCGTGTCCGGAAGATCGGTCTTATCCTGCCGAAGGCCTTCATGGCCACGAAGGCGAAGAAGCCCACGGGCACCAAGGTGAAGACCGTCATGGTGGGGCTGATGGTGATCAACCAGACCAGGGAGATGAGGGCGGTGAGCGTGCCGCCGATCAATTGGACCAACCCCGTGCCTACCAGGTTGCGAACCCCTTCCACATCGCTCATGATACGGCTCACCAAGGCCCCGCTCTTCGTGTTGTCGAAGAAGCTGGTGGGCAGGGAGAGGATCTTCCGCTGAACCTGCGTGCGAAGCTGGCTGATGAGGAGCTGCGCCTCAACGCTCAATAGCTGCGTCAATACGTAACTCGTCACGCTCTGGATGATCAGCGCTCCGACCACCGCCGCAAGCAGGATCCAGAGCATGTCCAGGTCGTTCTTGGCCACCACATCGTCCAGCAGGTATTTGGTACTGCCGGGTAGGACCATGCCCGCCAGGCGACTGATCACGATGAGGGCAAGTCCGATCAATACGTTCTTGCGTCGCGGCCAGATGAACTGACGGAATGCACTGCGCCATGTGACACGCCGTTCAGCTTTGGGGAGTTCACCGGCCATGGCGCGGATCTTGGCTTTGGGCCCGTTCGGAGTGCGTTCAGCACGTGAACCGGGCAGTTTCGATGGGGTTGCAAGCATAAGGACGAGCCGCGTCCTCAATTCCCGGGCCGAAGACCAAGGCGCGACGGATCGTCAGGTACCCTTTTCTACGAGCACTACTGCTTGATGATCCGTGTAGCGGAAACCAACCCGTTCTGAACGATCCGGATCTCCAACAGACCCGCGGCCACGGTGCTCAGATCCATCGGGATCCGATTCACGCCGACCGTAGCTTGGAAAACACGTTCACCCACACGCCGACCATGGGTATCCCAAAGGGTCACCTCCACCGGTCCGGCACTGCTCGCTCCATAGCTGATCTCGCAACTCCCTTCTGTCGGGTTCGGGAACGCGTAGAACGTGCTGCCCTGTTTGGCCAAATGCGCGATCACGGTGCCGTCCGACGCGAACGAGCGCTGCGCATGGGCCTCGCGCATGTTTCCTTCCGGTTCCGCGCTGTAGCTCCAATGACTGAAGGTGAATCCGGGCAACGGGTCCACGGAGATGTCGATGTCATTCCCATTGAAATAGATCCCTTCGAACGGTGGTTCAGGTGTTAAGGTGTTCACCTGCAGGGTACCGGAGCCTGGTGGGAATACCTCGAACCGAAGTGCAGTGTTGTTCGGTAGGTCGTACCACCACAACACATCCTCCCGCATGTGGTGTGCCCGCTCCTGCATCCACAGGGGAAGGACGTTTTCCGTCTCATGCTCCCAATGGGCGATATCGCCCCACCAGCGCTCCAGGTGGTGTGACATTTCGGGCCTGATGCGTTCACGTATCAAGGCGTTCTCGCGCAAGAGGCCTTCTGGGGCAAGGCAGGTGTTCATCAGGTCCGCGAGCCGATTCAGGAAGTTCCGCCTGAATTCCGGACGTTCCATCAGGCTGGCGAAGATCTCCGCATGGATGAAGCCTTCGCGGTGGACCAACACCCAATGGAACATGTCGAGATCGTTGGGTATCCAAGGAGCAGCGGACATGGTGGCGTCCATGTCGTACATCAGATAACGCCACTTGCCTGTGGTCACCGACGGCTTCCAATACTTCAGGTTGTTCGAAGGCCAGTCCGAGTTACCCGCGAACATCTCCAAGGCGAAGTAGTCGATGAAGCTTTTCAGGTCCAACAAGCTATCCACGCGTGCGAAGTGCGCATCGTCGGCCATGTCATGCGTGCGGATGAAATGCTGCAACGAGTCGAAGTGGAGGCTATCACCTTGGATCACGTGGTTCTCTTCATCCATCAGCAATACCGCAGCAGGGTCAACACCATGGTTCAATGCCAGGTAGTTCACGTCCACCCGTTCACGGATGTTGTGGACGCCCCAATAGGCGCCGTTCAGGTAAGCCACGCAGGGCTTGAACCCTAGGACATCGATGTCGAGGCCTGCATGCAGGGCCACTTGGTGGAAGAATCCGTCGCGATAATGTGCATGGTTCCAATCGCTGCCCGAATTGCGCAGGATGATCCTTTTGAAACTCTCCAAGGCGGGCTTTTCCGGGAAGAACCCGTAACGGATACGATCCTCTCCGTACCGGTCGCGGGCCGTCAGCCGCAAAGGCCGTTGCGGTTTGTTCCGCGACGAACGACCACCGTGGATGCGCAGTTCCACCAGTTGGTCGATGGTCCTGATACCGGCCTCATCGAAATACTCCAGCCGCACATCGATACCACGCTCCTCCCAGAAGTTGGCGCCCCAATACGGATACACGGTGTCCGCTTCCGGACCGGGTTCGTAAAGGCCCGTCACCGGATGGAAAAGACTGTCCGGATGCGTGCTCAACGATACGACAGGCAGGTCGGTAGCGGCGTTAATGAAGTACGTGCCTGATGCGGTGAATGAAGGCAGGTGTCCAGCTCGTTGTGCCACCGCGTTCAATACCGTAGTGTGTTCCACATGGATAGGGCCCGTGTAGATAGCAGATGAGAGCGTCGGCGGTTGGCCATCCCACGTGAGGTGTACCGCGCAGTCCTCACATGATGAGAGACCCACATCCAAAGGGGCGCTGTAGAAACCTGGTGGCACGGAGTATCGGGGCGTTGGCGCGTAGCCGATGTACGCTGCGGTGGTGTTCGGACCACTAGGGGTCGGTTCATCGTGGAGTACGATATCACCTGAACTCGTGCGGCCCGCGGAGTGGCCCGGTTGGAGCGCTGGTAGTTGGAAGAGATCGATCACCTCGAATTCGGCATCGAGCAGTACGATGGGCTCCCCATCCGATGCCAGCTTGAAGGGGAAATGCAGGCCATCGCTATTCACGTTGTCATGGGAGAGCAGGAGGTAGGCTCCAGGATCGATCGTGATCGCCGGCAATGCCCAAAAGTCCGACCCTTGTGGATCATCACTCAAGTGATAGCCCGATAACTGTATGGGTTGATCACCGCGATTATGCAGTTCGATCCAGTCCGTGGTGCCGCCGAAAGCATCTGTAGGCACGTTCAGGTTCTTGCTGCATGCCTCATTCACAACGAGCTGCCCGTGACTGGCCAGTCCGACCAGCACGCCGAGGATGCTATGGAGGCAACGGTTCACGGTGCTTCTTGATCGCCTGCACGGAGCGGCTGCTCACGCGAACGGAACTCAGTGCTTGAATCGTACGAACAGACGCCCGAAGTTATCACTGTCCTTGTCGATCCGGTGGTACATCTTCTTGATATGCGGCTGTTGAAGGAAGCGGATCACCTTCTTCTTCAGCTGCCCGCTGCCTTTTCCCGGGATGATCTCCACGATGGGGATACGCTTGTCCACCGCCTCTTCCATGACCTCGTTCAGGGCCCGATCGATGTCGCGGCCCTTGTTATAGATATCGTGAAGGTCGAGCTTGAGCTTTGCCATGGTTCACCCGCGTACATCCGCTAACTCCGCTGCATTCCGTTCGAAAACGGTGGCGGCGAAAGGACACAAGGGGATGATCCGCAGTCCATGGGCCCGGGCGAATTCAACACCGGCCATCACCAGTTTACGCCCCACACCTTTGCCTTCTGATCCAGGGAAGGCCTCGGTATGGTCGATGATGATCTTGTCATCTCCTGCCTTACTGTAGGTCATTTCGCCCAACTCCTGACCGCCGTCCTTGATCACGAAGCGCCCTTTGTGGCCGTTCGGCTGGTGTTCGATGTGCATGCGGCCTAAGGTACACCGCATTAGGCCTGCTGTGGTGGCCGCCAACGGATCTATGCCCAACTTGCCGCCCCGTTCGGCGCACCAGTGCTTTGCGGCTTGTCCCGATGAAGATGCGCGTGAACGAACTCCTGGATAGGGCGTTGATCCCGGACAATGGCGGTGAGCTGCTTTTCTACAAGCGCAACGACGACTACACCATCGAAGTGGTGGGCATACCGGGGGAGTTGATGACCACCGCGCACCATGGTTCGGAAGATGCGTTGGCCGATCTGGCCTTGAAGAAGGTGAAGAATGCCTCCGAGGCCCATGTGGTGATCGGTGGTCTCGGCATGGGATTCACGCTTGCGGCGGTGCTGCGGCTGGTTGGGGAGAAAGGAAAGGTCATCGTTGCCGAGCTTGTCCCGAAAGTGGTGGAATGGAATGAAGGCCCTATGGGTGCCTTCGCAGGACATCCGGTGAACGATCCTAGGACGATCATCCATGTGGGTGATGTGCTCGAGCTGATACGAGCTGGCAGCGAGAGTTACGACGCCATTCTCCTCGATACCGACAATGGACCGGAAGGCTTGACCCAGGCGGCCAATAACAGGTTGTACTCCCACCGTGGCCTACAGTCCGCATACAAGGCGTTGCGTCCCGGCGGTATTCTGGCCGTATGGTCGACCCATCCCCATGCTCCCTTCACCCGGCGTTTGGGTATGGCCGGTTTCCGCGTGGAAGAGAAGAAGGTCTTCGCCCACCGTGACAAGGGCACCAAGCATCACCTTTGGTTCGCTACACGGCCGTGAGGGTGATCTCAGAGCGGTGTAACGAAATGGCGCTGGTACCACTCCTTCTCCCAATGATCGCGCTCGTCGGTGACCGTGTGCGTGCCATCGAGCAGGTCGCGTAATAGCCGTAGGGAGCGGTCGTCGCGTTGCGAGATCACCGGGATGCCCGCACGGATCAAGGCCGCCGCGGCCACCCCCGGACCCTGCTGGTACACCTTGTCCGCCGCGAACCGCGAACCGAGGTAGGTCACCGTGCTGCCGCAGGCGCCACTGATGTCCATCAGGATCGCCACGTCCACGCGCTCACGCAAGGCCCGATCGCGCATCTCGTACGCGGCCCTCACCATGCCCTCGGTCCAGTCGGTGCCGTCCTCCGCCAACGAGCGCCCCTTACCGTCCAAGACATCGAATCCGTTGCCGCCGTAGCTGTCGGGCGTCATGCGCGGCGTGCCGAAGGAGAAGTCCTCCGGGCAGAACTTCACCAACCGCACTTCAGGCCGCACCAGCCACGAGCTCAGGGGGGCGTGGTCGCCGTTGGTACTGCCATCGACGCCGCAGTGGATGCCGCCGAGGCAGGCGCTGATCATCACCACCAACGGCTGCTCGGTTGTGGGGCGCGGGTGCTGGAAGAGTCGGGGTCGGGGAGGTGGGCGGGGCGCTGCATGGTCATTTCAACAACTGCGCTTCTTTCCACGCCGCATACCGTTCGTCCAACACCGGGGAGATACGGTCATAGGTCTCCCAAGTGTCCGCTGCACTGTAGAAGTTGCTTCGGGGCTTCAGCACATGAGCGCGGTAGTCGGCCTTGTAGCCCTTGTCGGTATAGTAGCTGCGAGTGAAGTCCAAGCCTTCATCGGTGATTTCCTCGGGACCGAACCATCCTCCGTACACCGCGCCGAAGAACGCTCCAGGTGTCAATTGCCGTTGACGCGCAAGGGCCAGTCGTTGGGCATCGGTCTCATCCGTCGGTGGGTCAAGGAAGCCACGTGCGTCCAGCCACATGAGATACATCCCCGTATGGGTCCAGGTGTCCTTTTCCTTCACCTTCACATCGTCCCATTCGTGGAAGTCCGGGTCTTCGAAGTAGTCGGGGCCGACGTTCTCCGGTGGTCTGTAGCCCTTCTGCCACCAGTCCGGCACTTCCACCTCCACGAAGCCTTGTGCGGAATACCGCGCCCGCCTCTCGGCGATGGCCTCCAATGCTTGGGCGACATTCGCGCTTCCTGAGCAACCCACGCGCCCAAATCGTTTTGGGCTGCCCCAGCAGCTCTCAATGAACTTCCCGTCTTCCAAGCGGAACAGATGGTATGCCACCTTGCCATCCACCCGTCCTTCCATACAATAGGCATGTGTGATGCCCGACAACGCCCGGCGTTTGCGGTACTCGTTGAACCAGCTGATAAGACCCATGATGCGAAGTTCGTGATTGGAACGTGCGGTCCAAGTCCTTTCTCGGGCTCAGATCCGTGTCAGATGCATCTTCCCGATCGCCTCCACCTGCTTCGCATCCACCTCCGCCTTTTTTGCGCACTTCTTCCACGTCTTCACACCCGCTACCACCTCATCAATGATCGCCTCGGCCTTCTTGATGTTCATCTCCTTCGCCACCGCCAGCAGGTCCGCGCGCGTGATGTCCAGTCGTTTGCCATTGATGCTCATCTGGTGCTGCTTCAGCCACACGTTCTTCGGGTCGTACGCGAAGGTGATGTCGTAGGCCGGGCTCAGGTGCCACACGCCTTGCGGATCCATCAGGAACGACGTGTTCTTCGTGTGGTCGTCCAGGTTGCGCGCCACCACATTGAAGCACATGCGACGGAACATCTCGACGGCATCGGGATAGGGCAGGCCCAGCAAGCGCATCATCGCGAAGGCATCCTCGTAGCTGTGCCGCAGCGGGTCGTTGAAATCGAGGTGACCCAGACCGCAGAGCGTGGCCATGTGCAAGCGTACCTGCTCGCCGGTCTTCGCATGCTGCACCCGATCGAAACGCTGCGTCAGGAAGTGCGCGCGACCGTGCTCCTCCAGCAAGGTGCTCGGCATCATGCTGATCCCGCTCGCCACCGCCATCAGGTAGTACGCGAACTCGATGCGGCCATAGCCCTTCGGATCGCCCAACGCCGTGTTCGTCACGCCATCGAACTTGATCAGGCAGTAAGTAAACCCTTCCAAGCCGTCGATCTGCCCGCTGCGTACTTCGCCCGTCTTCGCGTTGTACGCCACGATCGCCTTCGCGCGCGCACCACCAGCGCTCGTACCCACTTGGATGATGTCCAGCAGCGCTTCCTGCTCGCCCTTCTTGCGACTGGTCTTGAACGCTTCCTTCTGCGTCATCACGTCGCGCGCCACGCGCACCAGCTCGTCGATCTGCAAGGCCTCGCTGCTCGCCTCCAGTTCACCATGACTGGGCTCGAACTCCAGCGCGCCCATGCCGCGATGCCCCAGGTAGCACAGCTTCTCCACGGGGTTCGCCGAACCCGCATCGCGCTTCTGCCCGCGCAGCCACGCGTTCAGCAGCGTATCGCCGAAACGGTCCGGCAGGCAATCGGCCAGCAAGCCCGGTAGCCCTTTGAAGGTCTCATCGCGCAGATTGCCGAAGCTGAACACTTCCGCGCCGCCGCGCGCCTTCGCCAGCGGCATCATCACCTGCGCAACATCCAGCCCGCTGCGTGTGAACGAGCGGTCGAACTGGAACGTGGCCCGGTGCAGTTGGTCGTCCCACACCACCAGGCCCACCGTCTTGCCCCACAGCAGAACTTTCGCATGCGTTACCATGTGCTCTTCGGTTTAGGCGGCGCCACATCCGGCTGCTTGCGCCCCGCGCGTTTGCGTTGCTTCTTCAGGTACTTCTCCTGCGCCTCCACCAGCATGTAGGGCGTGGGCTGCGGCTCCTGGTGGAAGGCATCGAGCAGCTCCAGCCGGTCCATGGCACGCAGCACCTGCACCACGGTGAGCAACGTAGCGGCGCGACCGGCCTCCAATTTCACCACGGTGGTGCGGTCCAGGCCCGCGCGCTCGGCCACCTCGGCCTGGCTCTGGTTGCGCTCCAGCCGCATGCGCCGCAGCTCTTTGCCCAGTTGCGCCACCACGGCGGCATCGTTCATGACCTTCCAGTTGATGTTGCTTGCAGCCATCGTAAACGGTGTTTCAGTTCAATAACGCGGCTTTCACCCCACAAGTGTACGTCTTTTCTCCGGTTCTGTTGCATCAAAACGATGCCCATGAGCATCATATAGGCAACAAGTTGCTAACAGTGATGCCTGTGAGCAACACGGAGGATGAGATGATCAGACGATCAGAAGATCAGAGAATGGAATGCCTGGCGGGCGCGGAGGGTGCGGTCATTGTCTGATCATCTGATTCTCTCATTATCTGATCGGTCTTTGGGCGTTCCGGCTCGAAGACTCGCCGTCGGGCCATTCGCGAACACCGCGCCCGGATTACCGGGCTTGCGGGGTTTCCGCTGCTGTCCCTAACGCGTTGCTTCGTCGTTCCTCCTCGCAATACCGGCTCCGACCCCTCCGGGGTCGTGTCGGAATGCGGCGTTCTTTTCTACAGGCTGCGACCCCTTCGGGGTCGAAACCGCGCGGTGGAACGATCTCCTAATGGCTGCGACCCCTTCGGGGTCGTACGCGCATCGCCCCAACCGCCTTCGGTTCATAACACGAAGGAAGTGCAGCATACCACGGAACCGTGCGCATTCATGACCCCGAAGGGATTTGCGCTTGTAGCTCGCGCAGCCCAACAGGCATTCGACCCCGAAGGGGTCGGAGCATGTAGAACGTCCAGCCCAACAGGATTTCGACCCCGAAGGGGTCGGAGCCGGTGTTGTCCATCAACAGGGCCTCCGGGCTTTCCGGTCCAATCCGTCACGCGAAATGCGGAGAGCCTTCTCGATGCCGACCTTGGCCTTTGAGGAAAGTCACTTCGGAAGCCTAGATGCCTTGGCGGGCAAGATGTAGATACCGGTGAGCAGATGTTCAACAACCTCGAATGCAGTCGTAAGGTCTTGACTTGTATGTGCCTTCACTTCATGTGCGGCCTCGTTCCCCATCGTACGGAGGCTATGCAGGATTACTGCGCCAGCTGGAGTCAAATCACCCTTTTCAACAAGACCATCAATTCTCTTCTCCAGATTGCGTCCTTGAGCTTCTCTCTCCTTGCAAACGACCTCGACTAGAGCCCTTATTCCAATACCCGCAAGAACATTCATGTCGTTGCAAAGAGCTTCCCTTGTCTGAGTGTACATCAGTTTGACATGGAATGGGAGATGCCAGATGTCGGCGAGTGGCGGCCGGCCGATTGCTCTCCGTGGATACAATACCTTCTTCACCGCCATCAGGACATCGCCATTATCGTCATAGCCGTGCACCTGTTCATCAGTGAATAGAAAGCTAAAGGTCTCACATCCTTCACACTGAACGATACTCCAAGTAGCAGTTCCAACGCGATCGTCGGGCCCATCCCAAATGGGTTCGTCGATGCTGTGCAAGATCCTGTGCCTTGTCTTTCGGGAACAAGACTCGCATTCGAGCCAATCAATAGGTTTCTCAGTACTATTCATGTGCTTGACCGTGATTATCGGGACATCAACGCCTCAATGATCCCCTTCACCGCCACTGGGATCCTCGTCCCCGAACCGTACACCGTGTTGCTGTTCATTTTATCACAAGTCCCTTTCCGCTTCCAAGGTCCCGAACGAAAGACGACAAGATTGTACCGGTCAGCCTTGTAGTGTCGGTGCCTTGGGCAATCACGATCTCCTCAAGGTCGGCGTACTGCTCCTTCTCATGCATCCAAGCGTTCACATCATCACCTGTATTCAGAGCAAAGCCGTGCGGCACAATGATCTTGATACCATCCTTCAGTTCGAAAGGAATGAGCGTGTCTTGGCCAAGTACTACTTCATCTCCGTCAAGTGAAGCTTGGAAAACGTCCGGAGAGTTCGAGAACAGTTGCATAGATGACATTGCCGTTTTTGTGCGGTAGGTGACCATGATTTCCGAGCCGGAAAAATTGCAGATCAAAAAAGATCCGATGTAGGAACACCCGGAGAGCACCATGGTGGATACGACGATCCCGATGGCCGCCAACCTGTTCATCGGGAGGAAAGTTGGTTCAGTATCCCCTTTGCCGCCACCGGGATCTTCGTCCCCGGCCCGTACACATCAAAGCAGCCGGCCTGCTTCAAGAAGTCGTAGTCGTTCGGTGGGATCACGCCACCGGCCACCACGAGGATGTCGGGCCTGTTGTAGGTCTCACGCAGTTCCATGATCACCTCGGGCACCAGGGTCTTGTGGCCACCCGCGAGGCTGCTGATGCCCAACACGTGCACGTCGTTCTCGATGGCCTGCTTGGCCACTTCCTGCGGCGTTTGGAACAGCGGACCGATGTCCACGTCGAAACCGATATCGGCGAAGCTGGTGGCGATCACCTTGGCGCCGCGGTCGTGCCCGTCCTGGCCCATCTTGGCCACGAGGATGCGCGGACGGCGGCCTTCGTGCTTGGCGAATTCATCGGCGAGGCGCATGGCCTCCTTCATCTCGGGGTCCTGCATGCTTTCGGCTGAATAAACACCGCTGATGCTGCGGATCACCGCGCTGTAGCGGCCGTAGGCTTTTTCGAGGGCGTCGCTGATCTCGCCGAGGGTAGCCCTGTGCCTCGCTGCGACCACCGCGCATTCCAAGAGGTTGTCGGAGTGGCGAGTGTCGAGTGCCGAGTGGTGAGTGGCGTCGGCGGCAGACTCGCCACTCACCACTCGCGACTCGCCACTCTTCGCAGCGTTGGTCAGGGCTTCTAGGGCTTCCTTCACCTTCCCCTCGTTCCGCGCAGCCTTCATCGCGTTCAACCTTGCGATCTGCGACTCCCGCACGGCGCTGTTGTCCACCTCCAGCAATTCCATCTTCGTCTCGTCCTCGGTCACGAAAGCGTTCACGCCGATGATCTTGTCCTTGCCGGTATCGATCCGGGCCTGGCGTTTCGCGGCGGCCTCCTCGATGCGCATTTTCGGGAGACCGGTCTCGATGGCCTTGCTCATGCCGCCGAGCTCCTCCACTTCCTTGATCCGCGCCCACGCCTTGTGCACCAGCTCGTGCGTGAGGCATTCCACGTAGTAGCTGCCGCCGAGCGGATCGATCCACTTGGTGATGCCGCTGTTCTTCTGCAGGTAGAGCTGCGTGTCGCGCGCGATCTTGGCGCTGAAGTCGGTGGGTAGCGCGATGGCCTCGTCGAGCGAGTTAGTGTGGAGCGATTGCGTGCCGCCGAGCACGGCCGCGAGCGCTTCCACCGTGGTGCGCGCGACGTTGTTGAAGGGGTCCTGCGCGGTGAGGCTCCAGCCGCTGGTCTGGCAATGCGTGCGCAGTGCGAGGCTCTTCGGACTGGTGGCGCCGACCTCCTTCAACAATTTGGCCCACAGCAGACGGCCCGCGCGCATCTTGGCCACTTCCATGAAGAGGTCCATGCCGATGCCCCAGAAGAAGCTGAGGCGGTTGGCGAACTCGTCCACCTGCATGCCTGCGGCCATGCCTGTGCGCACGTACTCGATGCCGTCGGCAAGCGTGTAGGCGAGCTCCAGGTCGGCGGGCGCACCGGCCTCGTGCATGTGGTAGCCGCTGATGCTGATGCTGTTGAACTTGGGCATCTTCTTCGCGCAATAGCTGAAGATGTCGCCCACGATGCGCATGCTGGGCCCCGGCGGGTAGATGTAGGTGTTTCGCACCATGAACTCCTTCAGGATGTCGTTCTGGATGGTGCCCTGCAACTGTTCCGGTGGCACGCCTTGTTCCTCCGCCGCCACGATGAAGAAGGCCATGATGGGCAGCACGGCGCCGTTCATGGTCATGCTCACGCTCATCTTGTCCAGCGGGATGCTGTCGAAGAGGATCTTCATGTCCTCCACGCTGCTGATGGCCACGCCGGCCTTGCCCACATCGCCCTTCACGCGCGGGTGGTCGCTGTCGTAGCCGCGGTGGGTGGCCAGGTCGAAGGCGACGCTGAGGCCCATCTGCCCGGCCGCGAGGTTGCGGCGGTAGAAAGCGTTGCTCGCTTCGGCGGTACTGAAACCCGCGTATTGCCGGATGGTCCACGGACGGATGGCATACATGCTGCCGTAGGGTCCGCGCAGGTAGGGTGGGAGGCCGGCGGCGTAGTGCAGATGCTCCAGCTGCTCCGTGTCGACGGGCGTGTAGAAGGACTTGAGGGGGATCTCTTCGCGGTTGGGAATGCCGGCCACGGGCTGCGGGCCACGGACTGCGGGCTCTTCGGTGCTTTCCCGGTCGGTCAGCGCCTTGGCGAGCGTTGTCGTGAGCTGTTCGACGGTGTAGGAGCCACCAATGGGATCGGCCACACGCCCCAGGAAGCTCTCGTCGCGCAGCAGGTTGTGGATGTTGCGGACCACGCGGCGAGCCAGGGCATCGCCTTCGGGCAGGGCAGGAGTGGGGATGGTGAGCCCATCGCAGCCGCCGGTGATCGCGGCAACAGCCTGTAGCGTGGCGCGGATCAGGTTCTCGTGAGCGGACTTGGTCTCAGCAGGGTAGGAGACGACGGCCTGTACCCATGTCGTGTGCGAGCAGTCGTGCTCCGGTTTGAACGCATCCACCACGGCGGCCCAGGCCTCGCGGAAGGCGCGCATGCGTGCAACCTCCAGGAACAGATCATCCCCGAGGTGCAGGCGGAACTGGAGGCGGGCGCAAGCATCGTCAATGGTGTAGCCTTGGTCCAGCAGGCGCTGCAGCAGCATCCGGCCTTGCTCAATGGCTTCCTGCGTGTTCCGCGCAACGCCATCGCTCACGCTGAACAGGCGGACGCGCGGGTGCTTCGCGACGCGGTCCTTCAGGTCGCTTACGTCCGCATCGTGCGGCAGGCCCAGGCACATGCTCACCTCGGTGGAAGGCGTCTCCTGTTGCTGATGTAGTGCGAGCAATTGGTCGAGCATCGCGGCATCGCCATCCACGGCGAGGTCGATCGCGCCAACCCAAACCTCCTTTAGCAGAGCGCTCAGCTCCGCAGGCTTACCGTAGAGTTCCAACGCATCAGCTCCACCCATCAGGGCTTCCAAGGCCAGTTTGTTCGCGTCGGGTGTAGCGGCATCGATGCTCATGGTGCTTCGCCAAGGGTTACCCGTTCGCTTCACGCCGCGCCGACGATCCCCCTGCGTGGTGCCTTCACCGGCCATGCCAAAGGGCGCCAAGTGCTCGCCCGCCAACTCCACCAGCAGCGTGGTGTAGTCCCGGTCCTTCAGTTCCTTCTTGATCACGGCTTCCCATTGCTCGCGCGTGGCGGGGGGGAAGGCATCGAACAGCTTCGTGGTTGCCATCGGTGCGAAGTTCGTCCATGGAATGACAACCCGCTTCGTCCGCTTCGTCCTTTCATTTTCCCGGTCCGTCGGGTATCCGAGGTCTTCCAGCAACGAAAGGGGACGGAAGAAGCGTCAACCCGGAAATACGTGAACATGCGTCAAGCCCTACTATGTTTCAGCCTCTTCTTACTTCCAGCGATCGATGGCGTCGCCCAAGAGGCAGGTGACATGCTTTTCGATACGGAGCAAGTGATCGAGATACGCCTGACTTTCCCCGACGACGACTATTGGACGACCTTATCCCTGAACCACTTCGCCAACGATGAGACCTACCTCTCCGCGGCCGTGGAACTCGTGGATAACTCCGGGACCCATTTCCTGGATAGTATCGGGGTCCGGTTGAAGGGGAACAGCTCTTTCGATTTCTATCCGACCAGTAAGAAGCCCATGAAGCTCGACTTCAACCATTTCATCGCCGGGCAGAACTACCATGGATTGAAGAAGCTGAACCTGAACAATTGTTGGAGCGACCCCAGCTTCATGCGGGAGAAGACCTTTTTTGACGTAAGCCGCGAACAGGGTGTTTTGGCCCCGCGAATGAGTTATGCGAACGTTTACCTGAACGACATCTTCTGGGGTTTCTACGCCTTGGTGGAACAGGTGGACAAGACCTACCTCGATCGTTGGTTCGGCGAGAATGATGGCTACCTGTACAAGGCAGGGGATAATTACACGCCTGATGGTGGAGGCCTAGGATTGGAGGCGGACCTCAACCACTACGGCAATTCCGCGGCCAACTACACGGGTCGGTACGAGTTGAAAACGCATGAGGAGTTGAATGATTGGTCGCAGTTGATCGACCTCCTCGATCTGATCGACAACGCGTCGAACGCAGTGCTATTAGCAGAGTTGCCGGTGCGCATGGATCTGTTGACGGTCCTTCGATCCCTCGCGTTGGACAATCTGTTCGGTAGCATGGATTCGTACTACGGCAGTGCGCGCAACTACTACCTCTATCAGGACAGCACCACCCTAAGCTGGCATTGGATCAAGTGGGATGCCAACATGTCCTACGGTCGCTATGTGCCATCGAACATCGATGATCCTGCATTGCTGCCAGCGGCCTTCACCACGCCTGGTAGGCGCTTGTTGCAACGGGTGCTGCAGAACCCGACCCTGCGCACCATGTACCTGAACGAATACTGCTCCGTCTTCGAAGCATTCACCAACGAGGCAATGGACACACGCTTCGATGCCCTTGCCGATATGATCAGAACACATGTCGAGGCCGATGTGAACAAGGAGTTCGACAATGGCGTTTTCGACCTCAACATCGAACAGACCGTGACCGCACAAAGTGGTCAGAACTGGAACACGATACCGGGGTTGAAGTCGTTCATCGCTCAACGGCGGGGTTTCCTGCTCTCATCCGGTCTTGATTGTACCACCGCAGGACTTGCCGAACGGGGGGAGCAGGAACTGAAAGCCTTCCCGAATCCGACTTCGGGGCCCATCACCTTGACCTTGCCTTCCGGTCTACGTGGCGGTTCTGTGCGCATCCTCGATCCAATGGGGCGCGTGGTGGACGAGCAGGAATGGACCGGCCGGGTGGACCTCAGCGGTCAACCTGCTGGATCGTACACCATCCTGCTGAATGGTCAGGACTTCGCTGCCCGCGCCTTGGTGATCAAAGAGTGACCTTCGGGAACTTCTTCCTTCAGTGTCGAAAACAGGTCGTCGATCAAACCATTCGATCCCGATCGTGTCCGTAACGTTGCCCCAAGGTTACCCCAATATGACCACCATCCGTTCCCTGTGCACCGCTCTCGCTGTCTCCGGTGCGTTCCTTGCTGCAGCTCAACTGGCTCCGAGCGATAGCTTGTTCAACAACGACCAAGTGGTCCAAGTGGACCTTGATTTCGGTGATAACAGCGCTTTTTGGTCGACCCTTGTCCAGTACTACGAGAACGACCTCGGCGAGACCTTGCTCGGTGATGTGACGATCACGGACCAAACAGGAACGTGGACCTATTACAACGTGGCCGTCGACCTCAAGGGCAACAGTAGCTACAGCCATCCCGGCAACAAAAAGAGCTTCAAGATCGACTTCAACGACGATATCGCCGGCCAGAAGTACCACGGCATGTCCAAAGTCCACTTCAATAACTGCTGGAGCGACCCGACCTTCCTTCGCGAGAAGATCTTCTTCGATTATTGCAAGGACCATGGAGTGCTCGCACCGCGTGTGCTCTACGCGAACGTGACCATGAATGGCACGTTCTGGGGCTTCTACAACCTGGTGGAGGCGGTGGATAAGGAATTCCTTGATCGTTGGATCGATGACGATAACGGGAACCTGTTCAAGGCGGCGGACAACTTCGGCATGGGTGGCGGTGGTGGCGGGGGAGGTTCCGCAGAAGCGGACCTGGCGTACTACGGTTCCGCGCAGTCATCGTACACCAGCCGGTACGAACTGAAGACCAACGAGACGGCCAACGACTGGAGCGACCTCATCGAACTGCTCGATGCACTGAACAACACGACCGATGCGGAACTGATCGAACAGATCCCAGCGCGGATGGCCTGGGATGGTGCACTGCGATCCCTTGCCTTGGACAACCTATTCGGCAACCTCGATACGTACATCAACAGCGCCCGGAACTACTACCTCTACCACGATAGCACCACCTTCCTGTGGAACTGGATCAAGTGGGATGCGAACATGGCCTTCGGTGCCTATCCCGCGCAAGGCCAGAATGCGCTGACACTTTCGCCGACCTATGTGGCCAACAACCGCCCACTGATGGAACGTATCATGGGGATCCCTGCCCTTCGCACCCAATACCTCAATGCCTATTGTGAGTTGAAGGAGGACTTCACCAACGCGTACATTGATGGTCGTATCGACTCGTTGGTCGAACTGATCGCACCTCATGTGGCTGCCGACCCAAACAAACAGTACACGACCGCGCAGTTCAACGCGAACATCGCCAGTGATATCACGGTAACTGGGGGCGGACCCGGTGGATCGCAGACCTTGCGCGGCTTGAAGTCGTTCATCACCACACGGGGCAATAACTTGTCAGGCTTGTTGGATTGTACAGCGGCTTCCGTGGCGGAAGGAGTGGATCAACCGGTCCTGCGGGTCTACCCGGTGCCAGCGACGGATCGAGTGGAAGTGCAATTGCCAGCTGGTGCGAACATGGCCGATCTTCGTTTGGTGGATGGAATGGGGCGCGAAGTGCCCATCGAGCCCAGTGCTGGAGGATTCTCCGTGGAGCACCTCGCGTCAGGTATCTACCGGCTCACCGGGCTCACAGCTGCCGGACCGGTCACCGCGAACCTCGTGAAGCGCTGATCGCGTAGAAGTGCCATCTTTGTAAGGAACAATGTTCACCAGCGACCTCAACAACATGAAGAAGATCCTCGCTTTCCTCGCATTCGCAGCCTTCGGCTACACCGTGAATGCACAAACCGTTACCACTGCTGCTGATGCTGAGGCGGTGCCTGCCGTGGAGAAGAGCCATTCGTGCGCCGGGCATGCGCATGCCACCGCGGAGCAAGCCGCAGATGGTGTCGCGCCTGAAGCGAAAGCCGCCGGTTGCTGTGCGGCCAAAGGAGCCGGCCACGCCGATGCCGCGAAGGCTGAGAACGGTGCTGATCCGATGGCACCAGCTGCCGACCACAAAGCCGGTGGATGCTGCGCCGGAAAAGCCGCTGCCAAGAGCTGCCATGGTGGCAAAGCGGAAGCCTCTGCCACGGAAGCGGCTCCTGCCGCGAAGTGAGCCGTTCGCGTTTACCGATAGGACTTTAACGAATGAGGCCCTGCGCTATGTGTGGGGCCTCATTCTTTCTGCTGTTCCTACCTTTCGGCCATGCATATCACCAAGAACTCCGTCGTCTCCTTCCACTACACCCTGAATGATGCAGATGGCAAATTGCTGGACACCAGCGCCGGCCGCGATGCCTTTGCCTACATCCAAGGCCATCAGATGATCGTTCCCGGTCTGGAACGCCAACTCGAAGGGCGTCAAGCCGGCGATAAGGTCATGGCGGTGGTTCCTGCTTCTGAGGGATATGGCGAATTGGATCCCTCCCTGGTGCACAAAGTGCCGATGGATCGTTTCGGAGGCCAGACCGTGGAGCCCGGCATGCAGTTCCAGGCCGGTACTTCCGAACATGGCGAAATGGGTGTGTTCACCGTGATCAGTGTGGAGGATGGCATCGTGGCCCTGAACGGGAATCATCCCTTGGCCGGTGTCACGCTGCACTTCAATGTGGAGATCACCGGGGTGCGTGCAGCTACCGAGGAGGAGCTCGCCCACGGCCATGTGCACGGCGAGGGTGGACATCACCATTGACGGGCGCGGTGGTGCATCGGTACATGCGCTACGCGAACCTGCTCGCCGCTTTCACAGGGCCTCTTCTCGCTTCAGCCCAGTCCCTGCCGGATAGCACTGCGAAAGGCATCACGTTCACGGGGTTCGTGGACGTCTACTACGCCTATGACCTGGGCCACCCCAAGGACGATGAGCGCCCACAGTTCCTCTACCAGTATGATCGCCATAACGAAGTCGATCTCAACCTGGGACTGGTGCAGGCGAACTACGAACGTGATCGGGTGCGCGGTGCCATCGGCCTTATGGCGGGCACCTATGCGCAGGCCAACCTGATCAACGAGCCCGATCTGTTGCGCAACGTGTTCGAAGCGCGCGTGGGCATGCGCCTTTCCCCACGGAAAGAGCTTTGGCTGGACGCGGGGATCTTCCCGTCGCACATCGGTCTGGAATCAGCGATCGGCATCGACAATTGGACACTGACCCGTAGTGTCGTCGCGGAGAACTCGCCTTATTACCTCAGTGGTGCCAAACTCTCATGGACCACATCCGCCAAGCTCGAAGTGGCTGCCCTGTTCATGAACGGCTGGCAGCGTTTACGTCGGGTACAGAACGAGACCCCATGTGTCGGTACGCAAGTCTTGTGGAAGCCACGTGAAGGCATGAAATTCAATTGGAGCACCTTCCTCGGTAGTGATACGCCGGATAGCCTCGGGTACTATCGGCTCTTCAACAACCTGTGGTGGTCCTTGGAAGGTGAGAAATGGGGTGTGCAACTGGGAGCGGACGCCGGGGTCCAGGAGAACGCGCGAGGCGCTTGGGAGGATTGGTTCGGTGCCGTAGGCATCCTGCGTCGGAAGTGGACGAACGGCCTTGCCGCTGTGGCACGTGCGGAGTACTACTCGGACGATCACTAAGTGATCCTTTTCACCGGCACACCACACGGCCTTACCACGGTGGGCTATTCGCTGGGTCTCGACATCCAGGTGATGCCCGATGCCTTTGTCCGCTTCGAAGGCCGCACCTTCCACGGCGTGGACGCGATCTTCGAAAGTGCTCACGGACCAGTGCGGGATAACACCTCGTTCACGATGTCGATGGCGGCACGGTTCTAAGGGGAACTCGCCTCATCCCCTTCCTTGCGTTAATGGTCCGATCGCCCTCAAGCGTGCGTCTACTCGACCGCTAGCGGTGATGTGCACTGTGGTCTTCGCGGTGACCAGGTTCGCAGGCCCTAGTTCGTAGTTTCGCCAACACGGTTTTCCGGTTCACCAGGTAAGCTTATGCTCTTCCACTCCTTCGCCTTCCTGGTCTTCCTGCCGCTGGTCTACCTGCTGTACTGGTACGTCTTCAACCGTGGCCTGCGGGTGCAGAACACCTTCGTTCTTTTCGCGAGCTATGTCTTCTATGGCTGGTGGGATTGGCGTTTCCTGGGTCTGCTTTTCTTCAGTTCGTTCAGTGACTTCCTCCTGGCCCTGGCTATCGACCGAAGTCCGACCCAGCGCAGGAAGAAGACCTGGGTGGTCGTCAGTTTGGTGGTCAACCTGGGTGTACTTGGCCTGTTCAAGTATTTCAACTTCTTCCGCGATGGGCTCGCAGACCTGATGCAGGGCTTGGGGATGCAGCCTGATCTGCCCACGCTTCAACTCCTGCTTCCGGTCGGGATCAGCTTCTATACCTTCCAGTCGCTCAGCTATACCATCGACATCTACCGCGGG
>JAEUTB010000199.1 GCA_016787995.1 Flavobacteriales bacterium | reverse complement strand
TTTGCATCATCAATCGAACACCATGGAACAGCCGATGACCCCCGAAGCCAGTTTGCGCTTGATCGACGAGATGCTTCAACAGGCCAAGCGCAGCTTTTCGCGCATGAGTTTCTACTTCCTGCTCTGGGGCGCATTGCTCCTTGTGGCCACCTTGACCGAATATGCGATGAACAGGGCGGGGCTGCCGAACGGCTGGCTCGGATGGCCGATCCTGGGCACTTTGGGCGGGATCATCTCCGGGGTGCATGGTTCCCGCGAAGGGCGCAAAGCAGGTGCATCCACCTTCACCGATCGGGTGTTCATGTGGGTGTGGATGGCCTTCACCTTCACCTTGATCATCGTCATCATCAGCTGCGTGCAAGTCGGTCAGCGCCCTGGTCCGTGGGTGAGCATCCTCACCGCCATGCCCACGCTGATCTCGGGGGGCATCCTGCGCTTCCGTCCGCTGATACTCGGTGGTGTGCTGTTCTGGGTGTTCGGCCTGCTGGCGTTGTTCCAATGGCCTGAGCATGGCGCGTTGCTCTTCGCGTTGGCGCTGCTGCTCGGCTACATCGTTCCCGGTTTTCTGCTGAAGCGACAAGAAGATGGCCTTCGCACCGCTTGATCCCGTCCTCCACAACCAATTGCGCCTGGCGGTGATCAGCTTGCTGGTGGCGGTGGAAGAGGGCGACTTCAACTTCCTGTTGGAGAAGACCGGTGCCACGCGTGGCAATCTCAGTGTGCAGCTCACCAAGTTGAAGGAAGCCGGCTACATCGCAGTGACGAAGTCCTTCAAGGACAACTACCCGAACACCTTGTGTCGGATCACACCCCAGGGCCTGTCCGCATTCGAGCAGTATGTGAAAGCCATCAAAAGCTACTTGGACAAATGACCCTGAACACACTTCTCCTTATCGGGCTGGTGCACGCGGGTTGCATCACCGAATTGAAAGCCCAAGAAGGCACGGGCCATCCCATCCGAGCGGTGGTGGTGGGGCTTCGGCCTGCAGCTGGTAACATGCTGTATATCGGCTTGATGGATGAGCAGGGCGAGCAGCTCGAAGGGCAACGCGTGCCGGTGACCGCTGAGCAGATGGAAGTCGATTTCGCTCCCGTGGCGGCGGGCCGCTATGCCGTGCGCTTGTATCAGGATGAGAATGGCAACGGCCAACTCGACCTCGGTACGTTCAAGATCCCGAAAGAAGGGGTGGGCTGCTCGAACAACGCCAAGGGTTTCATGTCCGCACCGGCCTTGAAGGACATGCTCTTCGAGGTGAATGGACCCAAGGCCATCGGTATCGCGTTGAACTATTACTGATCCAGTGCAGCGATGAAGGAGATCGCGTCCTACGGCCTGATCAGTTGGCTGCATGTGGGCTCAGCTTTGGCGGCCATGGTGCTTGGGGTCTGTGTGTTGTTCCGGCGGAAAGGAGATGCGCTGCACCGCAGGCTCGGGTACGCCTACGCTGCAAGCATGCTGCTGGTGAACTTATCTGCCTTCGGGCTTTACGGCCTGTTCGGGACTTTCGGTCCGTTCCACGTGGCGGCCTTGGTCAGCTTGCTCACGCTGATCGCCGGGATACGACCGGCATTGCGCAGACCGCGCGCGGCCAACTGGCTGCAGCACCATATGGTGTATATGTACTGGTCGGTGTTGGGTCTGTATGCCGCGTTCTTCTCGGAAGTGATGGTGCGCGTGCCGCTGGGTGCTTCGTTCGCCAAGGCGGTGGCCGGAGCTACTGTGGCCACCATGGTGCTGGGCGGTGTGTTCCAGCGCCGTCTGCTCCGACGCTGGGGCCACATCGGGGGTCAGTCCTAGTGGAGGTGTGTCCATTCGTCGGATCGAGGGGTTAACTCGTCGCGGTTCAAGGGCCTTGTGCCGAAGGAACCGCACCTGGCCCGAACAGCCGCGTAGACAGCCCCATGCTGCTCGTCCACCTCTCCACGTTCCGTACCCTCGGCATGCTGATGCTGGTGGCATTGGTCGCGTGCAAGAAAGAGGAGGTGGTGGTGCGGCCGGACAACGAAGCGCCCGACTACGATGGAGTGGCCTCGGTGGTGGTGCGCAACTACGTGAACCGCCTCTTCATCGATCTGCTGGGCCGCGAACCGGTGGATGCCGAGATGGATGCCGAGGTGAGCGCCTTGGAATCGGCCAGCCTTTCCATGGAAGCCCGCACAGCCTTGGTGAACAAGCTGATGACGAGCACCGCCTTCGTGCAGGGCGATTCATCCTACCAGCACGCCTACGCGCAGCGGACCTACGAACAGTTCAAGGCCCGCTTCATCGAAGGAGTGAGCGATGATGTGATCGATGGCTTCATCGGCAACGCGGCCCAAGCCGCCTTGGAGGATTCGCTGAGCGGCGATGCGCAAGGGGCGAGTGAAAGCAACAGTGCGCTGCAACGTCTGCTCCGGTTGAAGAGCGCGCGCATCCACTACCGCGAAGGCACCATCACCGGTCTGGAAATGGCCAAGCGTATGATGTTCAATGACGTGTTTGACGAGATCAACATGAACGCGTTCAACTTCATCAACGCGAGCTTCGACAACCTGCTTTTCCGGTTCCCGACCGATGCGGAGTTCGATGCGGCCTACACGATGGTGGAGCAGAGCGCACCCGCGTTGCTCTTCGGCCAGAGCGCGCAGAACAAGGGCGGCTACCTCGATATCCTGGTGAACAGCGCTGAAGGGCACGAAGGCCTGGTGCGCTTGTTCTTCCGCTCGTACCTCGGTCGCGAGCCGAGCACCTCCGAAGTCTTCCCGATACTCAACGCTTTCATGAGCGATCATGACCTGCGCCGCATGCAGCGCACCATCCTGGTGAGCGATGAGTATGCGGGCCTGCAGAACAGCTGATCCAAGAACCAACACACGAAAACCATCAACCCCCAATACCATGGAAACCAAGTACCGCAC
>JAEUTB010000194.1 GCA_016787995.1 Flavobacteriales bacterium | reverse complement strand
CCGTACTATCTTCAACCTCGCTAAAGCCGAACCGTGATGATGGACCAAGGAAGGAAGATGATGGAGTTCAGCAAACAAGTGCTCCAGAAAGTCAGCTTCGATCAACGGCTGTTCAGGAAGGAGCTCATCAAAGCCCGGCGTTGGCTCGGGCAGCACGACCAACTCGTGCTCAAGGCCTGGTGCCTGGCCACGTTCGGACACATCTACAAGGATGTGATCGTGGAGGTGTTCCAGACCACCATGCGCACCTGATCGTTATTCCGATCCTCGCAGGAAGCGGAGGTTCCGCATCAGCCCGCCGTATTTCGTCCGTTTGACGGCGCTTCCCTCGAAGAGTCGGTCGAAGACGACCTCCGTCATGCCGTGCCATTCATCCTTGGTGAGGGCCATGACGGTCGGGTTAGGCTTGAACTGTGGCTCCGTATGCGGTGTGCTGAACCGGTTCCAGGGGCATACATCCTGGCAGATGTCGCAGCCGAAGACCCGGTCATCGAGCTTGCCTGCCATTCCCTTGGGTATCGCGTCCTTCAACTCGATGGTGAGGTAACTGATGCACCTGCTGCCATCCACCCCGTACGGCGTGATCGCTTCCGTGGGGCAGGCATCAATGCATCGCCTACAGGTGCCGCAATGATCCGCCACCGGAGCGTCGGGCTCGAGCTCCAGGTCCAGGATCACTTCGCACAAGAAGAAGAACGATCCCACACCCTGCCGGATGATGTTGGTGTGTTTGCCCAACCAGCCCAAGCCGCTGCGTTGCGCCCACGCCTTCTCCAACACCGGTGCGCTATCCACGAAGGTGCGCAAGGCCACATCACCGAAACGCTCGTGGATGAAGGCCACCAAGGGCTTGAGCCGCTGCTTGACCACCTTGTGGTAGTCGCGCCCGAAAGCGTAGGTGCTCAGGATCGGGGCCTCGGGATCCACCTGGCGCTCCGGCGTGTGGTAGTTGTAGGCAAGGCTGATCACGGTCTTCGCACCATCGACCAATTTGCGCGGATCGAGCCGCAGATCGAAGTGGTTGGCCATGTAACCCATCGCGCCATGCTGGCCATCACGGAGCCAGCGTTCGAGCCGCGGGGCCTCTTCGCTCAGGAATTCCGCCCGCGCGATGCCACAGGCCAGGAAACCCAGCTCGTGTGCCTTGGCCTTCACCAGATCAGCTTTCTCGCGTGCCGTAAGCATGCAGGCAAGGTAGCGTGCAACCAGTTCCCTGGATGTGCAAGCTGCTCGTGCTTCGGAAGGACACTTCGATCCATCGCCAGTGTCCCTTCTTGCTACTGATCGGACCTAAGGTTTCACGATCAAGGTGCTTGGCACGTGCGCGAGCCAGGGACTGCGGCTCTCGGCCAACCGTGTCCAACTGGCGTAGCTGGTGAGCAGCAGTGCGTGTCGATCGAGCAAGGGCTGATCCACGAAACGTCGCTCCAGGATGATGAAACGATCCATGCCCGCCTTCGATAAGCGTTGTGCCTCGGCGTGGAAGGAGGGCTCACGCACGGTCAATCCGGCGACATCGAGCAACGTGATCCGCACGCCCGGGTTACGCATGAAGCGTTCCGCGTAATTGAGCAGGAATAGATCGCCGGGGGCGAAAACAGGCAACAGGACGTGCGTGGCCGAGGAATAGCCCTTGTCCATGAAGATGCCCACACTGCACTGCGCACCTTCGATGAACTGCCGCACACGTTCATCCAACTGATCATCCGCCGGCAACAACGATCCTTGTCCTGTCAACGAGCCGATGAGCTTCGACGGGTCCAACGCACGGGTGGTGAAACCCAACAGGTCACCCAGCAAGGTTCCGCGCAACAACGGTCGCCCGGAACCCACGAGCAGCAGGTCGTATCCACCGGAGTTCGTCACCTGCACGATATCGCGTCCGATGTCGTTGCTCACCTTGAACACCGTTTCCAATGGTGAACCATGTCGTGCAGCCTCCTCCTTCACCAGTTCGAAGCTCTCCCGCTCCACATCGGCATGCTCCAACGGATGAAGGTCCTCACTCGGATAGAGGTGTAGCGCGGTGACATGCAAAGCGGCCGGATCCTTCGGGGCGAGTTCCGTGGCCAGCCGCAACAGCTTCTTCCCGCTCTGGGGTTGACCGAACGAGATCAGCACGCGCCAGCCTTGGCGTGATGGGGACACCTGGTCCTCCAAGGCTCCCTCGTCCTTGCCGAACCAACGTTCGATGAGGGACAGCGCCGGTCCTGTCATGAAGGTGGTGACCAAGGCCATGATCACCATCATCGCGAAGATCCTCGGTGTGAGCACGCCCAGGTCGTAACCGATATTGAGCACCACCAGTTCCATCAATCCACGGGTGTTCATCAACGCACCGATGGTGAGGCTGTCCTTCCAACTGTTTCCGGTGAAGCGTGCGGCCAGCGCACTACCGCCGAACTTCCCGAGCACGGCCACACCCACCACCACCGCACAAACAAGCCACAAGTCACCCTCGTTCAACAATCCGATGCGGGTCCGAAGTCCAGTGAACACGAAGAAGAGCGGCAACAGGAGCACCAAGCTCACATCCTCCATCTTGTTGATCAACACCTTGCGGAAGTTCAGCGAAGGCGGCATGATCGCCCCCGCGAGAAAGGCTCCGAACAAGGCATGGATCCCGATGGCCTCCGTGAGGTAGGACGAGCCCAACATCACCATGAACATCAGGGCCACGATGGGGCGGTTCAGGTTCTCCCGATCCCCATGCACCTCGCCTAGCCGGACCAGGAAGGGCCGGACAAGCCCGATCATGAGCAGCACGTAAGCCAATGAAGCACCAATGGTGAACAAGGCGCTCACCGCGCTGCCGGCCTTCACGATGGCGATGACCGCGGCCAGGATACACCAGGCGGTGACATCATCGGCAGCCGCGCAAGCGATGGCCACCGTACCGATGCGGGTGCCCGAAAGCCCGCGTTCCTGGAGGATGCGCGCCAACACCGGAAAAGCCGTGATGCTCATGGCGATACCCATGAACAGGCCGAACGACGAGAAAGCGATGGTGGGTGGAGCGAACTCCATGTACAGGAAGTACGCAAGACCTACACCCAGTGCATAGGGGATGATGATGCTCGCGTGGCTGATGATCACCGCATCGTGCGCCCGTTTGCTCAGCACCTTCAGGTCGAGCTCCATTCCCACTACGAACATGAAGAGGATGAGCCCGATCTGGCTCATGAACTGCAGGTTGGTGAGCGAGCCTTCCGGGAAGAGGAACGCGAAGGTGCCCGGGAACCAATATCCCACCACCGAAGGGCCCAGCACGATACCGGCCACGATCTCTCCGATGACCGATGGCTGGCCCAACTTGTTGAACAGGTAAGCGCACAAGCGAGCCGTGGCGATGATGGCGAGGATCTGCATGAGCAGGATCGCCAGCGGATGGTGCATGTTCCCATCCAAGGTGTGCAGGAAGGTCTGGGCCGCTGGTACATCGCCCCCCACGGTCACCCCGGGAGGCAGCACCTCCACCTCCACCTGCCGAAGGGTATCGCCCTTCAACATGATCCCGTAGATCAGCGCACCGAAAAGCCCGATGGTGATCAGGTAGAACAGGAAGCTGCGCTGCACCTGGGACATGCCGCGAAGCTAGCGGCATTCGGCACGGCACGCTAATGGACCCATCGATCGCGCCTTTGTAACGAAGGACCACCGAAACCAAGGCCGACTAGGCGCGGCTTGGCTCACACCCAGCGACGCCCTACGGCGTACCGGACCAACCCGGCACTGTTGCGCACGTTCAACTTGGTCATCAATTGGCGACGGTGGGTCTTCACGGTATCCACACTGATGAACAAGGCCTGGGCGATCTCTTCGTTGGTATGCTCGCTGGCCACCATGCGGATGATCTCACGCTCTCGCGCCGTTAGTCCTATGTATTCCCCACCCGGGTGCTTGGAGGTGTGGGCATATCCCCTGTCCACCACCTTCTGCGCGTGATCGCTCAGGTAGCGGCGGCCGGAAAGCACTTCCGATAAGGCATAACGCAACTCCTCCGTTCCGCAGGCCTTATGCAGGTAACCCGAGGCACCTTCGACCAACATGCTGTTGATGTACTCGATCTCCAGGAGGTCCGAGAAAGCGAGCACGATCTGTTCGGGATGATCGCGATGGATCGCACGCATGGTGTCGATGCCATCCAGCTCGGGAAGGGAGACTTCCATGATCACCACGTCGAACTGCTCATGGCGCAAGCGCTCCAACAGTTCTCGACCCGTGCGCACATGTGCCGCCACTTGGTAGCGAACATGGTCCTTCAACCAGATGCTCAATCCGGCGGCCACCACAGGCAGCGGATCGGCGATGATCAGTCGAACGGTGCGCATCATCCTTCGGTATTCGTTCGGTTCACGTTGCGCGGTCCGTATGGATCGTTATCCGCCTTCACGGGCATCGCTCCATCAGCCGTTTACCAAAGATCAACCAAAGAAGTGGCCTCGTCCATCACCACAAGGGGTGATTCTGCATCTCAGATCCGCCCGAGAAGGCCCTACTCGAACAAACTCCCGGGTTTGACGCTCGGCACACGGCCCAAGTGCTTATAGGCGCGCTCGGTGGCTTGGCGGCCCCTCGGCGTGCGTTGAAGGTACCCCTCCATGATCAAGAAAGGCTCGTATACCTCCTCGATCGTGCCGGCTTCCTCACCCACCGCAGTGGCTACGGTGTTCAGGCCCACAGGCCCGCCGCTGAATTTGTCGATGATGGCACCCAGGATGCGGTTGTCCATTTCATCCAATCCGTGCGCATCCACGTTGAGCGCGCGTAAGGCATGCTGCGCGATGGCGAGGTCGATGGTACCATCACCTTGGATCTGGGCGAAATCGCGCACACGCCTCAACAGGGCATTGGCGATCCGCGGTGTTCCCCGGCTTCTGCGCGCGATCTCCTGGGCCGCCTCCTCCACGATCGGCACATTCAACAAGCCGGCACTGCGGTGGATGATGCCCTTCAACGTGACCGCATCGTAATAGTCAAGGCGGCTGTTGATGCCGAAGCGTGCCCGCAACGGTGCGGTGAGCAGGCCGCTCCGTGTGGTGGCGCCCACCAAGGTGAACGGGTTGAGGCCGATCTGCACCGTTCGCGCATTGGGGCCCGCGTCGATCACCAGGTCGATGCGGTAGTCCTCCATGGCGCTGTAGAGGTACTCCTCGATCACCGGAGTGAGCCGGTGGATCTCATCGATGAAGAGCACATCATGCGGTTCCAGGTTCGTGAGCAGTCCCGCCAGATCCGCCGGTTTGTCGAGGACCGGCCCGCTGGTGATGCGGATGCCGACACCCATTTCCTGGGCGATGATGTTGGCCAAGGTGGTCTTTCCCAAGCCGGGCGGTCCATGCAGCAGCACATGATCCAACGCTTCGCCTCGCTGCTTCGCCGCCTGCACGAAGACCTTAAGGTTGTCCGTCACCGCCTTCTGCCCCGCGAACTCCCCGAACTGGCGGGGACGAAGGACCTGCTCCATCTCCTTGTCGGAGGCGGAGCGCTGTTCATTGCGGACGTTGAAACCGTCGGACATCGCTCAAAAGTAACGTTGGTGGGGCTGACGGATCATCAGCGTTCGCCGCTGTAGTCCCGGTAAAGGTCCTCGAAGAAGATGCGCAGCCCCAACGTGTAGATCGGCGCGGTCAGCCGCTCGTCGAGGCTATGCCGCGTGCGCATGACCAAACGATAGCCCCAGCCCGCTCCCACGCCGAAATACTTCAAGAAGCGGTACTGAACGGTCATGCTGGGTTCGTAGATCACTATGCCTGAGCGGAAGAGCTTCTGGCGGCGGTCGGAAAGGTCGCGGTAGACCACCGAACCACTACCCACCCCCAACTGGACAGGAATGCGCACCTCCCAAGCTCCGCGCTGGTAGAAGGCGTAATCCACATAGGCGTTCACATAGCCCAGGCGCAACCGCGATGAACGCAGCCCAAGGCCATCCACGAACCGCTCCCGTTCCACGGGCGTGAACAGGAAGCTGTACCCAACGCCGTACTGGAACCTACGCGCATGTTCCCAGCCAAGCTTCACGCCGGCCATCCGCACGTTACGATTGCTCACGAACGAACCTTTCAGGTCGAGCCGGACGATCAAACGCGGCGGCTGCTTCGCGAACAGCGCGATGCTGTCCAACAACTGCGCACGACCGTATGGGGAAGCGCAGAGGAACAGGATCAGGAGATAGGTCCGCATGGAACGCGAATGTCCGCACCCAAAGATTCGGACATTCACCTGCCTTGGTAGGCCTATTTGATCAATGCTCTTCCTCGCCGTGCTCCAGCGGGGTGATCTGGCTCACCCAATCCTCGGCTTTGCCGGGCTTGCTGTAGTCGTAGGGCCAGCGGTACACCACGGGCAACGGACCAGGCCAGTTGCCATGGAGGTGCTCCACCGGTGTGGTCCACTCCAACGTGTTGCTCTTCCACGGGTTCTGCACGGCCTTCGGACCACGCCAGATGCTGTAGAAGAAGTTGTAGGTGAAGATCACCTGGGCCAATGCACCGATGATGGCGAACACCGTCACGAGCACGTTCAGGTCCATCACGCCGTTGAACATGGGGAATTCGGTGTAGCTGTAGTACCGGCGAGGAGCGCCGGCCAATCCGATGAAGTGCATCGGGAAGAACACACCGAACGCGCACACGAAAGTGATCCAGAAGTGGGCGTAACCCAGCTTCGTGTTCATCATCTTGCCGTACATCTTCGGGAACCAGTGGTAGATCCCCGCGAACATCCCGAAGATGGCGCTCATCCCCATCACGATGTGGAAGTGCGCTACGACGAAGTAGGTGTCGTGCACATTGATGTCGAGTGCGCTATCGGCGAGGATGATACCCGTGAGACCACCAGCGATGAAGGTGGCCACCAAGCCGATGCTGAACAGCATGGCCGGCGTCATGATCAGGTTGCCCCGCCACAAGGTGGTGATATAGTTGAACACCTTCACCGCCGAGGGGATGGCGATCAACAAGGTCGTGAACACGAACACGCTGCCCAAGAAGGGGTTCATACCGGTGATGAACATGTGGTGGCCCCACACGATGAAGCTCAGGAATCCGATCGCGAGGATGGAACCGATCATCGCACGATAACCGAAGATGGGCTTGCGTGCGTTGGTACTGATGATCTCCGAAGTGATACCGAGGGCAGGCAACAACACGATGTATACCTCCGGGTGACCCAGGAACCAGAACAAGTGCTGGAAGAGGATCGGACTACCACCCGTGTTGTCCAAGGCTTCACCGGCCATGTAGATGTCGCTCAGGTAAAAGCTCGTGCCCAAGGAGCGGTCCAACAACAAGAGCAGCGCAGCGCTGAGGAGCACCGGGAAGCTCAGGATACCCAGCACCGCTGTGAGGAACAGCGCCCACATCGTCAACGGCATGCGGGTCATTTTCATGCCCTTCGTGCGCAGGTTGAGCACGGTGGCCACATAGTTGAGGCCACCCATCAAGGAACTGGCGATGAACAAGGTCATACTCACCAGCCAGAGCGTCATGCCGGTGCCCGATCCTGGAATGCTCTTCGGCAAGGCGCTCAACGGAGGATACACCGTCCAGCCCGAAGAGGCAGGACCACCTTCCACGAACAAGGAAGCAAGCATCACCACGCTGCTCAGGAAGAAGAACCAGTAGGAGAGCATGTTGATGAAGCCGCTCGCCATGTCACGCGCACCCAGCTGCAAGGGGATCAGCAGGTTGGCGAAGGTTCCCGAGAGACCACCGGTCAACACGAAGAACACCATGATGGTACCGTGGATGGTCACCAACGCCAGGTACATGTTCGGGTCGAGCACTCCACCGGGTGCCCATTTCTCGCCCAGGAAGAACTTGCTGAACGCGAAGCCCTCACCTGGCCAGGCGAGTTGCAGACGGAACAGCAAGGACATGATCACCGCTACCCAGGCCATGACGATGGCGGTAACGAGGAACTGCTTGCTGATCATCTTGTGATCATGCGAGAAGATGTACTTCGACACGAAGCTCTCCTCGTGGTGGTGCGCCTCGTGCCCGTGGCCGGCGGCGTGAACGTGTGCTGTGGCACCCATGGTCGTCGATTCCTATCTGTTCAGTGCGACTGTTGGACCTGCGCTACCGCTGTGCTGTCCACTGGAACAGCGCTGCTGTCCACCGGCGTGGACGTTGGTGGTGCAGGTGCCTCCGCAGGCGCCTGGAACGGTTTCTTCATCGCTTCGGCGTACCACGCGTCGTGCGTGGCGGCATCGGTCACTACCAACGGCATCTGCATGTTGTAGTGCGAGGCGCCGCAGATCTTGTTGCAGAGCAGGATGTAGTCGAACACCTCGTTCTTGGTGATCAGCCGCATGCTGTCCGTGGTGATGGTGGGGACCATCTTGATCGTGGTGGTCATTCCCGGCACCGCGTTCATTTGAGCGCGCATGTGTGGGATGTAGGCGCTGTGGATCACGTCCTGGCTACGGATGAGCAACTTCACCTCTTGGCGCACCGGAAGGTGGAACTCCTTGATCACGATGTCATCCGCGCCATGCAGGTACGGACTGGCCACGCCTTTCTCCGCGATATCGTTCTCCATCAAGGTGCGCAGGTTGATGATGCGCTGCTTGTTGCGGCGCATGCGCTCCACTTGGTCGGTCAACTCATCCACCTTCGCATCGGCCAGGATGGCGTGGGCCAATAGACTGTCGGTGGCAGCGATCTCCTTGTCCAACTCGGCCAAACGACCGGCCACGCTTTCACGGGTGACGATACCCAGCGGATTGGTGCCGTTGATCAGGCGGAAATCGGTGGCGCCTAGACCACCGTCGGCTCCAGGATAACGCGCGGTCCAGTCGAACTGGCGCGCGTAGAGCTCCACTTGAAGGGCATCGGGTGAGGCCGGTGAGGTGATCGAAGCCCAGGTGTTCAGACCATAGATGATGATCACGGCAAGCACTGCGGCAGGTGCCACGGTCCATGCCAACTCCAATTTGTTGTTGTGGGGCTGCCAGAACGCACGACGGTCCTTGCTGTACACGTATTTGCCGGCGAACCAGAACAACAGCACGTTGGTGATCACGAATACGATGATCAGGATCCACCAGTTGAAGTCCAGCAACCAATCCGTCTCCGCACCGTGCTCGCTGGCAGCAACGGGCAACATCTTGTCCCCGTAGGCCATCACCAACCAGAGGAAGAAACCGAAGTACAGTGGCAGGAAGAGCCACATCATCCGGGCGTTGAACCGGTTGTCGCCCGCCGAAATGTCCTCCTCGCGCTTACCACGCAGGCGCGAAGTGAGTTCATAGACACGTGCGAGCTGTGCCACAGCCAGTATGCCGAGCACGACGACGATCAGGATCAACAACTTGCTCATCGTTCTTCGATATCAACCCTTCAGCGGGCGGTCTTGTTC
>JAEUTB010000110.1 GCA_016787995.1 Flavobacteriales bacterium | reverse complement strand
ACCGTAGTCCTCCAGACGCTGAACTTCCACCACGTAGGGCGTGTCCTTGTCGAGTATTTCCGAGGGCACACCATCGAGCCTCAGTCGATCGATCACCTCATGCCAAGCCTGCGGGATCAAATAGGCCACCGGTCTTTCGATTCGGACGCGCGGTGTGGCGCTGTTCATCCATGGCACTTGTACATCGGTGGGGCGATCGCGGTGGTACCGCCAACGAGGCAGACCACTGACGGCACTGGCGGTGGTGTCCGCTTTGTAGCCTTTCCACGGCAGGGTGGCGACGGCCGATGTATCGATCGTCCAATCGCTCGAATGCACCAACTGCTCACATGCACTGGCTTTCGCTCGACGCCTTGCCTCTTGCAGCTCCTGCGAATTCTCATTCATAGCGGCCAAGGTGGCCAGCATCAACTCGAAGGTGGCGTTGACCCGGTCCGCATAGGGTTTCAGCATATGCGACTCACTGAGCACACCGATGCGCTGACGCAGGGCATTGTAGCCAGTGCTGTAGCGCGGACCATCCACGAAGCCCGTGAGACCTTCCTCCGGGATATGGTGCAGCGTCTCGAAGTACGGGCACATCAAGTGACCGCGCTGCTCCATCCACGCGTGCTGGCGCGGCATCAAGTGCTGGTGCATGAAACGCCGCAGGTTGGAGTCGAGCTTGTCCGGATGGGTCACCAGCAGTTCCATCACGTATCGATGGTCAGCACCGTTGCTTACATGCGTCTCAAAATAAACATCAGGATCCCAGGTGTTGAGGGCCTGGATCAGCGATCTCGTGTTCCGGGAATCGCCCTTGACGAAGTCGCGGTTGAGGTCGAGGTTGCGTGCATTTCCGCGGAAGCCATACTCCCCTGGACCGATCTGGTTGACACGGGAAGTGCTGTTGCGTTGGCGCGCACCGCTCACGTTGTAGATCGGAACGATACACACCGCGTTGTTCGCCAGCAGGCCCATGTATTGGTCACTATCCAACAACGCTTGGGTGAGCAACAAGCTGGCATCGATACCATCTGGTTCGCCGGGGTGGATGCCATTGGTGATCCACAGGATGTTCTTACCTGCCGCACGGATACTATCGGGCGTGGAACCGCTGCCATCGGAGAGCACGAAGAGGTGGATCGGCGAGCCATCATCGTCCTTCCCGATCTCGACCAACGTGGTACCATGCCGTGTGCGGTCGAATTCGGTGTACCGCTCGATGACCTGTTCCCATGTCGGTGTGGAATCGCCGGAGAAGCGCCACTGAGCAGCGCTGTGAAGAGGCCCGAACGCGCAAGCGAGAGTGGATAAGACCAAGGACCATCCCGGCGACCGCATACGATCAATACACTTCATCTGAACAACCCGGTGATGGTGCGTAGGATGATCGACAGGTCCCGGAAAAAACTCCAATCCTTCACGTAGTCCAGGTCCAAGGCCAGTTTCGCCGGCATCACCTCTTCGACATAGGCGCGATGAGGGTCAGCACTGCGGCCCAGGATCTCGTTCTCATCCATGTAGGCGATGCTGGCCGCGCTGGTGATGCCGGGACGCACATTGAGCACCATCCGCTGTTCGGCGGAATACAGGGCCACATAGCGCGGCACTTCCGGACGCGGCCCCACGAGGCTCATATCGCCCAACAGCACATTGATCAACTGC
>JAEUTB010000010.1 GCA_016787995.1 Flavobacteriales bacterium | reverse complement strand
AAAGGTAACCCTTTGGTCTAGTGAGCACCGCCGACCGCCCTGGCCCATGTCAACCAACCCGGGAACCGTCGAGGACATCCATGCCGTGCTGCGGCGGGTTTGGGGCTATTCGCAATTCAGACCCCGGCAGGAGGAGATCGTAAGGGCCGCCTTAAGCGGCACGGACACGCTGGCCCTGCTGCCCACCGGTGGCGGCAAAAGCCTTTGTTTCCAAGTACCCGCGTTGGCCATGGGCAAGCTATGCCTGGTCGTTTCGCCGCTCATCGCGCTCATGAAGGACCAGGTCGGTCGGCTCAAGAAGCAAGGTGTACCTGCACGTGCCATCATCTCCACCATGACGCAGGCCGAGATCGACAACGCGTTGGAAAGCGCTGCGCTCGGCAAGTACGCTTTCCTTTATGTGTCACCCGAGCGCCTGGCTTCCGATCTCTTCCTGGCCCGCCTGCCTCGCCTGCCGTTGGGTTTGATCGCCGTGGATGAGGCGCACTGCATTTCGCAATGGGGGTATGACTTCCGCCCGGCGTACCTGAACATCGCCAAGGTGCGCGAGGTCAGACCCGAGGTGCCGGTGATCGCGCTTACGGCATCGGCTACGCAGACGGTCGCCAACGACATCATGGAACGGCTGGCCTTCAAAGCACCGCACGTGATCCGCGGTTCGTTCCAACGCCCCGAACTCACCTTGTGGATCAGCCGCGGTGAGGACAAGAACGGCCGCTTGCTGCGGGTGCTGCGGCACATCGAAGGCACCGCCATCGTCTATGTGCGCGAGCGCCGCGCCACCGCACGGATCGCGGCGTTACTTCAGCAGCATGGGATCTCTTCCGCCGCCTACCATGCAGGCCTTGCACCAGAGGAACGCGACCGCATCCAGCAAGCCTGGACCGAAGGCGCACTGCGCTGCATGGTGGCCACCAATGCGTTCGGCATGGGTATCGACAAAGCCGATGTGCGGGTCGTGGTCCACCTGGAACCACCTCCGGACCTGGAGAGCTATTATCAAGAGGCGGGTCGAGCCGGACGTGACGGAAAACCCTCTTCCGCCTTCCTGCTGACCGGACCGGGCGATACAAAGAAGATGGAGGAGCGTTTCGCCGGATCGTTCCCCTCCTTGGATCAAGTTCGCAAGGTCTACCAAGCCTTCGCTGATACCCACGGCATCGCCTTGGGGTCCGGTCTTTTGGAGACCTATGAAGTGGACAACCGCAGCCTGGCGAACAGGACCGGGCTGCCCCCCGTGGTAGTGGCCCATGCCTTGAAGGCGCTGGAGCTCGACGGTAAACTGGTGCTGTCGGAAGGTGTCCGCAGCCCGTCGCGCGTCCTCATCATCGCGGATCAGCGGCTGGTCTATGGCAAACGGGTGAACGACAACCGTCATGGTCCTGTCTTGGAGGCCTTGCTCCGTACCTATGGTGGTCTCTTCGAAGAACCGGTGTTGATCGACGAGCTCCGACTGGCGAAGGGGTTGAAATGGCAGGTGGAGACCGTAGTGAAGCGCTTGGAAGAACTGCATCAACAGCAGGTGATCAGCTACCGGAAACGCAGTGACTCCCCCACCGCCACCTTCCTCACCCCGCGTGCCGATGCGCAACGGTTGGTCCTGGACCCCGCCGCTTTGGCACAACGCCAGCAACGTGCACTGCACCGGCTGAAGGCCATGATCGCCTTCGTGGAAGAAGATGATGAATGCCGCGCCCGCCGGCTGATCCGGTATTTCGGCGAAGAGGTGGAGAAGGACTGTGGTACGTGCGACGTCTGTCGATCCAGGCTCGCGTATGACCGTTCAACTCCTAGTACAACGGGTGTAGCCGAACCCACCGGTCTTTCTGTGGAAGCTGCACGCCTCCTCCGTTGGGAATTGGATGAGGAGGCCGGTTAAGTTGCTATCCCTTCCCATGGGACTTGCCACGGATGAAGGACGCTTGTTGAACAGTTCGCTCCTCACGGTCATCCGGCAAGATGCTGGCGCTTGATCCAGCACGACGACTTCAATAGGGCTTCACCTACTTTCGAGCACCCATGGGCACGCGTCCCCTTCCACTTTCGTTCTATCGCGATCGCGATGCCTTACAAGCTGCGCGGGACTTGCTCGGACATGCGCTGGTCACTACCATCGATGGCATCCGCACCGCAGGTCTCATCACCGAAACAGAAGCGTACATGGGCGTGGTGGACAAGGCCTCACACGCGTTCGCCGGACGACGCACGGCCCGGAATGAAATGATGTATGCGGATGGCGGTGTCGCCTATGTATACCTCTGCTATGGGATCCACCACCTCTTCAACGTCGTGGTGCATCGCCGCGAGGTTCCACATGCCGTGCTCATCCGCGCGATCCATCCCTTGGATGGTCAGCAGGCCATGTTGAAGAGACGGGGGGCGAAGAGCCTCGCCACCGGTGGACCAGGTACGCTCTCCCAGGCGCTTGGCATTCACACCCAGCACAACGGTGAACGATTGACCGGCCACCGGATCCGGATCGAGGATCATGGCTTCGCGGTCGCACCCGATCGGATCATCACCGGTCCACGCATCGGTGTTGATCACGCCGGCGAAGATGCCTTGCTACCCTATCGCTTCCGCATCGCACCTTCGCACCTTCCTTGATGGAACAGAACCGCCGCATCGTCTTCATGGGTACACCCGATTTCGCGGTGGCCACCTTGAATGCACTGGTCGCCGATGGATCGGAGGTCTGCGCCGTGGTGACCGCACCGGATAGACCTGCCGGACGGGGCCGCCAGTTGCGCGCATCGGCGGTGAAAGAACGCGCCATCGAACTCGGGCTGCCCATCCTTCAACCGGAGAAACTGAAAGACCCGGCTTTCATCGCCGCGTTGGAAGCGCTTGATGCCGCCTTGTATGTGGTGGTGGCCTTCCGGATGCTGCCCGAAGTGGTCTGGACGAAACCAGCGCTCGGAACGGTGAACCTTCATGGCTCGCTCTTGCCGGCTTATCGCGGGGCGGCTCCCATCAACTGGGCGGTGATCAACGGTGAGACGCGAACGGGTGTCACCACCTTCCTTATCCAACACGAGATCGACACGGGTGACCTCTTGCTACAGGCCGAGCTGCCCATCGGAGCGGACGACACCGCAGGTAATGTGCACGACCGGTTGATGACCATTGGCGCGGGATTGATGGTGCGTACCGTTCACGGCTTGTTCGATGGGTCGTTGCGCGGCACACCGCAAGTGATCGACCCGAACGCGCCACCGCCGATCGCTCCCAAGTTGAACAACGCCAATATGCATGTGACCTTCGATCGCCCTGCGGCGCGAGTGCACGACCATGTGCGCGGCCTTAGCCCTTACCCGGGGGCGTGGTGCGTATCGATGGATGCGAATGGTGGTACGACCCATCTGAAATTGTTGCGTACGGCGCTCACCGAACGGTCGGTGTCACAAGCACCGGGCACGTTGGTCGTGGAAGGCGAGCGATTGTTCGCGACCTGCAACGACTGCATGATCGAGATCCTTGAGTTGCAAGCCGAAGGCCGCAAACGCATGCTGGCCGCGGAATTCCTGCGGGGTACGCGGCATGTGGAGGGCAGCACACTAAGTTGAACAGGGAGATCAACACGCGGATCGCGGCTGCTATCGACCACCTCTTTTTCCGTTGATTCAACGGTTACGATATCCGGCCATGGTCGATCGCTGAAACCCTTGGTGGGGGCGGGATGCAGGGCCACTTATCAACAAACCCCCAATGTTTTCAACATTCTCCGAATGAACCGCCGGAAACCGTTGACAGACGTGGTCTTCAGGATACATTTGTGCCGAGTTCACTAACAAACAACCAACTCAACACACAAACCCATGAG
>JAEUTB010000100.1 GCA_016787995.1 Flavobacteriales bacterium | reverse complement strand
CCGAGCATGAGGATGAGCATGAAGATGCCCCAACCCACGCCGAAGGCGGTGAGCGCGCTGCGCAGCTTGTTGCGGCTCAGCGTTTGCCAGATCTCGCTCCAACGATCGCTATCGAACATGGTGTTGAATACAAGGGACAGGAGCAGGAGCAAGAGCAAGGGCGGGTCGGCATTTCCTTGCCACCTGCCCTTGCCCCTGCTCCAGTATTCGCATGTTGCTCATTCGTCTCGTAGCGCTTCAATGGGACGGATGCGAGCGGCGCGGCGTGCGGGGATGAGCCCGGCCAGCGTGCCGGTGATGATGAGCAGGATCAGCGCTTGCACGGCGATGCTGATGCTGACCTCAGGCTCCCTGAACATGGGACCACCAGGCAAGAGGCGAGCGATGCTCTCCAAGGTGCCGATGCCCAGCAACAGGCCTCCATATCCAGCGAGGGCGGTCACCACGAGGGCCTCGATCATCACTTGTATGATCACCGAACCCGGCGTGGCACCGATGGCTTTTCGGATGCCGATCTCCTTGGTCCTGTCCTTCACCACGATGAGCATGATGTTGCTCACGCCCATGATACCGGCGATGATGGTGCCGATGCCCATGATCCAGATGAACGTATTGATCGCGGTGAAGACCCCGGTGAACTGCATGTAATTCTCCAAGCTGTTCTCCACCCACACGGCGCGCGGATCCTTGGGGTCGAACTGATGCCGGCTGGCGAGGATGCTGCGCACCCGTTCCGCCGTGCGCACCGAAGCTTCCAGCGAGGCGGTCTTCAAGGTGAAGCTGATCTGGTCCAGCTTGTCGTTGGCGCCGAAGACCCGCTGTGCGGTGGAAAGCGGTATGAAGACCTGACTGCGGTCGTTCTGACCACGGCCCGATTCGAACTTGTAGACGCCCACGACTTGGAAGGGGATGCCGTTCACTTGGATCCACTGATGCAAGGGATCGGCCTTGTCGAAGAGTTTATCGCGCGAATCGGTGGCCAATACGATCACCTTGCGTCCCTCGGCGATGTCCTGGTCGTTGATCCAGCGGCCCTGTACGATGGTCTGGTCCTGGAGGTGGATGAATTCGGGCGCGATCCCGTGGATGCTGTAGTTGCCGTACTTTTCCTTGTAATTCAGCAAGCTCTCGCCACGCCAGAGCCTGTACTTCCCGGTGCTCTTATCCAGTTCGGATATCCCTTGTTGCAGGGCGGTGAGGTCCTCGTTGGTCAGTTGGATATCGCGGTTGGCGAGCAGCCCTTTATACGGCATGCTGGTGGTTCCTCCCCAGATGTGGATAGCGTTGATCGCGTTGCCCTTGAAGCCATGCTCGAAGCCATTGCGCAGGCCGCGACCGGCACCGAGCAGGATGATGAGCATGAAGATGCCGGTGAACACGCTCACGCCGGTGAGCAGCGCACGGAGTTTGTTCCGGGCGATGTTGTCCAACACTTCGCGCCACTGCTCCCTATCGAACATGGCGGATGGGGTGATCGCCGAGGCCATCGGCCTTCACATCGGCGTTGGTGCTTTCGATCAGGCCATCTTTCAGCCGGATGACGCGTTGAGTTTGAGCGGCCACATCGTTCTCGTGCGTCACGATCACCACGGTATGGCCCATGTCCCTGTTCACCTGCTTCAACAGCGCCATCACCTCGTCACTGGTGGTGCTGTCCAAGGCACCGGTGGGTTCGTCGGCGAGGATGATCTTGGGGTCCGCCGCCAACGCACGGGCGATGGCCACGCGCTGTTTCTGCCCACCGCTGAGCTGGTTGGGCAGGTGGTCGGCCCAATCACGCAGGCCTACTTGTTCAAGCAACTCCAACGCTCGGGCATTGCGTTTGGCCTTGGGCACGCCTTGGTAGTACAAGGGCAAGGCCACGTTCTCCATCGCGTTCTTGAAAGTGATCAGGTTGAAGCTCTGGAACACGAAGCCGATGTACTTGCTCCGCAGTACGGCGCTTTCCGTTTCGTTCTGTCCCTTGATCAGAGCTCCATCGAGATGGTATGATCCCTGGTCGTAGTTATCCAAAATGCCGATGATGTTGAGCAGGGTGCTCTTGCCGCTGCCCGAGGAGCCCATGATGCTGACCAGTTCACCCTTGGCGATGAAGAGGTCGATGCCCTTGAGCACCTGAAGCGGCGTGTTGCCGGTCATGTAGGACTTGCGGATCCCCTTCAGGTCGATCATGGGTGGTGCTGCGCGGGTAGGGCACGAAGTTACCGGACATGGTCAGTTCGAAGACCTGCCATACATGAACGGCGGGTCATGGGTGTGAATGGTGTAACGGCCAGAACGTAACGCTCAGCTATCCCGCTTGAAGACCAGGTCGAAGAAGTTCCGGTCCACATGGATCTCTTCGAGCCGCCCGTTCTTGTATACATAGCGGTTCACCTTGTCATCCGGCAGGGTCAGGCGATACTCTCCGCCTCCCAGATGTTGCAAGGGACAGTAGCGCAACACGCTTTCCACGAAGATGCGCTGCTGGCCGATGGGTTCCTCGAAGTACATCCGTGCGGTGGTCCATTCCACCGGGTCAGTATGGGAGAAGCGTTCATCCGGGTGAACGAAGCAGTTGTTCGGTTCAGCGGCAGATGCGAAATGGCTGCTGTCGCGCACCGATCCGTTCACCTTCATGTGCGAGTTGCATCGGTCCATGGATCCCGACCGATACTCCGTGGAGACCAGGGATGAGACCACCTGCTTCCACACGAGATCGAACTCGGAATAGGACGTCATCAAATAATGGGTGCGGTCTTCAGCCAAGGTGCGCCTGGCCAGCACACTGCCGATCACCGCGTCACCTTTCCAGATGTCGAAGCGCGTTTGCTGGGCGTGGGTGGTAAGGCCCGAGAATACAACGGTGATCAGCAGCAACGCAACGGGCAACGAAAAGGATCGGGTGCGCGCTGAAGTGCTGGTCATCGGAAGCGGAGGCCCGAAGATAGGGGAGTTCATGGCCAGGGTCTGGTGTTCTCCTTCTAGGACAACGTACCTCGTCCGAACCCCTACGCACCGATCACCAGCGCGGCATCAGAAGAGGTCCCAAACGGTGTGCTTCCGAGCAGGGACGAGGGCAAGGATCACCGTGATCACCGCGCCGAGGAAAGGTACCGCCGTGAGCAGTCCAAGGAAGTGCATCCAGCCTGCATGGCGCGCCCGGTGGACACTGTTCCAGACCAACGCGGTGAAGAAGAGCAGGGTGGTCGCACAGATCATGGTAGGCATGTTGCCGTCCAGCCAAGGACCGATCAGCCGGAAAGGGTTCAGCCAGGCGGCGGCCACATCCATCGCGCTGATACCGGGCACGACCGCAAGGGTCATCAGGTCGATCGTGGCTTTTCCGAAGGCGAGCAAGGCCACGTTGCGTTGGTAGGTGATCGCGTCGGTACAACCGTCGCAATGCAGCAGGGCGGGAATGGTTCTCATGTCAGGTCGGTTTTGTGTTGCCGGGGTGCTGGTGAACAGGTTCCGCTCCATCCCGGGAAAGCGGAGTCTGTAGGTGATTTAGAGTCGTGAAGTTTCAGGAAGTAATGAAACATTGGGACGCGAAATAGGGGTCATCGAAGGAGGTTGGAAGCCGCCTTCAGGAACCATTGCACATCGCTGCGCGTGGTCCGTTCAAGAACCGCGTCGATCCGGCTGGTAAGGTCGTGCAGGTCATGGGCCATTTGTTTGAAGGCTTTCGTCTCGTTCGTACTGCCGGATGTTTGTTTCAGTTCACCGAGCAGGCGCACCATCGGCTCCAACTCGCGCTTCTTGCGTTCGCGGGTGATGTGCGTGGCGATCTTCCACACATCCTTCTCGGCTTGGAAGAATTCCCTTCGCTCGCCGGTGCGCAGCACCTTATCCACCAGGTGCCAATCGATCAAGGCACGCAGGTTCATGTTCGCATTCCCGCGGCTGATGTTGAGCTGATCCATGACATCCTCGGTGCTCAGTGGCTCTGGACTGATCAGCAGCAGCGCGTGCACCTGGGCCATGCTGCGGTTGATGCCCCATTGGCTGCCGAAAGCCCCCCAGGCCTGGATGAATTTGGTCGTCGCTTCGTGCAGTTCCATGGCACAAATATATGAATGGATCATACTTATGGAAATAATTGAAAGATAGGATCGAACTGTACGTCACATGAACGCGCTGCGGGTGGAGCGGTTCCCTGAACCTTTGTGCACGCTTTCGATACATCCGATCACCCTACCTGTCGAGGATGGCTCGCTGCGCGGATCCCAAGCAAATGAACAGGCTCTACACGCTGCTTTTCGCACTTCCATTGGCCAGCACGGCCTTCGCACAGATCCCGAACGCGGGCTTCGAGGACTGGTCCACCGTGGGCACGTTCCTCGAGCCCGATGATTGGACTACATTGAACAGCATCGTCCAAGGTGGCCAGCCATTGGCCGAACGTGTACCTGGAGCACAAGGGGCTTATGCGCTGAAGATGACCACTCGGTCCGTATTCGGAACCCCTTTCGCGTCGGGTGTTACGTCAGGTGCCTTCGATGGAACGGGTTTCCAATGGTCACAACGTTCAGCAGCGTTGGAAGGGCTGCTCAGATTCAACCCAGCTGCGGAAGGCGAGGCTTGTGCCATCGCGGTGAGCTTGAGCCATTGGGTGCCAGGAGTGGGCCGCGTGTATCATGGAGCTGGCTATTTGGAATGGAATACGGAGACCACGGCTTGGACAGGATTCTCCGTGCCGATCTCCTACACCGATGGCTTCGCACCCGATTCGGCCAAGATCATCCTCTCCTCGAGTACGGGAGCGGCGGTGGTGGCCGGCACGGAGTTCTTTCTGGATGCGCTCAGCTTTGCGGAACCGGCAACGACCTTGGCCGAGGATCCGTTGGGGACGAATGGATCGGTACGTATCCATACACTTGGTGAGGGGAGGTACGAGGTCCGTAGCGCTGACCGGGACGAGTTGAAACAGGTGATCCTTTTGAGCGCGGCTGGCGAGTTGCTTCAGCGCTTGCCCGCCAACGGGCGATCCCGATGGTTGGATCTGACGGCATGTGCTTCCGGTGTGTACATCGTTCTGGTGGACCTTGCCGATGGGGCGAGGGTGGTGACGCGCTTGGTGAATTGATGGGGATCGCGTGGCGGTAGGTACTTTGTCCGCCGCCGATCGCCATGGAACTCGTCAATACCACCACACCCCTCGAACTTCTCGAACGCC
>JAEUTB010000058.1 GCA_016787995.1 Flavobacteriales bacterium | reverse complement strand
GTACGATATCGCAGAGCAAACCGTGTACCTCTATGGTGCAGCCACGGTGAAATACGGCGATGTGGAGATGACCGCGGACCGCATCGTCTTCAACTTCAAGAACGAGGAGACCCAGGCTTTTGGTGCGCCGGACAGCTCCGGAGCCGTGGTGGGCAAGCCGCATTTCACCCAGGATGGATCCGTGATCGAAGCCGACAGCATCCGCTACAATTTCAAGACGAAGCAGGGCCTCATCCGCCAGGTGCGCACCCACGAGCAGGAAAGCTGGGTGAGCGCCAACTTGAGCAAACGCCACGCGAACGGCGAGGTGCACAGCAAGGGCGGCATGATCACCACCTGCGATCGCCCCAAACCGCACTACCACTTCAAGGTGAGCAAGATGATGGTGATCCCCGACGACAAGATCATCGCCGGGCCCGCCTACATGAAGTTCGGGAAGATCCCTACCCCGCTGGCCATCCCCTTCGGCATGTTCCCCAACGTGAAGGGGGGAAGCGCCGGAGTGCTGATCCCGATCTGGGGCTTCGACGAGACGCGGGGTTACTACCTGTTGAACGGCGGTTGGTACCAGCCCATCAACGACCATGTGGACCTCTCACTTACGGGCGACATCTACACCCGGGGGTCGTGGGCGTTACGCGCAGGCAGCCGCTACAAGACGCGCTACCGCTTCGGGGGGAATTTGGATCTGAGCTACAGCACCCTGCTCAATGGTGACCGTGAATTCGCCGACTTCAGCGAGCAGCGCAACTTCTTCATCCGCTGGAACCACCAGGTGGATCCGAAAGCCAGCCTCACCGATCGCTTCAACGCTGCGGTGAACCTGGGTACGAACCAGAACTTCACCAACAACCTCAACAGCTCCACGGTCGACTACCTGAGCAACACCTTCCAGAGCAACATCGCGTGGACCCACCTCTGGCCCGGCAAGCCGTATAACCTGGCCGTGAACCTGCGTCACAGCCAGAACACGCTCAACGGCACCTTCGACATCACCGTGCCGGCGCTCACCTTCAACGTACAGCGCATCCTGCCTTTCCAGAAACTGCGGCCCGTAGGCGCTACGCCGCGCTTCTATGATCAGGTCGCGGTGACCTATACCGCCAACTTCGACAATCGGCTCACCACTACCGAGCAGCAGCTCTCCTGGGCCAATCTGCCCGCGCTCACGCGCAACATGAAGAACGGCATACGCCACACTGCGGCCGTCACCACCACCTTGAAGAACAGCTATGTGACGTTGAACCCCGAAGTGCGCTTCACCGATCGTATGTACTTCGAGCGGTTGCGCAAGACGGTGATCAGCAGCGATGACACCGTATTCACCGTGACGGATACGGTACCGGCCTTCGCGGCACCCTTCGAGTGGAGCGCCGGAGCCACGCTCACGAGCAAGGTCTACGGCATGTACACTTTCCGGGGAAGCCGGCTCAAAGCGATCCGCCACGTGATCACTCCGAGTGTCGGTTTCAACTACCGCCCCGAACAGACCACCGATATCGAGGGCTTTTTCGGTATCGATGGTGCCATCGCCAGGTATTCGCCCTATGATATCGGCATCTATGGCAAACCCGCATCCGGGCAGAGCGGAACAGTGAACTTGGGTTTGATACAGAACCTCGAGGCCAAGGTGCGCGATGGCAAGGCGATGCGCGATAGTGCGGCCACGACCGATGCCATCCAGCTCAAGAAGATCAAGCTCTTCGATTATGTGGGGGCTACCACCAACTACGACGTCTTCCTGGATTCGCTGCGCTGGTCGCCGGTGAACCTGGCCGCGCGCACCACTTTCTTCAACAAGCTCAATGTGAACGTGGTGAGCTTGTGGGATCCCTACGCCGTGAACCAGGCAGGGCAGCGCATCGATAAGAGCGAGCGCTCGGTCACCGGTAGGCTGGCCCGCATGACCTATACCAACGTGGCGCTCGGCATCGACCTGAAGAGCAAGAAGTACGGACAGGCGCCCTCGACCGGCAGCACCAATGACCAACAGGTGGTAGAGGAGAGCGACCCCAGCAAAGGCGCGCGCATCAACTTCAGCGTACCGTGGCATTTGGGCGCGAGCTACAGCTACGACATCACGCGCACCTATGCGAACAACGAATTCACCGACACGCAGCGGCAGAGCGTGCTCTTCAACGGCGACCTCAACATCCTGAAATATTGGAAGCTCGGTTTCAGCAGCGGCTACGACTTCGTGGCGCAGGACTGGACACCCACGAGCCTGAACCTCTACTGGGACCTGCACTGCTGGGAGTTCAACTTCAACATCATCCCCATCGGGATCCGCAAGAGCTTCACCTTCCGCATCAATGTGAAGGCCAGTATCCTCCGCGACCTGAAGTTCGAGCAGCGCAGGCCGTACGGCAACGATAACAACCTGTTGTTCTGAGCGCTCGTTCTCGGAATGTGGCGAGCTGTGCAGCTCCGGATCATTCACCATCTTACGGCCCTGTTTCCCATGGAGAAGGCCACCACTCAAGCGCCGAAAGGCATCCGGCAGGTGATCTGGGCATCGTCCCTAGGCACCTTGATCGAGTGGTACGACTTCTACATCTTCGGCAGCCTGGCCACGGTGATCGCCACGCAGTTCTTTCCGAAGACCAACCCCACTGCAGCACTGCTCAGCGTCTTGGCCACCTTCGCGGCTGGCTTCATCGTCAGGCCCTTCGGCGCGCTGGTGTTCGGGCGCATCGGCGATCTCGTGGGCCGCAAGTACACCTTCCTGCTCACGCTCGTGATCATGGGTGGCAGCACGTTCTGCATCGGGCTGGTGCCGAGCTATGAGAGCATCGGTTTCGCCGCGCCGATCATCGTACTCGTATTACGCCTGCTGCAAGGTCTCGCCCTTGGCGGTGAATATGGTGGTGCGGCGACCTATGTGGCCGAACATGCTCCACCGAACCGTCGCGGCTTCTACACCTCGTGGATCCAAACGACGGCCACACTAGGGCTCTTCGTTTCGCTCGGGGTGATCTTGATCACTCGTCATGTGCTCGACGGCGATGAAGCCACATCGATCGCCAAGTTCAACGATTGGGGTTGGCGTATCCCCTTCCTCCTTTCCATCGTGCTCGTCGGTGTCTCGGTCTACATACGCTTGAAGATGAACGAGAGCCCGCTGTTCTCGAAGCTGAAGAATGAAGGTAGGACCAGCACGAACCCCTTGAAGGAGAGTTTCGCGCACAAAGGCAACTTGAAGATGGTGCTGCTCGCACTCTTCGGCGCCACCATGGGCCAGGGGGTGGTGTGGTACACGGGCCAGTTCTACGCGCAGAGTTTTCTCGAGAACACCTGCAAGCTCGACTTCGATCAATCGCGTACGATCCTGATCTGGGCCATCCTCTTCGCCACGCCCTTCTTCGTGGTCTTCGGTGCCTGGAGCGACCGCGTGGGTCGTAAGTGGATCATGATCTCGGGCATGGTGCTGGCGGTATTCACGTATCGGCCTTTGTTCAACGAAATGCAGCGATCCACCGTGCCATCATTGGAAGTGAGCGCCCATACCGACAGCCCCACTCCGACCTTGGCCACCGCTGCAAGCACCCCCATCACAGTTGGCAATAGCACCTACTGGAAACTCGTCGGCATCGTCTTCATCCTGATCCTGTACGTCACCATGGTCTATGGACCTATCGCTGCCTTCCTAGTGGAACTCTTCCCCACCAAGATCCGCTATACGTCGATGTCGCTGCCCTACCACATCGGCAACGGTGTCTTCGGTGGCCTCACGCCTTTCATCGCTACGTTGCTCACCACCGTGTACCACAACGATGTGCTCGTGGGGCTGTGGTATCCGATCGCCATCGCCGGGGTGTGCTTGGTCATCGGCACCCTGTACATCAGCGACCGGATCGATACTGACATCACCAACTGACATGGACCAGCTCAAACGCGCCTTCGGTCTGTTGTGGATGCTGCTCGGCTTCGCAGCCTTGATCGCGGTCATCCTCATGGCCCAGGCCGAGATCGCCCGCAAACCCACGGCCGATACGTGGATACAATGGGGCGTCTTCGTAGGCATCACCCTACCGATCGCCATCGGACTCTTCCTCTTCGGCCTCTTCGCGTTCAAGGGCGAATACGACCGACTACCCACGCGTTCGTCGGAACTGTGATCAACGGATCGGTGCAATGCCGATACTTGTGGAAGACTTCCATCAACGCGCACCTTCGCCATGTCATTCCACCGCATCCGCAGCAACGACGAGTACCGTGCCGCCTACGCTGAAAGTGTCCGTGACCCACATGCTTTCTGGGCAGCGCAAGCCGAACACTTCACCTGGCGCAAGAAGTGGGATGCCGTCCTGGAATGGAATTTCGATGCACCCGAAGTGAAGTGGTTCAGTGGTGGTAAGCTGAACATCACGGAGAACTGTCTCGACAGGCACCTATCCACACGCGGCGACAAGACCGCGATCCTCTGGGAACCGAACGACCCCGGCGGGCCTGCACAGCGTATCAGCTACCGGGAATTGCATGATCGCGTGTGCCGTTATGCGAATGTCCTCAAGCGCAACGGCGTGCAGAAGGGCGACCGCGTATGCATCTACATGCCCATGATACCCGAGCTGGTGGTGGCGGTACTGGCATGCGCCCGGATCGGCGCCATCCATTCCGTGGTGTTCGCGGGCTTCAGTGCACAGAGCATCGCAGACCGGATCCTGGATGCCAACGCAGCGTTCGTGCTTACGAGCGATGGAATGGTCCGGGGTGCGAAGAACATCCCTGTGAAGGCCGTGGTGGACGAAGCATTGCGCTCCTGTCCTGGTGTGAAGCGGGTTATCGTGACACAACGGACGGGTGATCCAGTGACCATGCAGGAGGGTCGGGATGTATGGATGCACATGGAAACCGGCTTCGTGGATGCCGATTGCCCCGCTGAAGAAATGGATGCCGAAGACCCGCTGTTCATCCTCTACACCAGCGGCAGCACGGGCAAACCGAAAGGTGTGGTGCATACCTGTGGCGGTTACATGGTGTACACCGACTATACCTTCCGCAACGTGTTCCAATACGAGGAGAACGATGTGTTCTGGTGTACCGCGGACGTGGGTTGGATCACCGGCCACAGCTACATCATCTATGGGCCGTTGCTTGCTGGTGCCACCTCGTTGATGTTCGAAGGCGTTCCCACCTTCCCCGATGCGGGCCGCTTCTGGCAGGTGATCGACAAGCACCAGGTCAACATTTTCTACACCGCGCCCACCGCGATCCGCTCGCTCATGGCGCAGGGGTTGGACTTCGTGAACCCCTACTCGCTCGCCTCATTGAAAGTGATCGGCAGTGTGGGCGAACCGATCAACGAGGAGGCGTGGCATTGGTACAAGGAGCACATCGGCAAGAACAACTGCCCGATCGTGGACACCTGGTGGCAAACGGAGACCGGAGGCATACTGATCTCGTCCATGGCCGGTGTTACCGACGAGAAACCGAGCTATGCAGCGTGGCCCATACCTGGAGTGCAACCCGTGCTGTTGACCGCCGAAGGCAAAGAGATCTTAGAGAATGATGTAGAAGGCTTGCTCGCGATCAAGTTCCCCTGGCCCAGCATCATCCGAACCACATACGGTGACCACGAGCGCTGCCGCCAGACCTATTTCAGCAGCTACAAGGGCTACTATTTCACCGGCGATGGCGCACGCCGCGACAGCGAAGGCCGCTACCGCATCATAGGACGTGTGGACGATGTGATCAACGTGAGCGGTCATCGCTTCGGCACGGCCGAGATCGAGAACGCCATCAACGAAAGTGAATGGGTGGTGGAAAGCGCCGTGGTCGGCTATCCGCACGACATCAAGGGACAGGGCATCTACGCCTACGTGATCCCCGAGAAACCCATCACCGATCCCGACCAAGCCCGCGCCGAGATCCTCGCCACCGTCACGAAAGTGATCGGCCCTATCGCCAAGCCGGACAAGATCCAGTTCGTGAGCGGCCTGCCGAAGACACGCAGCGGCAAGATCATGCGGCGGATCCTAAGGAAAGTGGCGGAGAACGAATTGGGGAGTTTGGGGGATACCTCCACCCTCTTGGATCCGGCGGTGGTGGAGGAGATCACAAATAATAGACTCTGAAGAAATGGAGAAGCCCCGACAGAACCGGGGCCTCTTCATTTCGGAAAACTAAGCCTAGGGTCCGTCCAACCACCCCAACTCCTCCTCCGTGAACAACCGCGACCGGATGTGGAAGCGCTTGCCATAGGGGATCTCCAGACTGAAGCTGCTGCCACGGCCGGGCACCACGTCCAGGGTTAGTTGACAATGCTTCCAATACTCGAACTGTTCCGCGTGCATCCAGAAGCCCGCACCGTCGATCTCGCCGAGCTTCACATCCTGCGTGCCCATGCGGAACTCGTGCACCGGGAAACACATCGGCTGTGAACCATCACAACAGCCGCCGCTCTGGTGGAAGACCACCGGTCCATGGGCGGTGCGGATCATCTCCAAGAGATCCAAAGCTTCGAAGGTGGCGGTGATGCGGGGGATTGAGTGCATGATCAGATAATTAGAGGATCAGATGACCAGAAGACCAGTCCATGTGCAGCGACACTTTCTGATCTTCTGATCGACCCATCATCTGATCTAGAAGAAGCCCAGCTTTTGCTTGCTGTAGCTGATGAGCATGTTCTTCGTCTGGCGGTAGTGGTTCAGCATCATCTTGTGCGTCTCACGCCCGAAGCCGCTCTTCTTGTAGCCACCAAAGGGTGCATGTGCAGGGTAGGCGTGGTAGCAGTTCACCCACACACGGCCGGCCTGGATGGCGCGGGGTACTTCGTAGAGCTCGTGCGCGTCGCGGGTCCACACACCGGCGCCGAGGCCGTAGGCGCTGTCGTTGGCGATGGCGATGGCCTCTTCAGTGGTCTTGAAGGTGGTGACGCAGGTGACGGGGCCGAAGATCTCCTCCTGGAACACGCGCATCTTGTTGTGGCCCTTGAGGATCGTGGGCTGGATGTAGTAGCCGTTCTCCAGTCCGCTGTTGAGGCCTGCCTTGGCGCCGCCGCACAGCACCTGCGCACCTTCCTCCTTGCCGATGTTGATGTAACTGAGGATCTTCTCGTACTGGTCGTTGCTGGCCTGCGCGCCGATCATGGTGGCGGAGTCCAGTGGGTTGCCGGCCTTGATGGCCTTGGTGCGGGCCACCACACGCTCCATGAACTTCTCGTAGGCGTCCTCATGCACGAGGATGCGCGAGGGACAGGTGCATACTTCACCCTGGTTGAGCGCGAACATCACGGCACCTTCCACGGCCTTGTCGAAGAAGTCATCGTCGGCGTCCACTACGCTGGGGAAGAAGATGTTGGGGCTCTTGCCGCCGAGCTCCATGGTCACGGGGATCAGGTTCTCGCTGGCGTACTGCATGATCAGGCGGCCGGTGGTGGTCTCACCGGTGAAGGCCACCTTGGCCACGCGCGGGCTTTGGGCCAGGGGCTTGCCGGCCTCCACGCCGAAGCCGGTGACCACGTTGAGCACGCCGGGGGGCAGCAGCTCACCGATCACCTCGAGCATAACCATGATGCTGGTGGGCGTCTGTTCCGCGGGCTTCACCACCACGGTGTTGCCTGCGGCCAGCGCGGGCGCGATCTTCCACGCGGCCATCAGCAGCGGGAAGTTCCAGGGGATGATCTGCCCCACAACGCCGATGGGCTCGTGCAGGTTGATGCTGACGGTGGTGCTGTCGTGCTCGCTGATGCCGCCCTCTTCGCTGCGGATCACGCCGGCGAAGTAGCGGAAGTGGTCCACCACCAGCGGCAGGTCGGCGGCCATGGTCTCGCGGATGGGCTTGCCGTTGTCGATGGTCTCCACGGTGGCGAGGAACTTCAGGTTGTCCTCGATGCGCTGTGCGATACGGAGCAGGGTGTTGCTGCGTTCGGTGACGCTGGTGCGGCTCCAGGTGGCGAAGGCGGTGTGGGCGGCATCGAGCGCGCGGTCGATGTCGGCGGCGTTGCCCCGTGCGGCCTGGGTGAAGGGCTGCCCGTTGATGGGGCTGATGTTGTCGAAGTACTGGCCGCTAGCCGGTGCCACCCATTCACCACCGATGTAGTGGTCGTAGCGGTCTTTGAAGCGGATGTCGGTGCCGGGGAAGGTGACCGGCTTGGAAAGTGTTGCGGTAGCCATGTGCAAGGAGTTTTGTTTCGGCTGCCAAGGTGGCCGTGCCCACGAGCGAAAGGCCTTCACGTTCATCCCAGCGGATAGCACGATCGTCCCAACTGACGAACGTCAGGTTCCACTACCCGACCACCCCCCTTATCTTCATGCTGCGATGAACGCGCTGAGCCATACCCTCCATCCGGTGTCCCTCACGCCTGAGGCCGAGGTGCGCACCACCATCGAGCATCGCCGGGCCTTCAGTCTCGACCGCTGCGAGCTGAACGTGTACGAGACACGTCAGGTGGCGCGCGGTGTGCACCTCACCTTCGAGGGCTTCACCATCACCAGCATGCTGCGCGGACGCAAGGCGCTGCACATGGATAAGGAACAACGTGTGCTGGACTACCTGCCGGGACAGACCGTGCTGGTACCGCACAACGGAGCCATGGACATCGACTTCCCGGACGCCACGCCGTGGAAGCCTACACAATGCACAGCCCTGGTGATCGAGCAGGCCCACTTCACGCGGCAACTGGACTACCTGAACGAGCAGCGCCCCATGCCCGACGGTCATGCATGGAGCGTGGACCCGAACAGGGCCTTCCTGCAGAACGACGAAGAGCTGGCCCGCCTCAGCGATCGCATGGTGCGTGTGTTGAGCGGCACCGATCCGCTGAAGGACATCCTGGCGAACCTTTTGATCAAGGAGATCGTGCTCGCCATCATCCGTTTGCAGAACCGGGCGGACGTGTTCCACAACGGCGCGGACGCCCCGTGGAACCTACGCTTCAAGGCGGTGGTGGAGCACATCCGGCGCAACCTCACCGAGCCCATCGCCGTGCAGAAGCTGTGCGAACTGGCCGGCATGAGCCGCAGCGCCTTCTATCGCGCCTTCACCGATCAGTTCGGCATGGGACCGAACCAATTGGTGCTGCATGAGCGCATCACGTACGCGAAACACCTGTTGAAACGTCCCGAAGTGCCCATCAAGGAGGTGTGCTACGCCAGCGGGTTCAGCGACCCGAACTACTTCGCGCGTCTCTTCAAGAAGATGGAGGGACTGACACCCGGAGAGTTCCGCAACGCAAGCTGATCACGCCACCACCGGCTCCACCTTGGGGTAGCGCAAGTTGCCGTACTGCCGCATGTACAGGTCGTAGATGATCCCGTCGGCCAGACCCACTTTGGGTACGAAGACCTCGTCGATGCCCGCATGGTCCATCACTTGTAAGAAAATGTCCGCTGCGGGAATGATCACGTCTGCCCGGTCAGGTCGAAGACGAAGCACCTTCACACGATCATCGAAGGAGTAGCTGGCGATGCGGTCGCGCTGTGACTGGATATCGGCACGGGAGAGCGGTTCACCGAAGGCGTTCCCGTTCTCCTTGAAGATGCGGTTGATGTTTCCACCGGTACCGATGGCCAAGAGTGAACCGTGTTGGGCGCGTAGATCCTCGAGAAAAGCACGCATCTCCGCCCAACTCTCGGGGTGCACCTTCCCCTTGAGCGTGCGCACCGTACCGATCTTGAAGCTGGCGCTCTTCACCCGTCGACCTTTCTCCAGCCATGTGAGTTCGGTGCTGCCACCACCCACGTCGATGTACAGATAGCTGCGGTCCTTCAAGAGGTCCTGTGTCCAGAACGTGTTCACGATGAGGTCAGCTTCCACGCGGCCACCGATCACTTCGATGTGTACACCGCTCTCCATCTCCACACGCGCGATGATCTCTGAGCTGTTGCTCGCTTCGCGCATGGCACTGGTGGCACAACAACGCAGGTACGGCACGCCATAAACATCCGTCAACAACCGGAACGCCTTCAAGCTCTTGATGAGGTAATCACGCTTGGCCGCTCCGATGGATCCGAAGTCGAATACATCCTCCCCAAGTCGTATGGGCACCCGCACCAAGGTCTGCTTCTTGATCACAGGGTGGTCCTCCCGCTCGATCACTTCGCCCACGAGCAGGCGTACAGCGTTCGATCCGATGTCGATGGCGGCGTATGTGAGATCGCGAGCGATGTGGCGAAGGTAACCCACCGATCCGGTGTCTTCCGCACTGCCCACCCATATGGGTCAATGTCAACTCCTTTCACCACCTTCACACAACCGTTCACCGCACCTGGCGTCCTTTCTCTAGAACCACCCTACCATGAGCAAGCATGTTGCCCTATTGATCACCCTTTGCACCTCATTATCCACGCATGCTGTGGAGGTGTTCCTTACCTCGTTGGACGCCACCTGCTTCCAATGCAATGGGGTGGCCACGGCCAGCGCCTCAGGTGGCTTACCCCCGTACAATTTCGTATGGAGCCCTGCCCCTCCTGCAGGCCAAGGCACACCAACGGCCACGGGACTTTGCCCGGGAGAATACAGTGTGGAGGTGACCGACGGCTTGGGGAACACCGCACAAGCGAGCGTGACGATCAATTCCTTGGGTGGACTGGGCATGAACATGTACGCATCGGAGATCCGGTACGCTTGTGCCGGCAGCTGCAGTGGATGGGCTTCCATCGACCAGAACAGCATCCAGGGCACCCCTCCATACACCTACGATTTCCCCTTCCCACAATTCGGCATGTTCGGTGCCAGTTCGGTGGCCTTCGCAGGTCTTTGCCCCGGTGAGACCATCATCACCGTGACCGATGCCAACGGCTGTGCAGGTACCATACAAACCTATATCAGCAGCTATCCGATGGTCGGACCGGTCGTGATCAGTACATCACCAACGTGTGGTTCCGTTCCATCAGGTTCGGTGACCATGCCCGAGGAGTTCGGATCCGACATCGCCTATCGGGTGCAGAGTGCCACCTTCGATTCGATCTATGATTTCGGCAACAGCACCGGACCATTTGTACTTGGTGGTATTCCAGCGGGCACACATACGGTGTACTACTGGTGGAACCAAGGTGGGATCGATGGAATACCGGGTGTGGCCTATTGCAGCACGGGTACCGACTTCACGATCGGCTCAATGGCGGGTCCTTGCGGGATTGTGAATGGAAGAGTCTACCACGATGCCGATGAGGACTGCACCTTCAACGGCTTCGACCTCGGCCAACCCTACCGTGTGTTGAGCATTGAGCCCGGCAACCTTTTCGCGATCACGGATGGGAATGGGAACTACCAGCGCAACCTCGAATTCGACAGCTATTCGATACAGCTACCGGCCACCCCGGATGAGGAGATCCTGTGTCCAGCGGTAGGTTCAGCCGCATTCACCTTGGACAATGCGACTCCGCAGGCCACGGTCGACTTCGCGAACCTGAGCACCATACCGCATGACCTTGAGGTATCCTTGACGAGCACGAACGCCCGACCAGGGTTCAGCACTCAAGTGTGGATCTCCGTGGTGAACAACTCCGCTTTCCCGAGCGGCCATGTGAACATCGCGCTTTCCTACGATGCCCTTCTGCTTAACCCTTCGAACGCAGCATGGACAGTGCCCGCCATTGAGCCCTACGGTTCGCGTATGATCAGCTTCACGGCTAATGTACCCGCGGACATCGGCCTGCTCGGCTACAGCCTGAACTATGTCGCCACGGTGACCAATGCCGCTAGCGAAGTGAACACGGTGAACAACTCGGCGCTCATCGATGTCGTCATCACCGGCAGCTACGACCCCAACGACAAACTAGGCCTCACCAGCAGCCGCACCAGTGCCGACCAGTACTTCCTGGACCTGGACGATCACATCGACTACACCGTACGTTTTCAGAACACCGGCACCGCGGCAGCTGAGACCGTGGTGATCCGTGATGAGATCGACACGGACTTCGACATCACATCCCTCGACATCCTCGGCGCTTCGCACGACTTCACCCCTTCTTTCGGCGAAGGCCGCGAGCTCGTCTTCACCTTCAACGACATCGACTTACCCGATAGCACCACCGACCTGCTCGGCAGCCAGGGCTTCATCAGCTACCGCATCAAGCCGAACGATGACATCGTCGTAGGCGATGTGCTGGACAACACCGCAGGCATTTACTTCGACTTCAACCCGCCCATCATCACCAACATCACAAGCCACGTGGTCGATTTCAGTACAGGTACAGAGGAGCAGGCACATGCAGGCGATCAACTACAGGTGTTCCCGAATCCTGCGAGCGAGGTGTTGATGGTCCTGTGGCCCGACCACACGCAGCGTGCGCTGGCGCTCTACACGATCGACGGGCGATCGATAGAGGTGCCACGTACGGTCACATCGACCAGCATCCAGCTCGATCTACGCCAACTCGACCCCGGCACCTACCTGCTGCGAAGCGCACGCGGCACGGCTCGTTTCGTGAAACACTGACTTCCGAGGGACGAACCGTCGTTCCTTTCAGGCAACCATAGGTCGACCCTGCGTTTCCACGATAAAGCTTCGGACATGCGTAACCTGCTACTCGCTCTCCTCCTTGCGGGAACTACGAGCAACCTGATCGCCGTGCAACTTTCGGTCAGCAGCTTACCGAGCCAATGCTTCCAACCGGATGGGTCCATCTTCGTCGGCATCAGCAACGGCACTTCCCCCTATTTGGTCGCCCTCGATGGCGCTGAGCCCGTCCAGATCTTCGGGTCCACTTGGTCCTTTGTGGACCTTCTTTCCGGCACCTACGCCGTGCAGGTGACCGATGCGACGGGAGCCGTGGCCTCGGCCGAAGCCACTGTCGGTGAGTTGGGCATCACCTCGGCTGGGATCATCCTGGACCGCTTCGATTGTTTCTCCTCCTGCCAAGGCGTCGGACGGATCCTGCCGACCGAGTTCGGCGGTACGCCCCCCTACCAGTTCTCGCACCCCACAAGCCCGGACCCTGTCTACACCGAGATGATCCGGATCAATGGTCTCTGCCACCCCTACGATACGGTTCGGATCACGGACGCACTGGGCTGCACAGGCTCGGTGCCACTCTTCGTGGGGAACTTCGCGCCCGTGCCCATCCCAGCATCGGACATTCAACCCGCTTGCGAAGTGGACGCGGATGGCAGCGTCACCATCACCTGGGGCGCCTTGCAGGTCACGAGCTTCCGGATCGAAGGGCCAACACTCGATTCCGTCGTAACCGGAGTAAGCTCTCCTTACACCTTCGAAGGATTGGGTGCTGGCACCTGGACCATTCGACCATGGGAACCCAGCGATGGTTGGTTCTGCCTTGATCCGGAGGGTTGCCCGCGGTATTGCTGGCAGCCGACTATCGTGGAAGTACCCGAGGCACCCGAACCTTGTGGGTTGAACACCGCGTTGGATGAGGCATTCGGATCACGCCCTACGCTACAAATCCTTATTGACCAGACTGGCGAACTCCTCATCGCCTCCGGTCTCGAAAAACTGACCGATCCACAGGTATTCACGCTGGATGGGCGCACCATCATGACACCCATGAGGTGGAACAACGGAGACCTTCAATTGGATCTTCGCCAACTCTCCACTGGGATATACATCCTGCACACGGAGAACGGATCGGCTCGCTTCGTGAAGCGGTAGCACTACTTCAGCACCGCCGGCCGCTCCTCCAATGCCTTGATCTTCGCCTCGGCAACATCCGGAGCGAACTTCCTTCGTTTGATCCGGTGTATACGCAAGCGGTGCACGTCCTTCCACTTGATCCGGGCGGAGTAGCTCTCAAAGCCTAAGTATTCGGTCCGTAGATAAAGGCGGGACTTCTTCGGGTCGGAGCGAAGAGCCAAGGTGAAACAGCCCTGTGCATCGGTAATGGTCGTGTCTGGAGTACCATGGACGGCCACCTTCGCGAATAACAATGGATCATCATTTGTGCGATCGACCAAGCAGCCTTTCAACACCCACGTTGGGCCACCTGACTGACCATGAACCGTGCATGTGAACAAAGTAAGTGCGGAAATGACCAAGACATTGACGGGCATCACACTGTCATTTCAACACCGCCAACCGCTCCTCCAACGCCTTGATCTTCGCCTCGGCGTCCGCCTTCTTCTTGCGTTCGGTCTCCAACACCTGCGGCGGAGCGCCCGCTACGAACCGTTCGTTGCTGAGCTTCTTCTCCACACTGGCCAGGAATCCGCGCAGGTGCGTGAGTTCGGCTTCTGCTTTCTTCGCTTCGGCTTCCGTATCGATGTTTCCGCCCAGGTCCACGGCGTACTCACTGGTTCCGACGAGGAATGTGATGGAACCTTCGCTCACTTTTTGCACCTCGGCGATGGCCGGTACGTTGGCGAGTTTGTTCACTAACGCAGCGACGGCCGCACGCATCGGCGCTTGTCCTTTCGCCTGCACTTCCAACGCTTCCTTCGGGCTCATGCCGCGTTCGTTGCGCACATTGCGCACGGCACTGACCAGGTCGAAGGCATGCAGTACCTCGGCCTCCAACTTCACATCACCTTCGCCGCTCTTCGGCCACGAAGCCACGATGATGTCTTCGCCGACCTTGCGTTCGCGCAGCAAGTGCCACACTTCTTCACTGAGGAAGGGCATGAACGGGTGCAGCAACTTCATCACCTGTTCGAAGATGGCCACTGTGCCATCATACGTCTGCTGATCGATCGGTTCAGCCACGCCGTCCACGAATCCGGTCTTCACACTTTCCAGATACCAGCTGCATAGGTCGTCCCACACCAGCTTGTAAGTGGCCATCAGGGCTTCGCTGATCCGGAATTGTGCGAAGAGCGCATCGATCTCCGCAGTGCCCCGTGCTACACGGCTTTGCATCCAAGCCACGGCAGCCGCGCTGGAAGCCGGTTGCGGACGACCATCCACGCTCCATCCCTTCACGAGCCGGAACGCGTTCCAGATCTTGTTGCTGAAGTTGCGACCTTGTTCACAGAGCGAATCGTCGTACGGCAGATCGTTACCAGCCGGTGAGGTGAGCAACATGCCCACGCGCACACCATCAGCGCCGAACTTCTCGATCAGCTCCAAGGGGTCCGGACTGTTGCCCAGGCTCTTACTCATCTTGCGACCGATCTTGTCGCGCACGATGCCGGTGAGGTACACGTTCTTGAACGGCACCTCCTGCTTGTACTCCATTCCCGCCATGATCATGCGCGCCACCCAGAAGAAGAGGATCTCCGGGGCTGTCACCAGATCGTTCGTCGGGTAGTAATACTTGATGTCGGCGTTATCGGGATCCTTGAACCCATCGAACACACTGATGGGCCACAACCAGCTGCTGAACCAGGTGTCCACCACATCCTCGTCCTGCTTGATGCCATTGGTACTCTGGCCCTGCTGCTTGAAGTAGGCGATGGCCTCGGCTTCGGTGCGGCACACAGCGGCATCTCCCGCATCGTTGTACCACGCCGGGATCTGCTGCCCCCACCACAACTGACGGCTGATGCACCAGTCACGCACATTCTCCATCCAGTACTTGTAGGTGTTCTGGAATTTCTGCGGATGCAGTTTCACGCGCCCGTCCATCACCACTTCCAACGCGGGTTTGGCCAGTTCGCTCATCTTCAGGAACCACTGCAACGACAGGCGCGGTTCGATCACCGCATCGGTACGCTCGCTGGTGCCCACCTTGTTCACGATGTCCTCGGTCTTCACCAGATAGCCTTCGGCCTCCAGTTGCTTCGCGATCTTCTTGCGCACCACGAAACGGTCCTCGCCCACGTACAGCTGGGCCGCAGGGCTCAACGTACCGTTCGGCTCCAGGATGTCGATGGTCTCGAGGTTGTGCTTCTTGCCGAGCTCGTAGTCGTTCGTGTCGTGCGCGGGTGTCACCTTCAACGCCCCCGTACCGAACTCGCGCTCCACGTACTCGTCGAAGATCACCGGAATACTGCGCCCGATCAACGGCACCAGCACACGCTTGCCTTTCAGGTGCGCATACCGCTCGTCCTCCGGATGCACTGCCACCGCCGTATCACCCAGGATCGTTTCCGGTCGTGTGGTGGCGATCGTCACCCACTCTTCTCCCCTCTCCCCGTGAGAGGGGTTGGGGGTGAGGTGCATTTCTCCCCTCTCCCCGGGAGAGGGGTTGGGGGTGAGGTGCATTTCTCCCCTCTCCCCGGGAGAGGGGTTGGGGGTGAGGTCTTCGACTTTGTATTTGATGTGATACAACTTCGAGTTCACCTCCTTGTGGATCACCTCCTCATCGCTCACGGCCGTCAACGCGACGGGATCCCAGTTCACCATGCGCAGACCACGGTACACCAGGCCTTTCTTGTGCAGGTCGATGAACACATCGATCACCGCATCGCTCAGGTCCGGCTCCATGGTGAAGCGCGTGCGGTCCCAATCGCAACTGGCACCGAGCTTCTTCAACTGTTCAAGGATCACACCGCCGTACTTCTCCTTCCACGCGAAGGCATGCTTCAGGAATTCCTCGCGACCGATGGCGCTCTTCTTGATGCCTTGCTCACCGAGCAACCGCACCACCTTCGCCTCCGTAGCGATGCTCGCATGGTCCGTCCCCGGCACCCAGCACGCGTTCTTGCCTTGCATGCGCGCGCGCCGCACCAGAACATCCTGGATCGTGTTGTTCAGCATGTGCCCCATGTGCAGCACACCCGTCACGTTCGGCGGAGGGATCACCACGGTGTAGGGCTCGCGATCGTCGGGCACACTTCGGAAATACCCTTTCTCCAACCAGTGTTGGTACCACTTGCCTTCGGCCTCCTTGGGCTCGAAACGTTTTGCGATCTCTGCTGCCATGCTGTTCGCCGGCGGGTTCGGATACCCATTTCCAGCGGGCCGCAAAGGTAGCCGGTTCAAGGTAAGAGGCTTGTGCCAATGGCTTTGGAGGCGTGCAATTGTCAATGTTCCGTTAGATCCGGACCCAGTGCCCAACCAAGCCGCGAACATTGCCCCATGAACCTCTATGTACTCCCATTTCTGATCACCGGCCTCAGCGCCCTGCTTTCCAGCGACAAGGTCTGGAGCCCCC
>JAEUTB010000019.1 GCA_016787995.1 Flavobacteriales bacterium | reverse complement strand
CCCAAGCAAAAGTCAGAGAGGTCGCCACGCGCGGGCTCGGCATGTATCTCACCTACATCAAATGGGCAACTATTTTCATGGTGGCCGTATTCCTGTTAGGCATTGTGGTGACCATGCTTGCTTACTTCTTTAAGTCATGATGACATCACTCTCGGTGTAGCAGTGCCGGCTCGAAAACACGCCGTCATGCTTTCCGATAAAAGTCTGCGCCCTGATTACAGGTCTTGCGTGGTTTCCCCAACACGCTCAAAGCCCTGCTACATGTCTCGGTGGTCGGGCTCATCCGGTTGCCCGGTGAGTTCCGTGCTTACTATGACCGCAAGGTGGCTGAGGGAAAACACAAGATGCTCGTCTTCAATGCCATGCGCAACAAGCTCATCCACCGTGTCTGTGCAGTGATACGCAAGGGCATACCCTACGAGATACGAACACCCCTTGCAAACGTCATAGAATAATCGCTCACGCGAGCACGCGCTGAATCCGCCGCACGGTGGATACCTGCCGCGAGTTTTAGCCGCAGGGTCTCAGGTCTAAGGAGACCCGGCCTCTAAAGCCTTAACGCACTTCCATTACCCACCCACCCCAAGTCACCACCCCACTGTACCAACTCCAGTTGAAGTGGATATGCGAGAGCGTTTGTTCTTGCCCCGTCTTTCCGCCTGATACCGAAACCGCCTTCGCCTGCCCACGCCGCACGGCGATCAGGTGTAGGCAGGCATCACAAGCCGCAAGTTCCGGCTTGTCCGTGCTATCCAAGACCACAGCAACACCGCGCCATTTTGCGCCATGAACGGGCCACTGGTCCTTGGGTGGTCGCCACAGGCAGGTAAAGGTGTAGCGGTTCATCGGTCGCGCCGTTCGGTTTGTTGCTGGATGAGGCTGGCCAGAATGCGCTGGTAGTGCTCAGCTAGCCGTCGGGCCTCCTCGGCATCGGAACATTCTTCGATCACGTACCCATCCGGCGCTTCACCGGTTTCGAGGTAGGTGGCGGTCAGGTTCCATGCGGTGGCGCGGGCTTCCTGACCATCGATCACTTGGCCTAGGTCGAGGCCGTTGAGGCGGATGACGTATTCTTTGGTATCCATGGGTACCTCAAAGAAAATCAACGTGTTCCAAACTAGAACATCCGGCCAGGCGCGTCCCGGTAGCTTGCCGTTCGTAAATGGCAACGGAAAAGAAGGTGAACATCGTTGGTCTTCGGGTCAAAGAGGCTCGTGGCAAGCACAAGCCTCCGATGACCCAGGATCAGCTTTCGGGCAAGTTGGCGCTGTTGGGGGTCAGTATTGACCGCGCTGGTATCTCCAAGATCGAGATCGGCCAACGCAGCGTACTTGACTACGAGGTGAGAGGGTTGGCCAAAGCACTAGGGGTGACCACCGAATGGTTGCTGAGCGGCAAGTAGATAGAGATGCCAGCTTATTACCGCGCCACGCTTCAAGGGTTCATTGCGGACGACCCCGATCGAGTGCTCGGGATCATCCATCAGGAGAGTTCCAAGAGCGGGTTCACCGATCTGAAGGAACGCCAGACCAAGGCATGGCAAGTGCAATTGTCCATTCTTCAACGCACAACGGCCGCGCTTTTGTCACGTTACCAGGATGCTGCGCAATGGGGGATCTTATTCGAGTATCCCATCCCACGGAGGCAGAAGCGCATCGACGTGGTGTTCTTAGTCCGGAACATGGTTCTCTGCTTGGAGTTCAAGACAGGTGATACCACGCACGAAAGAAGCACCGCTCGACAGGTCGAGGACTATGCGTTGGACCTTCGGGACTTTCATGAGCAGAGCCGGGGCAGAACCATCATTCCGGTAGCGGTAACAACGCGCGCGAAGCCGGCGTCACTTGATCTGGATCTATCTCATGCTGATCAAGTCCAAAACGTTGTCGCCGCTTGCGAGGTTGATTTGACAGAACGGCTGATGTGGTGTGTGGAGAATTTCGGCCAAGATTCGGGACAGATCGATAGTGCCGGATGGGATGGATCGGTGTACCAGCCTGTCCCGACGATAATCGAAGCAGCAGAGACGCTCTACGCCGGACACGATGTGCGTGAGATCGCTCGATCGCATGCTGATGCGCAGAATCTAGGCTCAACGACCATGAGTTTGGTTCATCACATCCAGGAAGCGCAACGTAGTAGTAAGAAGATCCTTTGCATTGTTACAGGTGTGCCGGGTGCCGGTAAGACACTGGCTGGATTGAACGTGGCCCACGATCCTGCAGTTCGGGCGCTGACAAAAGGTGCTGGAGTGTTCCTTTCTGGGAACGGTCCTTTGGTAAAGATCGTTTCCGCTGCGATCGCGAAGGATTTCAAAAAGAAGCAACGAGCAGGTGATGCAGAAAGGACGGTGAGTACTTTCATCCAGAACGTCCATGCATTCATCAAGGATTCGTTGCCGCGTGATGTTGCTCCGGTTGAGCATTTGATCATCTTCGACGAGGCTCAACGCGCATGGGATGCGGAGCAATGTGCAAAGAAGAACGACCGGAACGAGTCCGAGCCTGAGTCGATCCTTTCCATCATGGATAGACATCCGGATTGGGCGGTCGTCGTAGCATTGGTCGGTAATGGTCAGGAGATCAATACGGGCGAGGCTGGTTTGGCGGAATGGGGCAGGGCGCTGCGAAGTCGCTTTCAGCATTGGGAGGTCGCAGTATCACCACGGGTACTAGGCAGTGCACATGGTGATAAGATGCAGCAGCTATTCGTTGATGGAGAAAATGGCGGTCTGAGGGTCCATGAAGTGCCAGCGTTGCACTTGGATGTAAGCCTGCGTTCCTTCAAAGCGGAAGCCGTTTCCCGTTGGGTTGATGCGGTTATTGATGGTGATGCTCAACGAGCTCGTGATATCATGCCGGAATGCGAGGGATTTCACATGGCTCTGACCCGAGACCTGTCCATTGCACGGGACTGGCTGCGCTCACACACTCGTGGACTGCGTAGGTCGGGTTTGTTGGCGAGTTCTGGTGCGCTACGCCTAAGAGCAGAAGGCATAGAGATCACCTCCGGTTTCCGCCAAGGGAACAAGAAGATGTATGTGGATTGGTTCCTGAATGGGCACGCGGATATCCGCTCATCGGATCAACTTGAAGTAGCGGCCACCGAGTATGAGTGTCAAGGTCTGGAGTTGGATCTAAGTTGCATCTGTTGGGGTGGCGACCTACTGCACGAGGGTATGTCAGGATGGGAGATGCGGAAGTTGGTAGGACACAAGTGGAATGCTATGAAACAGGCCCGCGACCGACGCTACTTGCTCAATTCGTATCGTGTCCTACTCACCCGTGCTCGTGAAGGCTTCATTATTTATGTACCACGGGGAAGTGAAAGCGACTCGACACGGAAACCGGCTGGATTTGATGCCACAGCGGACTTCTTGATTGATTGCGGTTTGAAGGTGGTTTAACCGTACTTAGCCTTTAACCTCGGGCTCATCACCGTGATGCGCACCTGTAGTTGGTGAATACACCTCGCTACGCGACCGATTCGCTGCCTCGACGGCGACCCAGCACTTCAGAACATCATTAAGCAAGTCACAGGTCTTTCCGGTGGGGTGCGTCAGGCAACTCCCCTTCAACACCTCATATCCGGGGAAGTACCATGTTCGTGGTTCGTGAACATTTTGACTAGACGCGATTGCAAACATGAAGCCGACAGCCGGACTCCAGAATCTGTTTGCGGTAGCTATGTACGAATGGACATGGTTCCGGAAGGTTTAGGAAATGATATATTTGATTTAAACAACAATGTCATGGGTCCGCTGTACACGAAAGCACATCTTGATATCCTTCTTGTCGGATTCAAGGAAACACCTCGTGAGAGGATTGCTTCAGTAATTAGAACCAGCGCTAGTAAAGAAAAGGTTTTGAGTGTGGCTGCCGCACCAACGCGTGATATGGCCCGTGCATATATCAAGGCGAACAGACCGACTTGTGTTATCATTGACCTATTTGCAATGGGTACTGATGTTTCCGTGCCATTTATCGAAGAACTCCGGAATGGGAAGGACACTGACCACATTGCCATTTGTATCGCCGGATCTGGCGCAGAACTAACGCGGATGAGGGAGATAACCACCAATTGGCGGGAGCGATTCAAGCATTACTACCAATTGTATCATGACCTTGAGCCAGACGATAAGATGAAGCAGCAGGTGGAAGAAGTGCTCGATTGTTTTCTTGCAGACCGCGTGAAGGTGCAGGCATTGAGGGCCTATGTGACGACACGTGGTTGGTATTTCTCCTTTAAGTACAGCGTTAAACGGGCACTCCAGAATGAAACGGTCCAGTCTTCTGCCGTTGCTGCCATAATTGGTGGGCTTTTTGTGCTCGTATCGAAGCTCTTTGAAAAGGACTGTCCATGAGACCATCTCTATGATTACAGACTTAGCACCTGCGATACCAAATTATGTCTTGTTCGTGCCGCTTTAGGTCTTGAGAATTCACGCATTTAGCTATAGGTCAGCATTTCAAGCTGTATTTATTGCAAAGTACCTTCCCCTTCCCTCCGTAGCCGCCGACCCCAGGCCCTAATACCCGTCTTCGCTAAATTATGGCGAACAAAGCCTCGAATACGAACGCATTGGGTTATTCCACCGGATGTAGCGCTACGTCCTTCTTACCGAAGGGGCAGAAGCGCGCCCACAGCTTTGGGGTCTTGTGTTGCGCTGCGGTGATGGTAGTGTGGTACCGCTGGTCTATCGTCGGCGGTCGGCTGGCCGTGTCACGAAGGTTCGGTAATAGGGTAATGAGGCCCTGTCCTTTGGTGCCAGCCCACGCTGCGATGGTCCGAAGGCGAGCAAAAAGGGTGCGTTCGTGCGGCACGGCGTTGCTGCGCTTTGATGTCTTGAAGCGATCGGATCTTATGGCCTTGCCCTGATACGTGATGCTGGGACAGCGGCCCAGCGCGATGTAATGCTGCTGTCGGATGATGGGACGATCGCGCGGTAACATGGTGTTCCCGTGTAGAATGATGGTACGATCGGCTCATTCGATCGTGTGCTGGTTTGTGATGTTGGGCCGGTGGCGCGGCACCATGGTCCGGTCCGGCGAGACGATGGGGCGATCACGCGGCACCATGGTGTCGAGCCGGGGAATGATGGGACGATCGGTCCATTCGATCGTGTGGTGCTGTGTGATGATGGGACGGTGGCACGGCACCATGGTCCGGTCCGGCGAGATGATGGGACGATCGCTCGTTAACAGAGTGTCGCGGTGTGCGATGATGGGACGATCCGGTCGAAATATCGTGTGGCGAGGTGAGAGGATGGGACAACGGCGCGGTACGATGGTCTGCTGCTGGCAAATGATGGGACGATCGTAGCGTACCAGGTACTGGAACCGGGTGGCAAGCGTGCTGAACCTTCGTATGGCCGCCGAATGGCCTGTTACCTTGGAACCGGAACGCGGTCCTTTACGTTGAAGCGACCGTGACCGAACGACAACTTCAAGGACCACGGCCATGAAAAGCAACTACGCCACGGTGAAGCAAGGCACCAAGCGCCTGCCTTACCTGGAACTGGTATCCAAAGGGCGCAACATCGTGCGGTTGATGACGGGCAACGCTCATTTCCCCGATCCCCACCCCGGATTGGACGTGGTGGCGGATGCCTGCGACGCGTTGGCGGTGGCCACCCATGTAGCCAATTTCAGCCGTGGCCGACAGGACCTGCTGGCCCGCGACTTGGCGTACGACCAGTTGCGCGCGCTCCTGAGAGGAATGGGAGGCTATGTGCAAAGTGTATCGAACGGTGATGCCTCCATCATCATGAGCGCAGGCTTCGACATCAAACGCACGGTGCAGCCCAGTCAGGAGCTTCCGGCCCCGCAGCGCGTGGTGGCCCAGCGCACGCAACACCCCGGCGTGTTGGTGGTGCGTTGGGGCGGGGTGAAGAACCGGAAATTCTACATGGTGCAGGTGAACGAACAGGATCCGGAAGTCGCTTCGGCCTGGAGCACCGTGGCCGTTACCGGCAACAACCAGGTGCGTGTGGAAGGTCTGGAGAGCGCCCGCCCGTACTTCTTCCGCGTGGTGGCCATCGGCGCCAAGGGTGAAAGCCCGGTGAGCGATATCGCCCTGGCCAAAGCGGCCTGATCGGGCGGCCCCATCAAAGTAGAACGGTTCGGCCATCGCAGCGCCGCCTACGGCACCCTCAGCTCGCTGAGCAGTTCATAGGCCCGTGCGTCGGCCGCGTTCCATTCCTTCCAAGAGCGTTCGGGATACTCGGCAAGGAAGCGTTCGCTGCGCTCGTGAACGTACTTGGCGAAGGTGGACGGGGTCATGTACAACTGGCGGGTGTAGCGCTTCGGTCCGCCGAGGATCCGCGCGTTGTGGGCATCCAGTTGCTCCAGTTGTAGGGTGGAAACGATCAGGTAGGGGAGCGTCTTGTCGCTAAGGCTGGCGAGGTAGTCCAACTCCACGAAGGCCTTGCCGCGCTGTGCCATGTTGTAGCGTGCGATGAGCGTATCCCAATCGAAGAACGACATGAGGAGCACGATCGTATAGAGCGAGACCATGTTGCAGCGCACCAAATAATGGTGCGAGCGTTGGTGGCGCACCTTCACCATGAGCAGGACCAGTCCCACCAATGTGGCCAGCAGGAAGAACGCCACACCGATGCGTTTGTAGGCCAATGCATAGTGATGGATGTAGTGGTAATTGCGGATGACCACGGACACCGCGAGCACCGCGTTCTGGGCCAGCCAGAGGTAACTGAGCACTTTTATCGTGCGGTTGCGGGAGTGGAAGTTGAGGTCGCCCCGGAAGTAGTAGAGCACGAGCAAGGCACCCAGGATGATGGATACGATGAGCATCCAGGTTCCTTGGTGAACGAACGCCTTCAGGTATTGCCCTTCGAACTTGAAGTTGAACCAGACGTAGTGGATGTCCAGGGCGTTCAGCAGCAACAGCAGACCATTGAGGCAG
>JAEUTB010000263.1 GCA_016787995.1 Flavobacteriales bacterium | reverse complement strand
ACCTTCAAGACGTAGAGCCCCGGTGCCAGGTCCACAACGTCGATCACGCTGGTGCTTGGAGGATAGGTCCGTATGAACTGTCCTGCCATGCCGAACAGATCGATGCTCAAGATGGACCGATCCGTATCGATGTGGAGCTCGCGCTGCGAAATGGGGTTGGGGTAGAGCGTTGGTGTTCCCCCTGTTCCTGGTGGCAGGCCATTCACGCTCACATCCGTTGCCAGCTTCAGAATGGTCCCTTCGTTGCCCACCGCCCAGCCGTTCTGGTCGTCAACGAAGAAGATGTCGTTCAAGGAGGGAAAGGCGCCATTCACTTGGAACTCCCAGGTGGCACCGGCGTCCACCGTCACGAGGATGCTGCCGTTCTGGGTGGCGATGAAGCCGTTCTGTTCGCTCACGAAATGGATGGCCATTACCGCGGAGGTTGGGCTCGGGGATGAGCTCGTTCCCGAATTCGAAAGGATAGGGTCCCAAGTGGTGCCGCCATCAAGCGTTTTCATCAGTCTGTCGTACTGAACGCCTTGTCCGAAGTAACTGAACGCAATGTACCCGGTCTGTTCATCGGTGAAGAACACGTCGTTCAATGGACCATAAGCGCCTTGGTCATAGGACGTGACCCATGTGGTACCTCCGTCGGTGCTTCGCAAGAGCTGGACCTCGCTGGCGTTGGCACCTCCCCATCCGCCGAGGAAAAGCGTTTCGGCATTGTGCGCCCACATGCACGTGGGGCTGATCGGCCCGCTCGGTCGTTCGTCCCACGTGGCGCCACCGTTCGTTGTCCTTAGCAGGGTCGTTCGCCCACCGACGAAGCCTGTGTCTGGATGGAGGAAGAATATGGGATCAAGGGACGCGTCCAAACTGTGTTGGAGGGTCCAGCTGAGGCCCCCATCGATCGTTCTGAGCAGGGAGGAACTGGTGGATGCGAAGCCCTTGAGCGGATCAACGAAGTGGACCGACAGGATGTGATCCGTGGTGCCGGATGGGCGGACGATCCAGTTCGATCCTCCATCAGTGGTGGTGCAGATGGTGCCGCTGTTACCCACGGCACATCCATGAAGGCTATCCACGAAATGGATGGCCTGAAGGTGGTTCGAGGTATTCGATGCTTGCGGCACCCAAAGCTGGGCCGTTCCGATCAGCTGCGCGCACACGATGAATGCGATGGAAACGATGGTTCTCATGGTCGGATGGTTCTGGCAATATACCCGGCCTGATGTCCTTGGGCAAGGAAGCTCGTCATGGTGTGTTCCCATCGGCTTTTGCGAACCGCATGGTTGCAGCTTTTAAAGCTACACCACTCTAACGGTTTCGGGCTTTGCGTTCGGGCGGGATTCGGAGCACAAAACTGTCAACCAGCACTGAATTTGAATAGATGCACAAAGCTCCAAGTTTGCACTTCAGCCCACCTGACGCAAAACCCGTGTTAGTGGCTGCCTTTCTTGTCGTTAGCATTAGTTGTTCAATTTTAATTTCATCATAATGTCGGTCTGCTCGTCATTGCCTAACTTGAAGACGTGTTTGTCAAATTCTACGAACCCATTTTTTTTATAAAATTTTATTGCTCTCGGATTTTCTTCCCAAACACCTAACCAAACGTAGTCAGCGTTTTTCTGTCTTGCGATATGTATTGCTTTGTCGTAAAGGATTTGCCCAACGCTTTTTCCGTGAAAGTCCTTTAATACATAAATACGTTCAATTTCTAGTGCTTTGTCGTCTTGTAGTTCTGTTTGAGCTTGTCCAAAGTTTAGTTTTAAATAACCAATTACATTGTTGTCAAGTGTTGCAAAATAAAATTCAGCGTTATTGTCGCTAAGTTCAGTCGTCAGTTTTTCAAGGGAAAATCCTTCGTCTAAATATTTTGTCATATTCTCTTCGGAATTTCCTGCTGAAAATGTTTCATAAAAAGTCTGTCTGCCAATTTTTTGCAATTGGTCAATGTCATTAAGCGTTACTTTTTGTATTTCTATGTCAGTCATTTTCTCTGTACTGTGTCGTTGTTTAAGGTTGCCACTAACTAGTCGGTTGTACCCATATGTGGTTTATTTCCGCTTCATGCGGAGCTCGAGAGTGGGTACTATTTCACTATTGGGGAGGGTAAAACCACATAGCCGCTCATAGGTCCAAGTTATCAAGAGGGCTGCGGGTCTTGCCGATGGCCTTGGTACTGACATGGGTTCAACTCTCCGCCGTTTTGGACGAACTGTGTCTGCAGCCAGCGTGAAACTAGATTAGGCCGATGCCTTTTCCAAATGCGCATCCTGTAGCGCGCACTAGTGGATCCAACCAGCCCCCTTACTCCTTCACGAACCCCTTCACCACCCGCCCTTCCGCAGTGGTGAGCACGCAACGGTAGCTACCCGCAGGCAGGGCCTGGAGGTCCAGCTGGGCGGTGGTGCCCGTCAGTTGCTGCTGGAGCACAGTGCGGCCTAGGGCATCGCAGATGTACAGGTCAGCGGGGCCTGCCGTGGCGGGCAGGGTGAGGGTGAGCTGGTCCTGCACTGGATTCGGGTGGAGGGTGATGGCCTGCTGGTCCTCCACATCCACTAACGCCGTTGGCGTGCAGATCACGGCGTTCAGCTCCTGCCAGATCTCGTTGTTGTACACATTGGGCACGAAGAGGCCATCGGGCAAATTGCCCATGCGTACCACCACTAGGCCGGTGCCGGGCGATACGTTGATGATCTGGCCGTTCTTGCCCATGGCGGCGTAGATGTCGCTGGGGGCGTCGGGCATCAGCGGGCCGGGCAGCTGGATCTGTACCCCGGGCAGCAGGTAACTCGTCTGGCCATTGAGCCACCACAGGTAACCGTAGGCGGGGTTCAGGCTTTGTGAGGGAGTGGTCATCGCGGTGAAGTAGGCTTCATCCGTGAGGATGGGTGTGCCGTTCCAGGTACCGCCATTCTGCGCCAACAAGCCGAAGCGCGCCATGCTGCGGGCCTTGCTCAGGAACACGTTGTTGTACCCGAGTTGCACGAACAGACCCGTGATGCCCGTGCTGCTGGTGAGGTTCGCGAAGATGTAGTTGTTCAGGTTCTGGCCGGTGGCCCCTTCGAGCACGCCGTCCAACAGCGTGTAGGGGGCGTTGTAGTACGACCAACGGCTACCCGGCTCGGTGAGGTAGGTGAGGCATTCGGGGTCGGTGCAATCGAATTCGCCGTTGGTGTCGTCGAGCCCCGTGGTCATGGTCAAGTGGTCGCGGATGGTGATGGCCGCTTCCTGCTCCGGTGTGCAACTCGACCAGCCTTCGCCCAGGTAGGTGTTGCTCGGTTCGTCGATGTCCAAGTACCCTTGTTGTTGCGCCAGACCCACCATGAAGGCGGTGAGGCTCTTGCCAGCGCTGGCCCAGTACCAGCTGCTGTCCGCTGTGAAGGTGCCGAAGTATCGTTCCAGTACGATACGCCCATCCTTCAACACGATGAAGGCTTTGCTGTTGCTCCCTTCCAGGAAGTCGTAGAGGGCGGGGATCTGGTCGGTACACCACCCCAGCGAGGCAGGGTCCGTGGTGGCCCAGGTGTTGCCGACCGTCGGTGGGAAATACAGTTCCTGTGCGGTGAGCGCGCCCGCGAACAGGCAGGCGACCAGAGTGGCGAAGTGTTTCATGGCAAAGGATTGGACACTACAGCGCCGCGTTGGTTCGATCGCGACCACAGCAGAACGCCCAGCACGATAAGCCCGAAGCTGCCGATGCCCAGCACACCATGGTGGATGAGGACGTCGGAGAAGGGACCGAGCGCATCCTCGAAGTTGCCGCCGTAGGCGAGCAGCAAGGGCACGGCCACCACGGCGAGCCAACGTGGGTCGGCCTTCGGCACGAGGCGATGGATCACGTAGGCCACAACCGGCAGGGCGAACAGGAAGTGCTCGGTATCGGTGAGGGTGAGGCTCGGCACCAAGGCCACCAGGACCAGGAACTCCACGGTGAAGGCCTCCGGGGCTTGTCGCTTCGTGTTCCACCACACGAAGGCCGCGAAGGCCCCGGCGATCAGCGCCAGCAGCGCGTAGGCCTCCACAGCGCTCGCCGACAGGACATGCTGGAGCAACGCCCGGTGCGCGAAGGAATAGATGGTGTTCACCGCCCGGTAGTCGTCGCCACCGGTGTAGATGAGCGCCGCGTTGTGTTTGGCCATTTCGCCGAGCCAGGCGGCGTGCACCTGCCAATTGCCCGTCCAGCCCAGCACCAACGCGGGCAAGAAGAGCCCAGCGACGAGCGCGATGCAGGCGGCCCCGAGCGTCTTCCATTTTCCGTGCATCACCAGCAGCGGCGCCAGGATGAGGAAGTGGGGTTTCGCCAGGATGGCCGCGCCCAACAGCAGACCACCCAAACCATCACGGCCGCGTTGCAGCTGTTCCAGTGCGACGATCAGCAGCCAAAGCAGCATCATGTTTATGTTGCCCAGGTGCAATTCCCGGTGCAGGTGTACGATGCACGCCACAGCGATGAGGAACAAGGGCAGGTAGGCTTCCGCTTTGCCCGAGAGCAACTTCAACCGTACCAACCGATCGATGCGCCGCACGCCGTCGATGAAGGCCAGCGTGATGAGCAGGTATTGGATAGAAGCGGCAACAGAGTAGGGCAGCAGGGCGAAGAGCGCGTACACCAGTGCTAGCAGGGGCGCGTATTTGAACACACCGCTGTCCAGGCCATGGGCCACGCCGTAGAGCGGTTCGCCCTTCCAAAGCGCTTCACCGGCGCCGTAGTACACGCGCAGGTCGTTCAGCCAGAAGCGCCCGTTGATGTGCTCCACCACGAAGAGCAGGAGCGCGATGGCCGCGAAGATGACCGTGAACAGACGTGGGTAGGGGCGAAGGAGCTGCACGTTTCCAGGTTGAAGGGCTTGCCTCGAACCACTGATGCCGAATGACGAAGGGCCTAGTGCCTCACTTCTGCGACCGGTCCACCTCCTTCACCAGTTTGCCCTTCTCGTAGTGCAATTCGCGGTAGACCTGCCCGTCGGGTGAATAGTCCAAGTGTACGCCGTGCTCCACGCCGTTCTGCCAGGTCTCCAGGTATTTCTTGGTGCCGTTCTCGTAGTAGTAGAGCCACTCGCCGTTCTCCACCCCGTTCTCGAAGCGGCCTACGTACTCCAACTGGCCATTGGGGTAGTACACCTTCTCCATCACTTTCTGGGCTTCGTCGCCTTCGCCCTTCATGTAGATGACCACCTCGGGCTTACCGTTCGGGTGTGTGCTGGCCACGAATTTGTTCGTGGAACAGGCTACCAGCAGCAGGGCAGGGAGGAATGCGAGTGCGGCGCGGAGCGTCATGGTCGGGCGAATTTAGGGGAAACCGACCTTGCCATGCCCGGGTTCAGGCTTCGGGCCGGTAGAAGAGGAGCTTGCCTTTCACCAAGTCGCCCAGGTGCAGCCGCAAGGAACTCACCTTGCGCCCGGTGGGTCCGAAGTTCTGGTGGGCGATGGTGACCTCTCCTGGGCCATGGACCGCGGTGACCACGGCCGTGTGTTTCATGAAGCTGAACTGTTCCATCCCGCCTTCGGTGCGGTGTTCCATGGTCACCCCCTTGAACTGGAGGATGTCGCCGGGGAGGATGGCCTCCTGCTTCGGATCGATCAGGCGCCCGAACGCGTACAAGCCGTCCCATTTCGCGCCGGCCTTGTTCAACGCTTGTGCGGCCAGGTCCCAACATTCACCGCGGTCCACCTTCTTGCCTTGCACGGTGGCCACATGGTCCACGATGCGCTGATTGAGCGGAGGAAGCGCAGGGTCCTGCATCACCAGGAATGCCGCGAAAAGGCTGATGAGGAGCTGCATGTGTTCGTGTATCGGGCACCTAGGGGCGTGCCAGGAAAAGGGCTACGAGGCAGCTAGAACCAGGCGATCAGCTTGAGGTTGTAGCGGCGCGGGGTGAGGTAATCCGGGATGGAGTACTGGCGGCCATCCACGCTCTCGATCCATGTGTGCGTGATGGTGTTGTTGATGTTGAGCAGGTTGAAGACCTCCAAGCTCACCCACATGTTGTAGATCTTGCCCAGGAAGCCTTGTTTTTCCTGGCCTTTGGCGCCAAGCAGTTGTTTGCTGAAGCCGATGTCCACCCGGCGGTAGAGGGTGGTGCGCAAGGTGTCCGAGTACCGGTTGGCGCTGGGTGGCCCGAAGGGTACGCCGGTGCCGAAGTTCACGTTGAGGTGGACTTTCAGCGTTGGTATGCTGGGCATTTCATCCTGGAAGAAGAAGGCCACGTTCACCCGTTGGTCGGTAGGGCGCGGTATCCATCCCGGGGTGATCACGGTGCTGTCCACCGCCACCTGATCGAAGGTGAAGCCCGGCACGATCAGATCGCCATCGGCATTGTAGCGCTTGGTGTAGCTGTCGTTGAACAGGTCTTCCTGGATGCTCATCACGCTCGCACCCACCCAACTCTCGACCCCATCGATGAATTCACCGTTCAGTTTCAGGTCCAATCCCGTGGCGAAGCCTTTGGCCAGGTTCTGGCCGTAGTAGCGGATCCGCACGTTGTCCAATTCGTAGGGGATCAGATCGTCCATCTGCTTGTAGTACGCCTCCGCCGTGAACTTGAACGGACGTTTCCAGATGGTGAACCGGCGGTCCATGCCCAACACGTAGTGGATGCTCCGCTGCGCCCGGATGTCGGGATTAAGCTGCCCTTCGAAGTTGCGCACCTCGCGGTAGAACGGCGGCTGGTAATACAAGCCCGCAGCGGCCCAGAAGCTGTAGTCCACATCGAGCGTGTCGCCTTCGTCATTCACTTTCTTCCACCCCGGGTGGTAGGTGAAACGCACCCGTGGGCTGCCCACCGTTTGGCCGTTGTAGGTCCAGTGCTGCGCCCGAGCACCGGCGATCAAGGTGTACCACTTGTCGTTGCCGCGATCCCACCGCCAGGTGTTCTGCACATAAGCGCTGGCCCGCACGCTTTCCAGGTTCAGACGACTCTTCAATACGTAGTTCAGCTCGAGGTCCTCGCCCTGGTTCAGGGGGATGCTGAAATCCGCCGAGTCGATCACGGTCCACTCGCTCAGCTTGTCGTTGATGACCTCGCTGCGCACATCGGCGCCCCATTGCAGGTAGCTGCGTGCCAGTTGCCGGTAGCCCTTATGGGCGAAGGTGAGCACCGTGGCGTCCAAGTCGTTGCGCGCATGTTCAAGTGAGCGGCCGATGCCCAGGTTCTGTTTCACCTCGCCGTACCGACTGCTGTTGGGGTCGCGCTCCAGTTCGTCCAGGTAGTATTCGCTCAACACATCGAAGCGTTCGCTCTCGACGGTGTTGAAGGCGCTGGCGGTGAACTTCAGGCGCGTGGTCTTGTTGGCCTGGATGTTCACGTTCAGGGCACCGAAGAGCGTCTCGAACCGGGTGACTTCCTGTCCCTCGAAGAAGGCGGTGAACCGCAGCGCCTGATTGAAGCTGCCGTACTCGGTCTCGCGGTTCTCGGGCACCACACCGAATTTGTTGCTGGAGTAGAGGCCCAGGAAGCCGAGCTCCACCTTGTCGGTGAGGTCGTAGGTCCAGTAGCTCTGGATATCCGTGTACGTGGGGCGGTACTGGCCTTTGGTGTCGAGCCCGTTGAGCACGAGCGTGTTGGTGCGGTAGCGGATGCCGGTTACCTGCCGCAGTCGTTTGCCGAGCATGGTGTTCTCCAAGTGTACCGCACCACCAAGTAAGCTGGCCATGGCGCTGCCCGCGAACTTCTTCGGGCGCTTGTACGTGATGTCCAGCACGCTGCTCATCTTGTCGCCGTAGCGCGCTTCGAAGCCACCGGGACTGAACTGGATACGCTCGATCATGTCCGGGTTCGGAAAGCTGAGCCCTTCCTGCTGGCCCGCCCGTGCCAGGAATGGACGGTACACCTCGATGTCGTTCACGTACACTAGGTTCTCGTCGAAGTTGCCACCTCGGATGTTGTAGCCGGCGCTCAGCTCGTTGCGTGTGGAGTAACCCAACTGCCCCTGCAACAGGGCCTCCACACCGCCTTGCACGCTCGGCACGAAGCGCGTTACCCGGGGATCCAAGGACTCCATGCCTTCTTCGCGATCGCGTTGCGTGCCCCTGATGATGGCGGTGTTCAAGGTGGTCACGTTCAGCTTCACATCGCGGATCAAGAGCTGGCCAGCGCCCACGGTGATGCGTTCTTCGAAAGGCGGAATGCCCGAGTAGCTCCAGCGCAACACGACGGCTTCATCCGCCGGTATCTCGATGGAGTAACGGCCTTGGTCATCGCAGGCCACACCCATGGTGGTGCCGGCGATGGTGACGTTGGCACGCGGCAAGGTGTTGCCGTATTCGTCGCGCACGGTGCCGCGAACGGTTCCGGTGCTCTGGGCCAACGTCCAAACGCTGTGCAGGAGGAGAAAGGTCAGCAGGACGTGCCGCATGCGATAGGTCGGCTAAGATAACGGGGGCTTTTCCAGTGAAGTATGCGGCCTCAACCCAGCACCCCGCTGATGTTGTCCACCAATTGTGCCGGGCCTCCGAAATGCTCCAATACCAACAGGTCCAGACGCTGGCTCGCCGCGCGTAGGCGTTCGCGCGCTTCGTCTTCCACGCCACCGCCGATCACCAACAGTTTGGCGTCGCCCTTGGCCAGGTCCGCCAGCAAGGCCTGTTCATCCATGTGCCCCACCGCGTTGATTCCCACCGCTTTCAATTGCTGGTCCACCAGCGCCATCATGGCGGCGTTGCGCCCGAAGAAATACACCCGCTTTGTCGGCATGGGCGCAAGGTATTGAAGCGGGGGTCGTTATCGGGTCCTGCACGTGGTTCTTCCATTCTTACGACTTGTTCCTTCCTCCAACTTCCCATGGGCGGCTACCTTTCGGGCATGGATGCTCGTGCCACCGCCTTCTTGCGCCTGTTGGACATCATGGATACCCTCCGGGCCGAATGCCCGTGGGACCGGAAACAGACCATGGAGACGCTGCGCCCACTCACCATCGAGGAGACCTACGAACTGGGTGATGCCATCTTGAAAGACGACCTGCAAGAGGTGAAGAAGGAGCTGGGCGATCTACTGCTCCACATGGTGTTCTACGCCAAGATCGGTCAGGAGAAAGGGGCTTTCGATATCACGGAGGTCTTGAACGGGATCTGTGAGAAACTCATCCATCGGCATCCGCACATCTACGGTGAAGTGAAGGTGACCGGTGAGGAAGAGGTGAAGGCCAATTGGGAGCGGATCAAACTGGCGGAAAAGGCGGCGCAGGGAGCGGCTGATTCCACGCCCAGCGTGCTGGAAGGGGTTCCGCGCGGCTTGCCCAGCTTGGTGAAGGCCATCCGTATCCAGGACAAGGCGCGGGGCGTGGGTTTTGACTGGGAACACCGCGATCAGGTGTGGGCCAAGGTGCACGAAGAACTGGATGAACTGAAGCACGAGGTGGACGCCAATAGCCCGAAACAAGCCGAAGAACTCGGTGATGTGCTCTTCAGCCTGGTGAACTACGCCCGATTCCTGGGCATCGACCCCGATGAGGCGCTGGAACGCACCAACCGCAAGTTCATCCAACGGTTCCAGTACCTCGAACGGGAGAGCCACAAGGATGGGAAGGTGCTGGGGGAAATGAGCCTGGCCGAGATGGATGCCTATTGGGAGAAGGCCAAGGAAGGGTAGCCCCTGATCGACCGGCAACACCCGGTGGATAACGATCTTTTCACATTTCCAACCCCGGATCGAGCGACCTTTGCGGCCCCTTTCACGTCCCCAAGAAGAGATGAGCATGATGTCCCGGGTCCTGATGCTTGCGTCGTTGTCGCTCGTTGTGGTCCTCCTCGTCGGTCGAGCACACGCCCAAGTACCGACCAAATGCCTGGAGATCGAGAGTATCCTGGTGGATGCTTGCAACCCGACCGCCGTGTGCGCAGGAAGCTCAGAGGGTCAGAATGAAATGGTCCGTTTCCGGGTAGGTCCGGAGCCTATCGCCATCGGCGACCTGGAGGCCGATTGGCCGAACAACAGCTGGCGCGGTCTGGTGCAGAACGCCACCACTGCATCCATCACCAGCCAACTGAACGCCACCATCGCGAGTTGCGGCCTGTTGATCGAGCCTGTGGGCGGGATCATCCCTGCTGGTGCTAGTGTGCTGCTCGTGACAAGCACGGAGATGTGCGTGGCCGGCAATTCGTTCGCTGCCTTGACCGATACGCTCTACATCGTTTTCCAGGATGCCGGGAATACGAGCGGCCATTTCGCGAACAGTACGGTGGCGGGCCAACCGCTCAGTCCCACGCCACCCGTGGGCAATACCCAACGCACCCTGATCCTCTTCCACAACGCGAGCAGCTGCAGCGACACTGCAACCTACGTGTGTGAGTTGCTGGTGAACGACATTGGCTCCTATGGCGGTGAGGCTGGCGAAAGCAATGGGGGTACGGCCGAGTTCTCCTGGCCCGGCGTTCCGGCCGTCACCTACGTGAACTATGGCTGCCAGGCTCCCTTCTCGCCACTTTTCGTGGAAGCCGAAGCCGTTGGACAATTGTGCGGGGGAACTGGAACTGTGGACATCAGTGCCGAAGTGATCGGCGGAACGTTCACCAGCGTGCAATGGAGTGGAGGCACGGGCACCTTCGGTGACCCCACTGCGTTGGTGACGACGTATACCGCAGGCCCTGGTGATGTCGGCACGGTGACGCTCACGCTTTGCGCACAGACCGATTGTGCCGATCCGATCTGCGGCAGTGTGAACGTGCCTTCCGGATCCGGCCCCACGATCACCATCACTGCCGATGGTCCGCTGGCGATCTGCCCGGGCGAAGATGTCCAACTCACCGCGAGCGGGGCCGATGCCTACAGCTGGTCCAGCGGGGAAGGTTCGGCTTCAATCACCGTCTCCACACCAGGTACCTATACGGTAACAGGCACGGACGTCTGCGGCACGGGTGAGTCTACGGTGGAAGTGACGCTCGGCAATGGCGTGGTGATCACCATCACGGGCAATACGGCCTTGTGCCCGGGAGAAAGCACCACCCTTACAGCGAACGGCGCGACCAATTATCTCTGGAGCACCGGGGAACTGACGCCGAGCATCACGGTGTCGTCCATCGGGTCGTACTCCGTCACTGGTAGCAACGCCTGTGGTTCCTCCACGGAGTCGGTAACGGTTTCGCAAGGGGTGGCTCCTTCCGTGTCGATCGCTGGTCCTGCTTCGGTTTGTGCAGGAAGTCCTGCCACCCTCACCGCGACCACCAACGGTTCATTGGTGTGGAGCACGGGTGCGACCACATCTTCCATCACCGTGACCACAGCAGGTACCTATTCTGCCACCGCCACCAACAGCTGCGGTTCCACATCTGCCTCGTTCACCCTCACCGAGAGCCCGGGACCAACCGTGGCCATCACCGGTGTGCTTTCGATCTGTGATGGTGCTTCCACTACGCTCACCGCGTCGGGTGCCGATAGTTACGTGTGGAGCACCGGGGCGTCAGGATCGTCCATCACCGTTTCCACACCCGGCTCGATCACCGTGACGGGTACCAACGCCTGCGGTTCGGATGACGCCACGGTAACCGTAGGTCAGAGTCCGGCACCAACGATATCCGTCAGTGGCGGCGGAACATTGTGCCCCGGCGAGCAAATCGTTCTCACGGCCACCAGCAACGCCACCGTGACATGGAACACCGGCGCATCCGGTAGCACCCTCACCGTTACCAACGCTGGTCTGTACGTGGCCACCGCCACCAATGCTTGTGGAACCGATTCGGACGCACAGCAAGTGACGCTTTCTCCGTTGACGGCTTCGTTCACCGCCTCTCCAACGAGTGGAACGGCACCGCTCGTGGTGCAGTTCACCAATACCAGCACACAAGCAGCGGCCAGCGCATGGGACTTTGATGGTGAAGGATCGAGCACCTCCATATCCCCGAGCTTCACCTTCACGGAACCGGGTACGTACTTGGTCACGTTGGTGACCACTGCGGACGATTGCGTGGCCTCGGCGGATCAGTTGATCAATGTGACCGCACCAGGACCCGGCACCACCAGCGTGATCACCATTCCCAACGTGTTCACCCCGAACGGCGACCGGGTGAACGATGTTCTCACCCTCCAAGCCGTGAACATCGTTTCCGTGGAGGTGTTCATCTACAACCGATGGGGTCAAAAAGTGAACGAATTGAAACGGGTCGGTGAGGTCTGGGACGCGCGCTCCATGAGCGGCAATCTAGTCCCCGATGGAACCTATTTCTACACGCTCACCGCACAAGGGTCGGATGGTGTGACCCATGACCTTTCGGGCCATATCACCGTCGTGCGCTGAGCCGTGCGACGCATGAGCGCATGAACGCGAGGAAGGCAAATCACCCAACGCTCTCAAGCCTTCTTGTCGGTGTTTTGCTGCTGTGCCAACACATGGGTTGGTCCCAGTGCCTAACCACCATCAGTACTTTTCCTTACACGCAGGATCTCGAGGCCGCTCCGAGCTGGACGGCCGGCGGTACGAACAGTGATTGGGCGTGGGGTACACCAGCCCATCCTTCGGTGAACGGGGCGGCCAGCGGTATCAATGCATGGTGCGTTGGTGGACTTACCGGCAGTTTCTACGCCGATGGCCAGCAGAGCTGGTTGGAGACTCCGTGTTTCGATATCTCGGGCTTGACCTACCCGTGGATCAGCTTCAGCATCTGGTGGGAGACCGAGCCGAACTACGATGGTATCGGTCTTCAATATTCACCCAATGGGGGCACCACGTGGATCAACGTGGGCAGCGTGAACGACCCCGCCGATTGCCATACGCTGAACTGGTTCAACAGCACCAACATCACCGCGTTGAACCTGGCCAGTCCACGCCAAGGTTGGAGCGGCACCAGCACTACGGGCGGTTGCGCCAGTGGTGGCGGTAGCGATGGCTATGTGACGGCGGCGCATTGCTTGATCGATCTGCCCACGAACGCGCCCGTGAAGTTCCGCTTCATCTTCGGCGCAGGCACCATTTGCAACACCTTCGATGGTGTGGCGATCGATGATCTCTACATCGGCGAAGCACCACCACTGACGCCCGCGTTCAACTTCACTTGTGCTGGCAACACCATCAACTTCAACGCCACCGGGAATGCCGGTTGTGTCGAGGACGGCACGTGGAATTTCGGTGATCCCGCATCGGGCGCTGCGAATTCGGCCACTGGTGTGAACGCCTCGCATACCTACGACGGGCCCGGTGAATACACGGTGACCTTCACCATGACCAGCTCGTGCAGTGCGCCAGTCACCGTGGAGCGTATCGTCCGGATCGCGGAACTTGACTTCGACATCACGGATGTGGGCTGCGTGCCCAACAGCGGCTCCGTGACCGCGAACATCACCGGTGCGGTGGGGCCATTCACCTACGATTGGGATCCTGGTGGGGCTTCCACGCAGACGATCGATGGCCTTGCAGCCGGTAGCTACACGGTGCTGGTACAAGCAGCGAATATGTGTCCCGTGCAAGGGGATGCCACGGTGGTCAACGATGCTACCACGATCACTGCGAGCGCGACCCATGAAGATGTCTCCTGCAACGGCTTGGCGGATGGCACCGCTGTAGTCACCGCTACCGGAGGCTCCGGTGTGTTCACCTATACGTGGTCGCCTGCAGGAGGGAATGCCGCATCTGCCACTGATCTGGCTGCCGGGACCTACACCTGCACCGTGGATGACGATGCCGGATGTTCCGCCGAAGTGGAGGTGACCATCGAAGAGCCCGATGAGGTGGTCGTTGACGTCGCGAACGAGGTCACGCTTTGCGAAGGCGCGAGCACTACGCTTGAGGCAACGGCTAGCGGTGGAGCGGGTGGCTACACGTTCGCGTGGTCGCCCTTCGGGCCTGAAGCCGCTCCGCTCATGACCACGGTGGTCGAAGTGTTCGCCACCGATGTGAACGGTTGTGCGAGTGCTTCTGCCGCTATCAACGTGGTGGTGTCGGATGCTGTGGTCCCAGCTTTCTCGTGGGACATCAACAGTGGCTGTGCGCCGCTCTGTGTGACCTTCTCGGATGAGAGCACGGCGGAAGGTTTTCGCTCGTGGTCCTTCGGGGATGGCGGCTCAGCAGGTGATGCAGCCGAGCCGGAACATTGCTTCACCAGCGCTGGCTCCTTCGGTGTGACGTTGAACCTGACGACGGCCGAAGGTTGTGTGGGTACGTTGACCTTGGATGAGATCATCACGGTGTCACCATCACCTGATCCTGCGATCAGCGTGCAACCAGCCGTGGCGCTGATCGATGATCCTGTGTTCTCCTTCACCAGCACCGGGTCAGGTATCACCACGTGGTCGTGGGAGCCGGGTGCCGCGGGTAATGATCCGGTCGATGGGCCGGAGGTCTCCTTCACCTATCCTGATGTGGGGTGCTACACGGTGAGCCTCGAAGTGGAGAATGCCGGTGGATGTGCGGCTTCCAGTTCCGTGGAGGTTTGTGTGGAGGATGCGTTCGCGGTATATGCACCCAATTGTTTCACGCCGAACAACGACCGCATCAACGATGAGTTCGGGGTGGTCACCACGGTCGCCGATCCTGACGCATTCCGGCTTTCGATCTTCGATCGATGGGGACGTGAGATCTACTCCAGCACGGACCCGTACCGCGGTTGGGACGGCACTGGCATCGCACCTGGAGTGTATGCCTGGCAAGTGTCATTGAAGGATCGCGAGGGCAAGCGCCAGGAGCGGCACGGTCATGTGACCTTGCTGCGCTGAGCGGCTTGCAAAAAGAAAACCCGGCTTAGAGCCGGGCTTTCATCGGTGCTCGTCGTGTGTTCAGCGGATGTCGTTGAGCTTGCGTTTCAACTGCTCGACTTCCTTCAGGATCTCCTCCCGGCTCTGGAGGCGTTCGGCTTCTACTTTGGCGGCATCGGGCTTTTCACCTTCGATCTTGTTCAGGTTGCCTTGCATCTTCGCTTCGCTGCCCATCAGTTTGGCGAGTTCCGATTCCCCCTTGGTCAGCTTGGAACGCAGCTTGGCGAGCTTCTCGAGGTCCTTCGGGTTGTTGGTCATCTGGAATTTCTTCTCCAGACCGGCGATCTCGCCGCTCAGCTTGGCGTTGTTCGCTTGGATCTTGCCTTGCTTGGCCTTGATCTTCTTCAGCTCGCTGTTCGCTTTCTCGCTCTTCTTGTCCAGTTTGGCGGCATCAGCCTGCGCACTTTCAGCCTTACCGGCCGCTTTCTCCAAGCTCTTTTCCTTGGCCAGGATCTGTTCCTGCACCACGGCTTTGTTGTACTTCACAGCCATCTCCTGCATCACCCTGGCAGCGGCCTCCTGTTCATCGATCGCCACGCTGTCGTTTTTCGCAAAGGCCACCGTAAGCCTTCCGATGCCGGCCTTCTTATCGGTGGTGCTGGTCGCGAGTACGAGCATCGGTGTTCCAGAAACGGCCGTCTGCATAGCGCCGATGGCTTTCGTTGGTTTCGAACCCGTGATGGATTGGCTCACGGCCTTGTAATCGACCTTCCAAAGCTCAAGCGCCTTGTTGCCATCGCTCTCATGGATCGTGATGGTATGTGCGGGTAGCTTGTGGGTACCATTGACCAGCGTGTCGGGCACTACGGTGAGCGTGTTGCTCCACATCAAGTTGAATCCTTCCTTGGTGGTCTGGGCGGTGGTGTGAAGGGTCAGCAGCAGTGCGCTGGAGAGCAGGAGTGAGTTGCGCATGATGGTTGGTTTCATGGTTCGTCGTTTGGACGTGCCGGTAGACAAAGGTCACATCATTTCCCGGGCTGGTCGGCGGCCAATTCCTTCAACGTACTGTATACGCGGTGCAGGGGTAATCCCATGACCGTGTAGAAGCTGCCTTCGATACGTTCCACGGCTGCGTAGCCGATCCAATCCTGCACCCCATAGGAGCCAGCTTTGTCGAATGGGGCATGACGCTCCACGTAGTAGGCGATCTCTTCCGGGCTCAACGGAGCGAAGGTCACCTCCGCGATATCGGAAAAGCCGATCGTGCGGTCCGCCGTGCGCATGCAAACGCCGGTGACCACCTGGTGCGTGCGACCAGCGAGCATGGCTAGCATGTGGCGTGCTTCAGCCGGGTCGGCGGGTTTGTTCAAGAGATGCTCGCCCACGATCACCGTGGTATCCGCCGTGATCAAGACCTGATCGGGTGCCAGCGGACCCGTGTAGGCAGCGGCTTTTTTGCGCGCGAGGTGTTCGGCGACCTGTGCGATGGGCATGCCGGTCGGTGGCGTTTCGTCCACATCGGTGCTCGTTACTTCCACAGGCAGGTCAAGACCCAGAAGAAGCTGTCGGCGACGGGGCGAAGCGGAGGCCAGGATCAAACGCCAGGTCAGGTTCATGGGATGTAGCGGATGAGCAGAGCGTAGCCGATGGCCATGATCATGGCGGCTTTCATGACCACACCGGCGCGAACGAACTCTTCACGGGTATGGGCCTGGTAGGTGAACCCCGCGGAAAGAAGCAGTGGGCCGATCACAGCGATGCCTACGTACCAGTAGGAAAGGGGATCGCGTAGGAACTGCGACCGCAGGAAGAGCAGCAAGAGGATGATGATGCCGATGTAGAGCAAACTGATGGCGCGCGCCCATTTCAAGCCCCAAACGATGGGGACCGTACGGCAACCATCAGCCTCGTCGCCTTTCACATCGGCCATGTCCTTCTGAAGTTCGCGCACCAAGGTGCTGAG
>JAEUTB010000201.1 GCA_016787995.1 Flavobacteriales bacterium | reverse complement strand
AATACGGGAGTACATGCTTGTCAAGGTCTTCGGCAGTGCCGTGTTCGGCATCAATGCCACCATCGTCACCGCCGAGGTGAACGTGGAGAACGGTGCGTTCTTCTTCCTCGTGGGCCTGCCCGACAGTGCCGTGAAGGAAAGTCAGCAACGCATGGACGCCGCACTGCGCAATAACGGCCTCTACTTCCCGCGTGGCAAAGGCGTCACCATCAACCTGGCCCCGGCCGACATCCGCAAGGAGGGCACTGCGTACGACTTGCCGCTCGCCGTTGGCCTGCTCGCCGCCACCGATCAAGCACCACCGGACCTGCTGGAGACGCACCTGGTCATGGGTGAGCTCTCCCTCGATGGCGGCGTGCGCCCGATCAAAGGCGCATTGCCCATCGCGCTGGAAGCGAAACGCCAAGGCTTCAAAGGCATCATCCTGCCCGCCGCCAACGCACGCGAAGCGGCCATCGTTACGGGGCTCACCGTCTACGGCGTGGAGCACTTGCGCGAAGTGGTGGACATCCTTCACGGTCGTTCTTCCGTGCAACCCACCGTGGTAGACATCGAAGCCGAGTTCGCCAACAGCAGCCGCAGCTATCCGGTCGATATCGCCGACGTCAAAGGGCAGGAGAACATCAAACGCGCTTTTGAGATCGCAGCGGCTGGCGGACACAACCTCATCCTCATCGGGCCACCGGGCGCGGGCAAGACCATGCTCGCCAAACGCCTGCCCACCATCTTGCCGCCCCTCAACATCGACGAGGCGTTGGAGACCACGAAGATCCACAGCGTGGCCGGCAAATTGAAGAAGGAGGACAGTTTGCTCAGCGTGCGACCTTACCGCTCGCCGCACCACACGATCAGCGACGTCGCGCTCGTGGGCGGCGGATCCTTCCCGCAACCCGGCGAGATCAGTTTGGCGCATAACGGCGTGCTTTTCCTCGACGAGTTGCCCGAGTTCAAGCGCCAGGTGCTGGAGGTGTTGCGCCAGCCCTTGGAGGATCGTGTGGTCACCATCAGCCGCGCGCGCTTCACAGTGGAGTATCCGGCCAGTTTCATGCTCGTGGCGGCGATGAATCCATGTCCGTGCGGCTACTACAACCACCCCGACAAGGAATGCGTCTGCGCGCCCGGTGTGGTGCAGAAGTACCTCAACAAGGTGAGTGGCCCCTTGCTGGATCGCATCGACATCCACATCGAAGTAACGCCGGTGCCCTTCACCGAACTGAGCGCCGAGCGCCCATCGGAGAAGAGCGCCGACATGCGCGAGCGCGTCATCATCGCGCGGAAGATCCAACAGGACCGGTACGAGGGAAAGAAGATCCACTGCAACGCGCAGATGGGCAGCAAGGAACTCCGCGAGATCTGCCGCATCGATTCCACCGGCAAGGCCCTCCTCGAAAAGGCCATGGACCGCCTCGGCCTCAGCGCCCGCGCCTACGACCGCATCCTGAAGGTGAGCCGCACCGTGGCCGACCTCGCCGGCAGCCCGGATATCCGCACCGAACACCTCGCTGAAGCCATCCAGTACCGGAGTTTGGATCGGGAAGGGTGGGCGGGGTGAGGGGTTATGCAGTTTGCAAATTCTAGGATTCATGACTAAATTCGAACCAATGAGTGGTTCCGAAAGCTTGGAAACTGTGCCGGTCGATTCTGTTCCATTTTTATGGAACGGAGGAGGGACGAAGCATAGATGGACAAACAGATCGAGCGCACTTCATGTTGAAAGCGTGTTTAACACAAACAACTGGTGACAATGAGAGCTTGTTTTTCTGCCCTGGTTTTCTCGATTCAGTGTCTACTTGTTACTGCACAAACAGATGCTGGCAGGCCCTTTTTCGACAGCATGCATCAGTACTATTTATCGGACCCCATAAGTGAGTCGATTCCACGCAACGGTGCACAAAAACAATACGATAGAGCATTTATGGAATGGGCTCCACGTCTTTGGCCACATGGGGACTTCTCGGTAGCAGCCAATGCTTGGGTTGCCTATGCAATGGAGTTCAATGGAGGGGACGAGGTCTGTGCCCCTTTTGAAGTAGAATGGGAGGAGTTGGGACCAATCGGAATGCCCATTTCAAATTCACTTCAGACGAGTGCGAAAGGAGTGGGGCAGATACATCGATTGACATATGATCCGCGATATGGCGTAGAGAATACAAGAATTTACGCAACGTCTTCTTACGGAGGCCTTTGGGTAAGCGAAAATGATGGTGATCTATGGACACCGCTGAACACGGACCTTCAGTTACCACTAAACGCCGTAGCTGATGTTGCAATCAGCTATCAGGACGAGAATGACCTTTTTTTGTGCACTGGAAATGCTGATGGGCAGTTTGGAAATTTATATTGGCAGTCTTCTGGAAATCTTAGTTCTGTAAATTCAATTTTTACAGTTGGTATCTATCGATCACGAGATCGAGGTCAAACGTGGCAACCGATCAACGACGGGTTTCTTTCAAACTTTGTTAATGGTGGGTCGTGTAGGCGGATGATTGTCGACCCGATGGATGCGAACAAAGTATTTGTGGCAACCTCCTTAGGTGTTTTCCGGACATTGAATGCACTCGATGAGTCTCCGATTTGGGTGCAAATTAATGAGGGAGTCGAGGCAACAGGGCTGGATACTCGTGGTCTTGAGTTTAAGCCTGGTTTGGGTAATTCATCCACACTGTATCGCAGCGGCTTAGATGTATATAGGTCAACCAACGGAGGGAATACTTGGGAATCGCTAACAGGTTCCGGGACGGGTCTCGATCTAGAGATGATGCCCGGGGCCAATTTCACCACAGAGATAATTAATATCGCCACGACCTTAGCTGATAGTCGCTTTATCTACGCTCTGATATATGGCAGAACTCCCGCAGCCAAAATTTTCGTCTACCGATATGATGGAGTTTTAGGCTTATGGGAGGAAGTTTATTCACATACAATGTCCTCTTCCGCTAGTACGCATTTGAGTCCTTCTTGGATGCCTATCGCGGTTTCCCCAGTTAACGCCAACACCGTCTTTATTGGAGGTTCCGTAGTTCGTGGCGATAGAGATATTGAGTCTGGTCCAACTTTTCTTTTGGAATCTAGCTACAATGCGAATAATTGTCACGCGGACATTCATGCTCTTGCCTTCCAGCCTAACGTACCAGCGCCAAAACTTCTTGCAGGCCACGACGGCGGAATAAGCGAGAAGTTAGTTAGCGGGAATTCCTCGAGTGAGACTGGCTGGCAATGGAAGAACAACGGGCTGGCTGTTAAGACAATTTGGAATTTGGGAGTTTCAGATGTACATCCAAGATCCGTCGTTATTGGAAACCAGGATACTGGTAGTGATATAGTTTTGGATGGTTTGAATTGGGGCAATGTGAGTGGAGGTGATGGATACGGTGCTCAGGTTCTCTACAAGGGAAAGAAAGTCTATCTGACGATGGCGAACACATCGGTTTATTATAGAACGAACGAGCAACCATTAAATACGAGCTTTGAGACACAGTATTTCCCACCCGACCCGGCAGAGAATACAAGTGTGTACAAGAATAAATCATTCAAAGTTGTGGAACACCCTGATCTTGAGAATCCCTGGGTCTGTTTCAATGAACTGTATGAGCGAGTTGTTCAATCTCCTACCGCTGGGTCATCTCCGCAAGATGTTTATGAACTTCGATCGGACTTGGGATTTCTTTCGAGCCAGCATCCGGCTTGGTCGCGGCAGTTGACCGAGTTGGCTATTGCGGAGAGTGATCCAAACTTCATTTACACAGCTTCCGCCGGTGTCAATAACGGAGAAAATTTCGAACCGAATCTCTTTCGGTCCACTAATGGATGGGTCGATGGGATTCAGAACGTGGACCCGGCGAATCCGGTTTTTGAGGACATAAGGGCAAACCTTCCTGATATGACTTACTTCCAACCGACTAATGGCATGCCCATAGTTAAGCCTGTCATTACCGGCATTGCGGTAGACCCAAGTGATCCGCAACACTTGTGGCTTAGTTTCTCAGGTTTCGACCCTGGAGTCAAGGTATTCGAATCAACTGATGCCGGAGATACTTGGGTTAGTGCTGATCCATGGGGTTCCTTGGCCAATTTACCGGCAAACGATATAGTCTACCAGCCGGGCACAAACGACCGGCTTTATGTGGCGACTGATGTTGGTGTATTCTACACCGAAGATGGGATGGATTGCTGGGTTCGCTATGGGGATATCCCGAACGTACGCGTAACCGAACTGGAGGTGAATCGTTGCTCGGGGAAGTTGGTGGCTGCTACATACGGACGTGGCGTTTGGCAAGTAGATATGCTGCCTATGACTATGGGGCTTGAGCACACGAAGATTATTGATTCGGAGGAGGTTTGGGAAGGCGATATTTACGTGCATGGGAACTTGCGTTTGGTAAACGATGGGCGACTGACCGTCATTGGTACCGTGCATTTCCCCAAAGGAGGTTCGTTGATCGTTGAACCCGGAGCCCAGCTGATCGTGAACGGCGGTACCCTCACCAACTCCTGTGGTGAGTATTGGGGCGGAGTTCAGGTTTGGGGCAACAGCGCCATGAACCAAAGCGGTGGCTTCGTGGGGGGGCAATATCGCCCCACGCTGCACCAAGGCTATCTTGAACTGCGTAATGGCGGGGTGATCGAGAATGCGCTCGTGGGAGCGATGTTGAACAACCCGCTTGCCGAGGACGCCGAAGGTGGCGTCATTCGCATGGTGAATGGAACCATGCGCAACTGCCAGCAAGGCTTGGTGATCGCGGATTACATGAATTTCGGGTCCACTACCAACGTGCCCGCTTCCAACCGCTCCTCGTTCATCAACTCCACCTTCACCGTGACCGATGCGCTGCCCGGTGTGGATGACTTCCGCGAGCATGTGCGCATGTCCGGCGTTAGTGGTATCGTCTTCTCCGGCTGCACGTTCAAGAACGAACAGACCACCATCTCCGAAAGCGCTAAACTGGGTTATGGGATCCATTCGTTGGACGCCAACTACAAAGTGAAAGGACTCTGCCAGGGGCCGCCGCCGGTTCCAGCAGATTGTCCCGGTACCATCGTTCAGCGGACCACCTTCACTGGACTTGATCACGGTATCCATGCGTTGGAGGGCGCCAGCAACCGCAGCTTCCAGGTGGATAACACCACCTTCACCGACAACATCTGCGGGGTGTACAGCGAAGGGGTCGTTGGCTTCAAGGTCGTGAATTCGAGGTTCGAGGTTGGAGGGAATGAAGCCTCATTGACCAACCCATTAGAGGAGAATTGGCAAGGCTTCAGCCGTGGAGTTTTCTCAACCACCGGTTATGGCTTCATCGTGGATGATAACCAATTCGTGCGCAGCGGATCCGCGCCGACGGAGGGTTTGGTAGTAGGCTACAGTGGCGATCACAGCGACATGGTGTTCCGCAACATGGCCAGTGGGCTCGATGCGGCCTACATCGGGGAAGGTGTTTGTGCGGACCCGAGCAACCGGAGCTATATCGGGTTGAACTTCCAGTGCAACAACAATGAAGATAATGCTACCAACCTCTGGAGTAGGCAGGTTGTGGATCCAGATGGATTTGCGGATCAGACCATTCGCACCCATCAAGGCAAACTTTTCCGCGCGCCTGACAATGCGTTCGATCGGTTGTCCGGGAATTGGGACATTCGTAATACGAACTATCCTGCCAACTTGCTTACCTACTGGTGGAAAGCGCCAGAAGCTCCACACCAGCCCATTCACGTGGATCCTCCCGGTGGGGCGCTTGTCACCAACAACTCCAACGGAACTCCCGTCAACCGACCAGAGGGTAACTGCGCTTCGCGACGGGTCATTTTCACCTATCCCTATCCACCGCGGCGAGAGCCGTTGATGAGCGGGTTGTTGGAGCACCGTGATGTGTACGTGGCCAACAAGTACCTACACAAGACCTTGTTGGATGGGGGTAGTACGGACGAACTGGTGGAAGAGGTGGTGGCAAGTTGGCCCGAAGAAGTGTGGCTGCTACGCAACAGCCTGCTGCAGAAGAGCCCCTTCCTCACGGTGGAAGTGTTGGAGGAGATGATGATGAAGCCCACCCTTCCCATGGCCATCAAGGCCGAGATCTGTATCGCCAACCCCGATGCCACCAAGAGCGAGGGCTTTCTCGAATTCCTGGAGATCAAAGCCGAACCACCGATGCCCGCGAACTTGGTGGCCAGTGTGGAGGCGAGCTGGCAGACCAAAACGTTCCGCACCGAACTGGAGGGTAATCTGGCGCATGACCATGGGGAAATGACCCAGAACGCCAACCTCCTACTGGAATACTTCGGCACCGATAGCGTGGAACATGTGGATAGCCTGCGCGGCGTGTGGCAGTTGATCCGCACCCCGGCCGCCCGCTATGCCGAGGCGCTCACCTACCTGCAGCAACAGAACTTCGAAGCGGCCAAGGCTGTGATCCAGGACCTACCCGAAGAGCACGTGCTGAAGGTGAAGCAGGAGAGCGAACGATGGCGCATGCTGGCCCTGATCGAGTACCTGCAGGAAGTGAAGACCAATGGTCGCAGCGTTGCTCTCTTGACCATCGGCGAGCAAGAGGCGCTGGAAGCCATCATCGCCGACCAGCGCGACCGGCCCGCGACCTGGGCACAGAACATTCTCTGCTTCCACTATGGCAAGTGTCGTGCCCCTTTGACCGGTGATGCGAAGGCTGCACCGAAGTCTCGGCAGGTTTTGAATAGGCCGGAAGCGGCTGAGCCGCAAGTGACCATGCAGGTCTACCCCAACCCCGCCAACAAGTTCGCAAACGTGGTGGTCGGTCTGGGCAGCGACCCGGAGCAAGCCGAGTTGGTGGTTCAGGACATGGCGGGCCGCGAGATGCACCGTCATGCGGTGCAGCAGAAAGACCAGCAAGTGCTGTTGGACACCCGTGACTGGTCCAACGGTGCGTACACCATTCGATTGGTGGATGGGAGTAGCGTGTTGAAGGTGGAACGTTTGGTGATCGAGCGGTGAGAGACGGTCGCTTATACGGTATCTGCCTCAATGGCCTGGCATGCCTCATGGCGTTGCAAACCAATGGACAGGTGCCCTTCGATCTGGATACGAGCTACCGCACGGTGATCGATGTGCAGTATGTCAACTCAGTGCAGCCCTTGTCCGATGGGAAACTCCTGATATCCGGGCGCGTGAGACTTCCTGGGGAGAACTTTTATCGCGGTAGTGCGCGGCTTCTCAACGACGGGGAATTAGATGGGTCATTCCCCCCCTTCCCACTGACCACTGGGAATGGGGATATCGTCCGATGGATGGATGGATTCTATGTTGGGACTGGTGGTGGAGTTCGTCGCTTGGATGGAACGGGGTTGATCGATCCAACCTTCATCCTGATGAACGATGGCCCCTACTTCACCTCCCTGCAAGGGGGCGATTACTACGTGTACCCCGATGGTCGGGTGCTGATGAGCGGCGCGCACATGCTGGACGACCCCATTCGCGGTTTCCAGGGCTTGTACAGCCTGATCTGGTTCAGCAACACGGGTTATTTGGATACCACCCGCACACACCGCTTGTGCAACGGGGTGATCTACGAGATCGAAGAACAGCCCGATGGGAAATTCTTGTGTACCGGATCGCTAACCACCTATGAAGGTCAGCCTGTAGGTTGGGTTTTCCGAGTGGAAGAGGATGGTACGTTGGACGAAACTTTCAATGTTCCGCTACAAGATCTTGGAAGGGCCAACGATTACCACACACTTCCAGATGGTCGGATCGTTGTTGGTGGATTCTGTCGGTTTGGTGGCGTGGATCCAGTACGCTGTTTAGTACGCTTACACCCCGACGGTTCGCTGGACCAGAGCTTCACACTGCTGGATTTCGAGGATTCGAGTTCGGCCTTGGAGATCCCTCTGGTGAACAGCATTTTCCCGTTTGCTGGTGGTTACATAGTCACGGGCACCTTTGACCGGATCAACGGTCAGGAACGAGGAGGTATCGCCATGGTGGATCTGGATGGGGATCTGTTACCAGAGCCGTTCAATGGTATGGGATGTGGTGGCTTCCAGGACGGGGTCACGTTCCGGAGGGCACTTGCCGGCATAACCCCGGCGGCAGACGGCAATTTTTATATCTACGGCACGTACCACGGTTACGACGATGGCACCACCAACGATACCACCCAGCGCATGGTGAGCCGCTTGTACGGGTTGGAGGTGGGGGTGCGGGAAGAGAAAGCTATGACGTTGGGTGTGTATCCGAACCCAAGCTCAAGGGGCTTCACGGTGCGCCTGTCTCACCCCCCAAAGAACGGGACCCTGCACCTACTGGATGCCCTTGGAAGATCAGTGCGCACGTGGAACTGGTCCAACGGCGCTCTCGAAGCCTCATTCGACACGAACGGTCTGTCAGGTGGCAGATACTTCGTGCTGTTGAAGGCCGAAGACCGATCGATCCATTCATCGTTGATCCTCTCACCATGAACGGCGCAGCGCAGATCCCGCAGAACACCAAATTGCTTTTAGACTACTACAGCAGTGATCGTGTAGACCGCTTGGACCGCCTGAGCGCCCTGTGGCAGCTGATCCGCACACCTGCCGCCCGCTATGCCGAGGCGCACACCTACTTGGAGCAGGGGAATTCTGAAGCGGCCAAGACGATGATTGAGGATCACCCCGAAGAGGATGTGTTCAAGGTGAAGCAGGCGAGCGAGCCCTCTTCCTTGGCGGCACCAATGACCGGACGAGGTCCGGTTCGCCGAGTTTTGATCCTCCTAAGGAACTTAGGGCTCATCATGTCTTTCATCGCTGTGCATTGCCAGTGTGCAGCGCAGGACTATCATCCGTTCCCGATGAACGATGCTGTCTGGTCCGTTGGTAGCGGTAGTTCGGATTGTTGGATTTCCGGTCTCGGTGACGGCTTTTGTCGAATGGCCACAACAGGGGATACGTTGATCGCTGGTGTGGTCTATGCCAAGTTGGATGTGGTGTTCTCGAATGGAGTATGCGGCATCTACCAGCGGTCGGGCGCGGTGCGGAATGATACCACGGAGAGGAGAGTCTATTTCATGCCGAGCGGCTCATCGGAGGAGGAAGTCCTGTATGATTTCGGCTTACAGCCAGGATCTTTTTCCTACCTGTTCGGCCAGGGTCCTCTTCTACTGGATTCGATCGATGTGATCGACCTGGGCAACGAGCAGCGGAGGAGGTTCAATTTCACGGATGCATCGGGCTTTCGAACGTATCAAGTCATCGAAGGAGTGGGTGCCACCATCGGCGTGACCAGCGGGCAGGATACGGTGGATGACGACACCTATTTGATCTGCGTGGATCAGGGAGGCGAGCGGATCTACGAGTTCGAGCCTATGGCGTGTTCGATCCATACCGGCTATTCCAAAGAGTCCCAGAAGGGGGCACGCTTTTCGATCTTCCCCAATCCGGTCGTTGATCGTCTTGTTCTACAGACCGAAGATCCGCTGGATCGTGGGCAGTTCCACCTTCGCAATTCGCTCGGGCAGGTGCTCGCTGTGCATTACTTCGATGATGTCACCCATACCCTGGATGTATCCCGGTTGGCTCCTGGTCTCTATTCCATGGAGTGGCATGTCCCTGGATCCGAAAGGACTCAACTATGTTTCATCAAACAATGAGACATCAGGTTCAGACGGGTCTCCTACAGTTTGTGCCGTACTAACCAAATTCCGGGCCTTGTGAGGAACGAATGGACGCAAGCAGCTCAAAGTGACGGGGAACTTCGTGCAGGTGATAAGCCGAAATGCAGGAAACGGTTAACACAGCGCAGATGAGGGGCCTCCTCATTTTTTGTTTTTCCGTGTGTGCATACACGTGCTTCGCTCAAGCACTTGTGGTACGCAATGCCGTTGACCTGCATCCGGTGGAAGGGGCCGTTATCCGCACCTTGAACGGTGGTGGCAGCTGTCTGTCGGATGCGCGTGGCCGTTGCCTGCTTTCTGGGGTCGGCGGCTCCGATACGCTGGTGATCTCGCACGTTTCCTATGCCATGCGTACCATGGTAGCGCGGGATGCCTGGGATGCGGGTGGCGAGGTCCATCTGCTGCCACGCGCTGTGCCCTTGGCCGAGTTCGTGGTGTCCGCCAATCGGTTCCGCGAACCGACAGAAGACTTGGCCGAGCGTGTGGAGGTGATCGATGCCAGGGACATCGCCTTCCTGGACCAACCCACCACCGGTGATCTGTTGCAGAATGCAGGCACCGTGTTCGTGCAGAAGAGCCAGATGGGCGGCGGCAGCCCGGTGATCCGTGGCTTCGAGGCCAGCCGCATCCTGCTCGTGGTGGACGGGGTGCGCATGAACAACGCCATCTACCGCGCAGGCCACCTCCAGGATATCATGACGGTGGATCAACAGACCGTGGACCGCATCGAGGTGATCAGTGGTCCGGCGTCGGTGGTCTACGGCAGCGATGCGCTCGGTGGCGTGATCCACATGATCACCCGCGCGGCACCATTCCTCGATAGCGCGGGCACGCAGATCGGCGGTTCAGCATTGGTGCGGCATGCCACGGCGAACAACGAACGGACCGCGCACGTGGACCTTTCGATCAGCAGAAAGCGGTTCAGCAGTTTCACGAGCATCACCGCCAGCCGTTTCGGTGATCTTCGGCAAGGGCGTGTCCGGCAGGCTGATCAACCCCGGTTCGGAGAACGTGCCTTCTATGTGGAGCGCTCCGATGGCCTCGATCGGGTCGTGGTCAACGCCGATCCCGATGTGCAGGTGGGCACGGCCTATGATCAGCTGGACGTGATGGAGAAGCTGCGGTGGCGAACAGGCGCTTCCACTGTGCACCAGATCAACCTACAGCTGAGCACCAGCAGCGATGTGCCACGTTATGACAGGCTTTCCGAGGCCACAATCGGCGCGGATGGATCGATCGTTCCGGCCCATGCGGAATGGTACTACGGCCCCCAACGCCGCTTCCTGGCAGCGTACGGTCTGGAGTTGAGTAGGTCACGCTGGTCCGATCAGGCGCGCATCACACCCAGCTTCCAGCACGTGGTACAAAGCCGGCACAACCGGGCGTGGGGAAGCAGCCGCCTGGGTCACCGGGTGGAAGAAGTCGATGTGTGGGGCTTCAACGCAGAGTTCGAGAAGCGCTTGGCCCGGCACGAAGTGCGTTATGGACTGGAAGGGTACCACAATGCCGTCTCCTCCAAAGCGGAACGCACGGATATCAACACCGGTGCCGTGAGCTACCTCACCACGCGCTATCCGAACGGCGGCTCATCCATGTCCACTGCGGCGGCTTTCGTCACCCACACGTTCGAGGCAGGCAAGCGGTGGATCCTCAGCGATGGGCTCCGCTTCAATCACGTTGGGCTCGATGCCACGTTCGCGGATGAGAACGACTTCCAGTTCCTCAACGGTCGCCTGCGTCAACGGCACGAGGCATTCAACTGGAGGCTGGCTGCCGTCTATTCACCGGACACCACGTGGCGGCTCACCGCCTTGCTCAACACCGGTTTCCGCGCACCCAACGTGGATGACCTGGCCAAGGTCTTCGACAGCGCTCCAGGCCGCGTGGTGGTGCCGAACCCCGCTCTTCGTCCCGAACGCACCTTGAACGCGGAGATCGGCGTGAACAAGGTGATGGGTGGTCGCCATTCGATCCAACTGACCGCCTTCCACACCTGGTTCTCCGATGCGCTCGTCGTTCGGCCTTTCCAACAGAACGGTCGCGATAGTTTGCTCTATGATGACGTCATGAGCGCGGTGACCGCCTTGACCAACGCTGGCAAGGCTTTGATCACAGGTGCTAACGCGGCCATCACCGTAAGCCTGAAGGACCACCTGTCCTGGTCCAATAGCATCACCTACACGTATGGCCGTGTGATCACCGGCGATGGCCAGGTCCCGCTGGATCATATCCCACCTGTGTATGGCCGGTCCGCCGTGGAACTGTTCGTGAAGCGAGCCAAGCTCGAGGCCTATGTCCTTTTCAACGGATGGAAACGCCTTCGCGACTACAGCGATTCCGGCGAGGATAACCTCCAATACGCCACCCCGGCCGGTATGCCCGCTTGGATCACCTACAATGTGCGTGGTTCGTGGAGTTTGGCGCCGTGGGTATCCCTGCAACTGGCGGTGGAGAACATCGCCGACCGCAACTACCGCACCTTCGCATCCGGCGTCAGTGCCCCTGGACGGAACGTGCAGATGTCGGCACGGTTCACGTTCTGACCGGTCCGATGGGCCTTGGTGACGGGCACCGGAACCATCCGAGAACACAAGGAGGGGAGGGCCGCATAAGAGAATTGTAACCTTCCCCATCCATCCGCGTAGGAAGGGAACAACCATCTCTCCCCATCGCCGTGCGATCAAAATTCCCCGTAGCCTTCCTGCTCCTCTCGCTCTCGGCCACCGCGGTGGAAGCCGGCAATGGCGACCCGAAGGCGGCGAAGATCTACCTGAGCAACGTGTTGGAGCCTACCTCGCGTGGCAAGGCGGCCTTCTACATGGTGCCCGATGGCAAGGACGGCGAACTCTTCATAGGTCGCATCTACACCATGGACGGCAAGTTGAAGGCCGAAGGGCGCTTCCGCGATGCTGCGTTGACGATCGAAGAAGGCGCCTTCGTGTTCTACCACCCCAACGGTAAGGTGGAAAGCAAGGGCGAGTACGTGATGGGCAACAAGACCGGCGTGTGGCTGCGCTTCGATCCCTGGGGAGCCCCCTTGGCCGAGAAGGTGTACAACCCCGACGTGCTGGCGAACATCCTCTATACCCGTGCAGAGACCATGCCTAGCTTCCGTGGCGGTGACGAACGCGCGTTCGTACGCACGGTGAAGGAAGGCGTGAAACTTCCCGAAGGCTCTTCCGTAAAGGGACCTGTGATGGCTTCCTTCGTGGTGGAGAAGAACGGCGAGCTCAGCGATGTGAAGGTGATCGAAGGCCAGGACAAGGCCGTTGACGAGCAGGTGGTGGACGTGATCAAGTCCACCTCGCCTTGGACACCAGGCGTGGATAAAGGTGTCCCCGTGCGCGTGCAGATGCGTGTGCCGGTCCAATTCTAGAACCCAACTACATACACCATAAGCAGGAAGGCCCTCGAGCGATCGAGGGCCTTCGGCTTTTCAGGGGATCCGCGGATCGAAGCGCATTACGCGCCTTGTCCGTGGCACTGCTTGTACTTCTTGCCGCTGCCGCACGGACAGGGATCGTTGCGGCCCGGGGCTTTGTCCACACGCACCGGTGTGGGCGGTGTGCGGGGCGGGGGAGGTGGCATGGCGCCGCGGCCCGGCGCCGCAGGCCCTGCGGAAGGCCGAGGCGCTCCAGAGTTGCCGCTGCCGGCGAATTGTGGCACCTCGGTGCGACTTGTTTGAACCCGTTGTTGAGGGGGCGCTGGTGCCTGCGCTTCGCGTACCTGCGGTTGTGCCGTGGGTAGACCGGCCTTCGCCAGGAAGCCGACCACATCGCCATTGATGCGTTCGAGCATGGCCTTGAACAGGTTGAAGCTCTCCAGCTTGTAGATCAACAGCGGGTCCTTCTGTTCGATGCTGGCGTTCTGCACGCTGCGGCGCAGTTCATCCATCTCGCGCAGGTGTTCCTTCCACTCGTTGTCGATGATGGCGAGCGTGATGTACTTCTCCACGCTGGCGATCAGTTCGCGGCCCTGGCTCTTGTAGGTCTTGGCCAGGTCGGTCACCACTTGCATGGTCTTCATGCCGTCGGTGATCGGCACCACGATGTTCTGGTACTGTTGTCCTTGGTTCAAGAACACATCGGTGATCACCGGCATGGCCTGGTCGGCCGTCACCTTGCCGTGGCGCTCGTAGCTGGCCAAGGCGGCATCGTACACCTGTTCGATCAGCTCCTCGGTCTTGATGTTCTTGAAGTTCTCGGCGTTCACCGGGCTTTCACAGCTCAGGCGGCGGAAGAGCTCCAGTTGGAAGCCGTCGAAGTCACCGCTCTCGTGGTATTCGTTCACCACGCTGGCGCTCACCTCGTAGAACATGTTCAACACGTCCAGCTTCAGGCGCTCGCCGAAGAGCGCATGGTGGCGGCGCTTGTAGATCACCGTCCGCTGGCTGTTCATCACATCATCATACTCCAACAGGCGCTTGCGGATGCCGAAGTTGTTCTCCTCCACCTTCTTCTGTGCACGCTCGATGCTCGCCGTCACCATCCGGTGCTGGATCACTTCGCCTTCCTTAAGGCCCATGGTGTCCATCAGCTTCGCGATGCGTTCGCTGTTGAACAGGCGCATCAGGTCATCCTCCAACGACACGTAGAACTGCGATGATCCCGGATCGCCCTGACGACCGGCACGACCGCGCAACTGGCGATCCACGCGGCGGCTCTCGTGCTTCTCCGTACCGATGATGGCCAGACCACCCGCCTCCTTCACGCCGGGCCCGAGCTTGATGTCCGTACCACGACCCGCCATGTTGGTGGCGATGGTGACCGTACCCGCCAGACCGGCTTGTGCCACGATCTCGGCCTCGCGCTGGTGCTGTTTCGCGTTCAGCACGTTGTGTGGGATCTTGCGCATGGTGAGCATCT
>JAEUTB010000189.1 GCA_016787995.1 Flavobacteriales bacterium | reverse complement strand
GAGAAGACCGTCGTCCCATCCGGTGCCAGCTTGAATACTTGTGCGCCGTTGCCTCCGGTGCAGTACGCCGAGCCATCGCTTGTGAAGCGTATGCTGCCGACGGTGAAGGTTGCGCCTTGGTAGCCCCACGAACTCACGAAGTTCCCCGTGGCGCCGAGGTCCACCATACCGAGGTAAATATTCTCTTGGGGTAGCGATAGGGCTACACGGATGTTGCCATTGGGTAGCTCGGTCGCCGTAAGCGCCTCGTCGTAGTTGTTGTTACCCGGCCCGATCTCCCGTGCCCAGCTCACCGTACCGTTGGCGCTCAAGCGGCACACGAATGCCTTGGTCACGGACGCTGCCTTGTAGCTGCCAGAGAGCAGGTAGCCGCCATCGGCGGTATGGGCCAGGCCTCTTGCTATGAAGTTGGCGTTGTTACCGGCGATGCGATACGCCTTGTGCCAGAGAACGGCTCCACTCACGCTGTAGCGCACCATGGCGGCCCGTTGGCTTCCTGCATTGCCGATCCGATAGAGGAGCATGCAGCCACCATCGCCTGTGGGCAGCAACTGCTCGCCGGTGTTCGCTCCGAGTAGGCCCGCCTGCCAAACGATGCTTCCCCCACCATCCGACTTCACCACGGCCATGGTATCGCTGCCGAGCGTGGCGTAATAGAAGACATGCGCACCATCCGCTTCCGCTTTGGTAAGTAACAATCCGTCGCTGTTGAGCGTGGAGGTTCGGCGAAGCTTGTAGCACGATTGCGGTATACCCTCCTCGTCCGTGGCGATCACAGAACCATCCCCGATGGTGAGCACATGGCCTGAAGGCACCAATGCCGCTGCGAACGAGCCAGCGTAGTAGTTCGGTGGATCGAAAGTGGCTCCCAGTGGAGCGTAAGCGCGCATGAATAGCTGCGCTCGTGCATCGCTCAGTGCAAGAACAACGAGTAGGAGGGAGTGGAAGGAGCGCATGGTGTTCTCAGTGCTCCAAAGTGAAGCACTTCCCGCATGGCGCGCCATCCCGAGAATACGTGATGCTCCTTCTTGACGAAGACCCTGGTCGGGTCTCCTGCGCAGAGTCTAATGCGCATCACTCCGTTTGCGCGCTCCACCATGGAGTCGACCGTTGCGGGTTTCTTTGGGCTCCACCTCGCCACACGAGTAGGGGCGAAGCGATGCGTCGCGTGCCTCGAGCAGCCGAGCGTTAGGACAGTGCCATGTAGGTCAATCGCGCATACCCGTTAGGTCCACCTTCAGCTTCACGGTGGTGCCCGAACCGTTGGCGCTCTGAAGTTCGAATGCAGCACCCAGCGCATGTGCCCTGCGCTTCATGCTGCCCAACCCATGGCCGTCGGGGTGCAGCGCAGGTTCGAAGCCCTTACCGTTGTCGTGGAGGCGAACCATCAAGTTGCTCTGCCTCACCGTCAATTCCACTTGCACCTGCGTGGCGTTGCTGTATTTGCTCGTATTGTGTACCGCTTCTTTGTAGATGAGCACGATCTCCTTGCGGGCGTTCATGGGTAGCTTCAGCTCTTCCACACCACCGGTCACGGTGAATGCGACTTCGATGCCTTTGCTCTCCAACAATTCGTTCGCGATCCGTCGCATCCGCTTCACCAGCGCTTCGCCCTGGTCGTTCTTCGGGTCTATCGCCCACACGATGTCGCTGATGCTTCGTAGACTCTCACTGCTGGTCTCACCGATGCGTGCAAGGATCTCCTTCACTTGCGCGCTCTCACTCGTGCTCAACTGCGCGGCCAACTTCGAACCGATGGTGATGCTGCTCAATGAAGAGCCCACTTCATCATGCAGGTCGCTCGCGATACGATCCCGCACCGTTTGCAGCTTCAGCGCTTGGGACAACCGGTACCGCGACCAGGCGTACACACCCAGGGAGGCGATGACCGCCGCCAACGCATAGAACCACCATTGCTGCCAGAAGGGTCCATTCACCCGGAGCACGAGCAGTACGTGCTCGGGTCCTGTGCGACCGTACGGGTCGTGCACCCTGACCAGAAGCCGATGTTCACCCACCGGTACTCCGGCGTAGCGGATAGGCGCAGTTGCCGTGGTCGTGCGCCACTCACGCTCCACTCCATCCAGTCGGTATTCGAAATCAAGCGCCTTCGGGAACCCGAAGGCCAGGGCGCTGATGCCGATGTCGATCACGCTTGCTGTGTAACTCAACGTGATGCGACCCTGGTTGACCACGACCGCCTCACCAGCTGTAGAAGTGCTGGACAAGTAGGGTGTCGGAAGCGCTGGCAAGCTGTCGAACACGGCCGGGTCGAAACGGAACAGTGTGTTGTTGGCTGCGAACGCGATGCTGCCATCCGATAGGGTGCCGATCGCACGGGTGAGCTTGCGATGCTCCGATCCGTCATTCACCGGGACACGGATGAAACCACCATCGCGCGGGTCCGCGCGGATCAGGCCATCGTCGCTGCTCAACCACAGCCGCCCTTGCCGATCCGCGCATAGGCCATGGGCCCCGTTGATCCGCCACGGAGTCTGCACGTGCTGCAGGCTATCTCCTTCAACGCGTATGAGATCTCCTTCCCGCGTAACAGCCCAAAGCATACCCCCTTCGAGCACAAGGTCAGCGAACGCCTTGCCCGCGCCTATGATCCCGGTATGGCTCATGGGTCGCTCTCGCTCTTCCGCACCATTGGTCAATGGGTCGGTGCACCGCCACTTGTACAGCCCATCCGCCGATGCGATCCAGTAGGTGCCCTTCTCATCACGGACCATATCCGATACCAGCGACCGGGCCTTCACCGTCTGGGCTGCCGGTGGCATGCCGCAACCCAGTATGGTCATCGTGCGCGCATCGATCACATGCACACCATACCCGAGGGTTCCCACCACCATTATCGACCGGCCGGCCATCGTGTCGGTCGCGATGTACCGCACTTGATACATGTCACCGGGATGGAAAGTGAAAGCGTAGCCATCGTTCATGTCTACGCCGGTATAGCGCCCATCATCCAGCGACGACTGTTTGACGAACCCGTATTCCGTTCCGATCAATGCGCCGGACCCTTGTTTCAGCATGAAGGTGGGCTGTAGATCGATGTCATCCCACTTCAATGGTACTTGGGTCACAGGTCCATCAGGCCGGTCTTGGCGGTAGAAACCATCGGAGGTGAACACCCGGACACCTTGTGGGCCTTCAGCTTCCAACCGGTGGAACATCAATTCGATCTCCTCTTCTTCCCCTCCGGACAGCAAGGGCGT